>CAMCMI010000115.1 GCA_945875875.1 Rhizobium sp. Q54
TAGGTGGGAACGACTGCGACGACGGGCGCGTCCTTGATTGCGCGATGCTCGTCGTGAGGCTGAAAGCCCCACGCCCACAGACGTTCGGAGGGTAGCGGCAGAACAAGAAACCAGTGTTCAAGAATGGCGAGCGCAAGCAGCGTCGCCAGCAGCACATATCCCGTAGCCGCCCCTGCGCTTGCGTCCAAAGCCCAGACGACCAGCAGCGCGCAAAGCGCCGTCGAGGCCGTGACGACGATGGGAAACAGCAGGTTCATGGCGCGCGTGCGAAAGCCGCTCGCCAGATAGCGCAGATGATCGGGCAGGAACGACAGCGGCGCATAGGGCACGCCAAGGAAGATGTTTAATTTCGCGCTCAGCCGCATCGCCCAGAGCAGCAGATAGACCTGCGCCCCAAGCTGATTTGCTCCGTCCCATGTAGCCAGAACAAGCAGCGCGAAAGCCGCCGCTATCGCCAGCTCATGCCACAAGATCATGCGCGCGGCCTCAACAAAGCGCGGCCAGCCTTGCAGATGCGGCGGACACGCCGTGCGACGCGGCCCCGTGACGGCGCCGATGAGAAACGCAGTCTCGTTCCAGCCCCAAAGCGCCAGCGCGGCGGTGAACGCGACATAGGCGCCAAAGCTTGAGGAATCGTCGCGCACAAGCCAGAGCGCAGCAAGCCCCGCGAGAGCAAGAACGCTCGCGCCCAACATCGTCCAGCGATAGGTCCGGTTTGGCAATCCGTCGAGATAGAGGATCAGCCCCGTGCTGAACCACCAGACGAAGAGCGCATAAAGCAGCGGAAGCCCGAACTGGCTCAAATGCTTCTCCTACCAGACCGGCGCGAGCAAAACCTGCTTTGGCAGGTCATGATGGCGCACAGGCAGCGTGTAAATGCGCGCGAACGCGGCGGCGCCCGCAATCGACAGGCCGATGCGCTTGACGCGCCCCATGATCCCGCCCTGCTTGCGCGCAGCTTCCGAGGCGTCCGCGATTTTGCGCAGACGCTCAAACCCGCGCCACAAAGCCTCGTTGTCGGTGTCAATGGTGAACGGGAACACCTGTTTGGTGATTTCCGAACACATCGCGATCACCTTGCGATCATAGAGCGCGGGCTCCATGCCAATCGCCTTGTAAAGCTCAGGCCGCATATGGTCGCGCACGTACATTGTGGCGTAGACGGCGAGCAGGAAGAAGCGAATCCAGAGTTTGTTGCGGCCCTGCAACAAATGCGGATTGCCGCGCATGATGAGCGCGAACGCCTCGCCATGGCGGAACTCGTCGTTGCACCATTTTTCAAACCATTTGAAAATCGGATGGAAGCGCTTGTCGGGATGGCGCTCCATATGGCGGAAGATGGTGATGTAGCGCGCATAGCCGATCTTCTCCGACAAATACGTCGCGTAGAAGATGAACTTGGGCTGAAAATACGTGTACTTCTTGGCCCGCGCCAGAAAGCTGAGGTCCACGCCAATCTTGAAGTCTTTCAGCACTTCGTTGATGAAGCCCGCATGGCGCGATTCATCGCGCGCCATCAGCGCAAACAGATCGCGAATTTCCGGGTTGGTGATCTTCTTCTTGATTTCGGCGTAAAGCACGCAGCCGGAAAATTCAGCGGTGAGGGAACTCACAAGAAAATCCACAAATTCGCGACGCAGGTCTTCGGGCATCTGCATCATGTCGATATCGAATTCATCGGTGCGCACGAAATGGCCCTTGTTCAGGTCCGCGCGCAGATCGGCCATCAGCTTGTCCCATTCGGGCTTCACAAGGCTGACGTCGAGCCGGTCCATCGCCTCGCAATCGGTCGTGTAGAAGCGCGGGCTGAGCATTGTTTCTTCAAGCGCGGCCTCGGTGGCCACATTCCCGACGGCGCCGCCGCCCTCCATCGCAATCATGATGCGCTCCCTGCGGAAAAGCCGATTTCATAAAGTTCGGTGAGTTCCAGATAAGACAACAGGCGCGTGGTCTGGCGCGTAAACAATCCTGCGTGGATCAGCGTTGCGTGGCAATGGAAGGTGCCGCGCTCGCCAAAGCGGATTTGCGTCGGGGCGCCGTGCACGATCACCTTGTCGCCTGGGCCAGGATCAAACCCCTCCAGCATCACATGCGCGTGCAGGCTATCGGGCGTCTGCTCGATTTCGACGATGCAGGGGATATTGCGCGTGGTGCGCGAGCCGATCATCGAACCCTCCTGTTTCATGGAAGCCACCTTACCGAAAGCTTCTGCCCTCGATGAGAAGTCTTCCAAACAAACCTGCATTGGTTGGACCGAACGCGTCAAGCTCTACGACGCGTCCACTGGCGGAATCAGCCAGAGAAAGTCGCCCATCCTGATGGCGCGTGAGGGTAAACGCCTCCTGCGACCCCATGTCGCGTGAGCGCCGGTCCCGCGCAAACCCGCGCAGAACGCCGCGCAAAAAGCCGCCTTCGCCGATTCCAAACGAGGCGATCACCCGCCCGTCCGCGCTTTCCACGCGCACGCCACCCTCGGGATTATCGAGAAAACGCATCTGCTGCGATTCAATCGCAGGCGAATACGCCAGCCGCGTCACGCCAATGTCGGTCATCCGCGCGAAACCCGCGAACAGGATCGTCATGCCCACAAGCGCCAGCCCGGCGTGAACGGCGCGGCGGGGAAACGGGCTTTCTGCGAAAAGATCAGACATGGCGCGACCTCATGAAGCCATTGGCGCAGTCGCGCCGTGCATATCAGGCTCGCGCACCGGCTGCGCCGCCATCGCCTGAAGTACACGCGGAGCGACGCCTGCATGCGCCGCCAAAGCGTCCGCCAGCAGCGCCGCAACACCGTCGGGATTGGGAAGCGAGCGCAGCATCGGCTCGGGCCGTGAATACCGCCACGGGCGCGCATGCGGCCAGATCATCAGATAGCCGATGCGCTCACCAGCCCCCAGCGACAGCGTGATGTCGCCAAGCCCGTCGGCAAGCCCGCCGCGATGATGCCCCACAGCCGCAGCGTCAATCTGCGTGAAGGGGATGTTGACGGTGAGCGGCAGGGCCATGCCAAAGCGCATCACGATCCGCCGATCCGTGATCGTGTAAACCGTGGTGCGCGCCGACGTGATCGCAATTACGAGCAGGATTGCAATCGCGCCAAAAGCCAGCGGCAGAATCGCGATGGCATGATCGAGCGCCGCCATCACGGAGGCGCCTTCATAGAGCATCGAGCCGCCGCGCCAGACCATTAGCAGCGCGAAATAGATCGCAATCTCACGCAGGCGAAACGCGGTCAGCGCGAGGCCCAGCCAGTGCGGCGCACCCTGCCACAACATGCGCTCGCCAGCAGGCAGACGCTCGGGCAGACCGGGAACAGGTTCGAATTCGCTGTCGCTCATAGCAACGGCTCCTGACGAGAGGGATGAGCGTAGAGCGTGCCGCCGCCGTAATAGCCGCAGATGCGGTCTTCCTCTAACAGCGTCACCTGATCCGCGTTCTTCAACTTGGGCGCAGCGGCAAAATGCTTGCCGTAAACCGCCTGCACCTTGATGACGCGCTTGCCGCCGTCGATGCGCGCGAAATTCCACGGCAGCAGAACGGTAGCGCCGCCTTCGACTTCAACCTCGAAATAGCGCGCGATATACTCGGAACGGTCAACCCAGACTTCTTTGACCGTGCCGCCAATCTTGCCGTCGGCGCCCTTGACGATCATGCCGCGCGGATCGGGATCTTCCGAGGCCAGATAAAAATCGCCCGCTATGCGCAGCGGCACGATTTTCACAAGCCCCTCGTGCGTCATGTCGGGATGATCGGAGCGCTCTGCGTAGGCGGCGGGCCCGACGCCGTCCAGCATTGGATCGCCCGTGGGCTCAAGCGGCGCGCCGGCGCCGGGGCCAACGGGGATGGCGGCTACGGGGCGACGATCAGGACGGCCCCCGGCCAGCACAACGTCATCGCCATGAGCGAGACGATAGGTCTTGGAGGGCGGCGGCGCTGGGAAGCCCACAAGCTCCAGCGACGAGTTCGCGCGATCCGACACGAGCGGATAGCCCTCGCGCTTGTTCTCACGATGCAGGTACCAGATAAGCCCTGCAAAAAAGGCCCAGAAAACGTACAAAAGCACGGAGGCCAGGTCGATATTGTAGCCGATCATCTCAATGCTCCTTCAACAGTCAACGTGGTATTTCAGCAAGACCAAGGCCGGCCTGCGAACGGTCTCTGCGCGCAAGTCGCGCCAGAGGCCCAATGGCGATCAGCGTTGCAAACAGCAACGCCACTTCGATGTGATAGACGGCGCTGTAGCCCGCCCATGTATTGTTCAGAACAGGGCCAAGCGCCCCACTTTGCGCAAGCGAGCCGACGCCGTCGCGGATCAATCCGCCACACGACATTGCAAGGCCTGCAGCCGTTGCGTGCGCTGCGCCCCAAGCGCCAAGCGCCAGACCATGCGAGCCCTTTTCCTCCAGGCCCATGGCGGCGACGAGCGTTGCAACCGAGAACAATCCGCCGCCAAAGCCCACAAGCGCGACGCCGATTCCAAACAAAATCGGTGCATTCAACGGGCCGGACGCGATGACAAGGGCAAACGCGGGAAGCCCCATCAGCGCGCCATAACCTGCAAGCCGGTAAGGATCGAGCCCCGCAGCAAGCATGCGCGCCGCAAGCGCGTAAGCTGCCAGCGCGCCGCCCGCCAGCAACACGGTGAGCGACGTTGTTTCCGCTACGCTGAGGCCGAGAACCTCTGCGCCATAGGGCTCAAGCACAATATCCTGCATGCTGAAAGCGGCGGTGCCAAGACACACAGCAACCAGAAACCGCTTGGCGCGACCGGTGCGTGCGAACGCCCGCCATGAGGCGCCGAAGGCAGGGGAGGATTGCGCATGGCGCGTGCGGTTTGGATCGCGCGCTTCCTGTTTCCATAGCGCGACGATGTTGAAAGCCAATGTGAGAGAGGCCGCGCCCTGCACCACCTGAATGAGCTTCACTTCGTTGAAATCTCGCAGCAGCAGGCCGAAGATGAACCCGCTGCCAACCATGCCCACCAGCAGCATCACATACATCAGCGCCACAACGCGCGGACGCGTCTCAACTGGCGCAAGATCCGTCGCCAAAGCCAGTCCCGCCGTCTGCGTCGTTTGCATGCCCGCGCCAACAAGCAGGAACGACAACGCGCTCGCGACATGGCCGATCCACAACGGTCCCGTGGTGTCGCCTGACAAAATCAGCAAAGCAAACGGCATGATCGACAGGCCGCCAAATTGCAGCAGCGTGCCAAACCACAAATAGGGAACGCGGCGCCAGCCCAGATACGAGCGATGATGATCGGACTTGAACCCGATCAACGCGCGAAACGGCGCAAACACCAGAGGCAACGCAACCGCAACAGCCACAATCCAGGCCGAGATGCCAAGCTCGACGATCATCACGCGGTTGAGCGTGCCAACCATCAGCGCCATCGCCATGCCGACCGAGACCTGAAACAACGACAGGCGCAGCAGACGGCCCAGCGGCAAATCCGCTGAGGCCGCATCTGCAAACGGCATGAATTGCGGGCCAACCCGCGTCCACGCCCGCGCCATGATGTTGTTGACGCTGCTCATGCGCGCGTGATCTCCAGAGCTTGCGAAATGTAGAAGCCGGTTGAAACGCGCTGCGTGCGCGCGGTTCGCCACCCGGCCAGAACCTGCTCAGCCTCAATGGCTTCCATCAGCTTGATCGGCGCAAACGGCACGATGGCGGGCGAGCGGTCGCTGCGCGGAAAGAATTGCCCGACCCAATGCATTGCAGCAAGGGCCGGCGTGCGCGGCGCAAAGGTGAAGGCAATCGACGTTCGCGTGCGCGCCGCCAATCCTTCCAGCACACGCAGAACGTCTTCCATCTGGTAATGGATCAGCGAATCCATCGACACCACATAGTCAAACTGGCCGAGGGCCGGATCGAGCATGTCGCCGGAACGGAAGTCGATGCTGCCTGCGCCCAGATCGCGCGGCGCCCGCTCTTGGGCCAGCGCAATCAGGTTCGGCGCAATGTCGATGGCCACAACATCAGCGCCGCGTCGCGCCGCCTCAACCGCCAAAGCGCCGGTGCCGCAGCCTGCATCAAGCAGGCGGGCGCCGCGCAGATCGTCCGGCAAATACGACAGCAGCGTATTGCGCATCTCGTCGCGGCCAGCGCGAACTGTTGCGCGAATGCGGCCCACAGGCGCGTCCGAGGTAAGCTTGGCCCACGCATCCACCGCCGTTGCGTCAAAGTACGCTTCAAGCGCAGCGCGCCGCTGCTGGTAGGAGAGCGTAAGCGACATCAGTCAAACCCCAACAGATCAAAGATGTCGCGATCCTTCATCGGCATAGCGGAATACTCCTCATTGCCCGCCCAGAGCGAGGCGGCGAGGCGCATGTATTCTGCGCGCACCGCCAGAATGTCCGGCGTCTCGTCCATTTCGAACAGCGTCGCCTTCTTCAGGCGCGAGCGGCGGATATCGTCGAGATCGGGAATGTGCGCGATGGTTTTAAGGCCCACCGCAGCGTTGAATTTGTCAATCTGGTCGGTGTCCTTGCTGCGATTGGCGATGACGCCGCCCAGACGCACCTTGTAGTTTTTCGACTTGGCCGCAATCGCCGCAACAATGCGGTTCATCGCGAAGATCGAGTCGAAATCATTGGCCGCCACGATCACGGCGCGCTCGGCATGTTGCAGCGGGGCGGCAAACCCGCCGCACACCACGTCGCCCAGAACGTCGAAGATCACGACGTCCGTATCGTCGAGCAAATGATGCTCTTTTAGCAATTTCACGGTCTGGCCGACGACATAGCCGCCGCAGCCGGTGCCGGCGGGCGGGCCGCCCGCTTCAACGCACATGACGCCGCCATAGCCCTCGAACACAAAGTCTTCGACACGCAATTCTTCCGTGTGGAAGTTCACCGATTCCAGAACGTCGATGACGGTCGGCATCATCTTCTTGGTCAGCGTAAAGGTCGAATCGTGCTTGGGGTCGCAGCCGATCTGCAACACGCGCTTGCCCAGTTTCGAGAACGCGACGGAAAGATTTGACGACGTCGTGCTCTTGCCGATGCCGCCCTTTCCATAGACCGCAAACACTTTCGCGTTGCCAATCTTCATGTTGGGATCGAGCTGCACCTGAACGCTCCCGTCGCCGTCTGTGCAACGGGTAATGTGGGCTGGCGGCTTGGTCATGATGTTCATGGCTTGCTCCTGTCGTCGATCACGCGGCCATCTCCACGGCCACGCCCTCGATGTGATCTTCAATGTCTTCGATGGCGCGACGCAACGCATCGAGCGTCGCCTCGTCAGCGTTCCAGTATTTGCGCTCGTTGGCTTCAATCAGACGGCTTGCGACTTTGGCCGCAGACGTTGGATTGAGAGCCGTCAGACGTGCGCGCATTTCAGGGTCGAGCATGTAGGTCTGCGCGATCTTGTCGTAGACCCAGGAATCAACTTCGCCGGTTGTCGCCGACCAGCCCATGGTGTTGGTGACATGGGCCTCGATGTGGCGCACGCCCTCATATCCATGCTTCAGCATGCCCTCGTACCATTTCGGATTGAGGATGCGCGTGCGCGTCTCCAGCGCCACCTGTTCGTTGAGCGTGCGCACGGCGCCCGCCCCGCGCGTCTGGTCGCCGATATAAATCGCTGGCGCAGAGCCGCTTGCGCGTTTGGCCAGCCGGCTCAAGCCGCCGAGATTATCGAAATATTGATCGAGCGTGGTGACGCCCAGCTCAACTGATTCAAGATTTTGGTAAGCGATGTCGACATTGGCCATCACCGCGTTGAGCAGCGCGGGCTGGCGCGCAGACTTTCCGTTGCGGCCATAGGCGAAACACTTGCGGCGCGCATACATTTCAGCGAGCTCGTCTTCCTCTTCCCATGCGCCGCTCTCAACGGCGTGATTGAGGTTTGAGCCATAGGCGCCGTCGGCGTTGCTGAACACGCGCAGCGCCGCAGTCTCAATGTCGCAGCCATTAGCCTGCATGTATTCAAGCGCGTGCTTGCGCACGAAATTCATCTCAACGTCTTCGTCGGCGCTGGCGGCAAGGAATGTGGCTTCCGCCAGCAGGCGCGTTTGCAGCGGCATAAGATCGCGGAAAATGCCGGACAGCGTCACGATCACGTCAATGCGCGGGCGAGCAAGCTGTGCAAGCGGGATCAGCTGCGCGCCGCAAAGACGGCCATAACCGTCAAAGCGCGGCTCGGCGCCAAGCAGGTTTAAAGCTTGCGCAATCGGCACGCCCTGCGATTTCAGATTGTCCGTGCCCCACATCACGAAAGCGATCGTGCGCGGGAAAGCTGCGCCGTCGCCGACATGGCGCTCGATCAGCAATTGCGCATGGCGTGCGCCCTCAGCCATCGCAAAAGCACTAGGAATACGGAACGGATCGAAGCCGTGCAGATTGCGGCCCGTGGGCAGCACTTCCGGCGTGCGCAGAAGATCGCCGCCGGGCGCGGGGCGAATGTAGCGAGCGTCCAACGCGCGCAGGATGGCGGGAACTTCGTGCTCTTGTTGCAGCAGCGCGTTCGTGTTCGCCAGCGCGCTCAAGGCTTCAACCTGCTCTGGCGCAGCGCTGATCATATTTGGCGCGACGCCGTCCACCAGTGCTGTGATCGCCTCGCGCGTGGGCTTCACGCCTTGCGCATTGTCGGCCATCGACAGCAGCGTATCGATGCGATCTTCGCGCGCGGCGGGCTTGCCGACGACATGCAGGCCATGCGGGATCAGCGTATATTCCAGCTCCAGAACGCGGTTTGACAAAGCGTCAATCTGCGCATCGGGCTCAATCCATTCCGGCTCGGCTTGCGCGAGATCAACGCTGGCCGCTTGCGCCTGCAACAGAGGGACAAG
>CAMCMI010000116.1 GCA_945875875.1 Rhizobium sp. Q54
AACGGGGACGGCAACACGGACGTCGTGCTCGTCAGCACTCAGGCGGAACCCTCCTACATCGGCTCTGCCACACAATTTCTACTGCAGGGTGGTGATGGGCGCTTCACGTCGCAATCGCCCTTTTCACCGCGCACGCAAGGCGCGTGGGACGTCTGGGTCAAGCCCGCTGATCTCGATTCCGACGGCGACCTCGATCTTCTCTATGTTCCCTCATGGCCCGGATTAGCGCAGGTTTACACGCAGACGCCGACTAGTTTCTCCGCTGCAACGCTCTCCGACAAATGGGCCAGCTACGCCTATGGCGACGTGGACGCGAACGGGACGATCGACGCGATAGCCTTCGACGGCGGCTCGCTGAAAACCTATCTCAACGCGCTCCCCTCCACTGTCCTACGGACGAAAGAAGGTGCGCATTTCTTCGCGAGTGCAGGCGACGACGCCGTCAGGGGCGGTGCAGGAACGGACACGTTCCATGTTCAGGGGCACCGCGCGGATTATCTCGTGGAGAGCGGCGGCGCTTGCATCTCCCTGTCCGGTCCCGGCGATTTCGACTCGCTTTATGGCGTTGAGCGGATCGCGTTTCTCGACGGAACCTTGTTGTTCGAGTTCCAAAAGTCAGCTGACGCGCTCGTCTATCGCCTCTATCAGGCCGCATTCGCGCGTACGCCGGATGAAGGTGGTTTCATTTTCTGGGCAAACGCCACGCGCACCGCAGGCCTCGGCGCGCTGGATCTTGCTCGCGCTTTCCGCGCTGCGGAGGAATTTACGTTCCGCTACGGGCGTGATCTTCCAGACGCCCAATATGTTGGGAAAATCTACCAGAACGCGCTGAGCCGAGCGCCGGATAAGCCGGGCCTTGACTATTGGACGGAGCTGCTGCGCGGCGGCGTCCTCAACCGCGACCAAGTGCTCGTTGAATTTGCAGGCTCGCCGGAAAACATCGGCCTCACCGCGCCCTACATGAGCACAGGCTTCTGGGTGGTTTAGACGCCGCGTCGCGTGCCCTGCGTCTTGCTAGACCGCGTTAGCACAGAGATGCTCTTCGCAAAGCAGTTCAACAGGCTAACGACTGGGAGTTGGCGGACGCGACCCAAACGTCAGATTCTCATGTTCCACGCTGCGGCGCTCGCGGAGACCGTATGCGTCTTGGCCACGCCGCGCGCGGCGACGGGGCAGGATGTCGTATCTTGCCGAAAACAGACGCTCGTAGTGGACCACCAATCCCATGCGCTTCACAGGCTCAAAAGCCATACTTCAGGGACGATCACTTTTCAGGGGGCAGACCAGTCTTTTGTCAGCGGCAAAATCGCTGTTGAGCAGGCTTCTGCTCATAAGAACAACATTGGAGACCGCGTTGGGAACGCACACCGTGTTGCAATCGGCTGTGATTAGGTCATATGCTTGACCTGTTAGTGAAATCGATATTAGAATTTTAACTTGTAGCAAATGAAGGAAGCGTGATGAAGCCTCGGCGGTATGGTCCTTTCCCTTATTCTGCGATGATCGACCGTCCCAAGAAGCGTTGGCCCAATGGTGCACGCATTGCGGTTTGGATTATTCCTAATATTGAGTTCTTTGCTCTTGACGAGCAAGTTCCGGTCGCTTCCGGCGGCGGCGGCAAGACGCCCGACGTTCCCACATGGTCGGTGCGCGACTACGGCAATCGCGTCGGCATCTATCGTTTAATGGACGTGATGGCTCGCTATGGCGCTCGCGGAACGGTCGCTCTCAATAGCGAGTTGTGCGCGGAGCATCCCCGCATTATCGAGGAGTGCAATCGTCTCAATTGGGAATTGATGGGACATAATGAAACCAACACGAAGCGCCTGAATTCGGTTCCTGCCGAGGAGGAAGCAGGATTAGTTAATCGAACTGTCTGCGGCATTGAGAAGGCGAGTGGGCAGATTGTTAAAGGCTGGCTGAGCTCCGGGCTGAGTGAAACGTGGAATTCGCTTGATCATTTGGTGGACAATAACGTCAAATATGTCGCCGACTGGGTAAACGACGACCAGCCTTATCCGATGACGCTTGATGATGGACGTACTATAATGTCCATTCCTTATTCTTTGGAGCTAAACGACAAGCCCGCGTTCGATAAAATGCACCGGACCGCTGAACAATTCGAGATGATGATTCGTCGGCAATTCGATGTTCTGTGGCGCGAGGGAGCCGATCAGGCGCGCGTCATGGCAATTGCGCTTCATCCCTATATTATCGGAGTGCCCCATCGGATTGGGGCGCTTGATGGCGCACTCAAGTATATATGCGGTCATGAAGGCGTATGGCTTGCTACCGGATCCGAGATCGCAGAGGCCGGTCGCGAGCTTTGGTCGATTTAGAACTAATTGTGGCTACTTTCTCATGGCCTGCCCCTGAAAAGTGATCCTCCCTAAAGTATGGCTTATGAACCTTTTGAAGCGCATGGGATTGGTGGTCCATATCCAGCGTTAGTTTTCAGCGGCTTTTTTATCCTGCGCCGTCGACGCAGGGATTACCTGCAAAAGATATTCTGCCCGCGTTTTGTTGCCAGGAGCCATGTGAGGACGGCTCTCATTATAATCGATCCTCAAAGCCTCAATTAGGCGTTGTGCCTCCTTGAGTGTTTTGAACCATTGGATATTGCGGCGCAACGCAGAAGCACTGCAGACGCTGTTCGAGTCATTGAGGCAAGATCAGATTTCGCCCCGGCAGGCCTGTTACATCCGCTACATTCTCTACATTTTTTGTACCTTCTGCGAATATCGCTCGGGGGGTCCGCCATTTGTAGCGGATGTAGCAGGCCTGTCGGTGGGAGTTCTGATTGTCTAATCCATGAGAGTTTGTTTAATGGAACTTTGTTGAGGGCTAAAGAAGGCAAAACAAAATATGTCGCGCTCGGGGTCCACAGCTGTGAGTAGGATGTAGTGGATTTCTTCGGCAATTACCGCGCGCCGTATCCCGGCATAGAGTTCCACCGTGAATATCCTCCCAGCCCCTCCATACCACTCAAAGGCATCGAGACGGCCTGTCAGGACCAGTAGGCTTTTGCGCCGTCATCAAAAGGTGATCAAAGTTGGTTCAGTGGTACACTTTGTCACCGCTGTTTATAGCTCTATTGCGACGAAGCAAGGCACTACGTATGGTCAAATGGTTAGATTTCATTCACTGTTGAAACGCTCCCGCAGCGCTAGGAACCGTGATTTGCGACCTTCCGTCGCCGGGGCATCGAGGAGTTAGGACGACATGCATTTTGGCATCTGGGCGCCGCTGCCCCACACGATTGTGCCTGAGCCCGAGATCGAGCGAGCGCTGTCTGATCTGATGACGCCGGGGCAGGGGTTGCCCATCGATCGCTCGTTCGCCTTTGGGGCTGACGTGGTGCGCGATGCTGAGGCCATCGGGTTCGACATCACGCTCGTCGCAGAACGCCTCGTCGCCGCTGATTTGGAAGCTTGGGTGGTGTCGTCTGCCCTGGCGATGATGACCAGCCGGATTCAGATCATGACAGCGGTTCATCCGGGAATCGTGAATCCTCAGGTGGTCGCCAAAATGGGGGCGTCACTTGATCGCCTTAGCGGAGGCCGTTTTTGCATCAACATCGTGCCCGGGCGTCGCTCGCACGAGTTTGAGCTTTATGGTAACGGCGCATCACCTGGAGAAGGGGATGAACGCTATCAGCGTATGGATGAGTTCATTCGAGTGATGAAGGGTCTCTGGCTTGAGAAAGACTTCACCCACAACGGCGAATACTTCTCCGTCCACAACGCTACGCAATTGACCCGGCCTATGCGATTGCCGTGCCCACCTGTTTACGCAGCGACGGCCGCGCTGCAAGGCATGGAGCTGGTCGCCCGTGAATGCGATGTCTGGTTCGCCTCCTATGAGCCGGGGATCGACGCCTATACAGAAAATCTCGGCCGTATGTCACAGGACATCATCGATATGCAGCGGCGCGCAGAAAAGTATCATCGTTCGCTGGGCTTTGGCGTCTCTACCCATATCGCCTGCGAGTCGAACGACGGTTTGGCGCTTGAACGGGTGCGTGAACTGGAGAAAGACCCCGAGAATAACGTAGCTATCAAGTCCATGGGGGCTGGTCTAATTGGCTCGCCTCAAACCATCGCCGATCGCATTCGGGTCTATGAGGACATGGGCGTCAGCCTGCTGATGCTTCAATTTCATCCCATGAAGGATGGGTTGAAACGCTTCGCTGACGATGTGTTGCCTCTCCTTCGATAAGCACCGTCCGAGTGGATTGAACGTGCAAGTCACGGCACCGCCCTCGCGACTCCGCATCTGCGATTTCGCGCTCAAGGTGTGTTTCTTTTTCTTTGAAAATGTTGATCGAATGCGCCAAGATGGAGCTCGATCAAGAGCCGTTTTGCCAGTAGGGAGCCAGTTCATGCTTAAGCCGTCATCAAATAGCAAGGTCCTCGCCTCTGCTCTAACCGGCGCCTTGATGGCGGTCGCTTGTCTAACAACGCCCGCCGCCGCACAGAGCAAGAAGACCGATGTTCGCATCGCAACCGGCACGCCGGGCGGCGCTTATTACGTGATGGGGGCGGTGCTGGCGGACGTGGTGCGTCGATCCGGTCAGTTCGCTGGGTCGAGTGCTGAAGCGTCAAGTGGTTCGCTGGAGTCAGCTCGGCTCATCGCCTCCGGCGAGGTTACGCTGGCGGGAATGGACGCTAACTGGGTGAAGGCTGCCTATTTGGGGCAGGCACCGTTCAAGCAAAAGCTGGATGTGCGCACGGTTCTGCCGATGGGCGCATGGCCATTGTTCTTTATCTCGCTTGAATCTTCCTCGATCAGTAACATAGCAGACCTGAAGGGCAAGCGGATCGCCGTTGGCGCAAAGGGCAGCGGCATGGAGCAGCATGCGCGGACCGTTCTGGGCTCAATTGGGCTGACATTCAATGACATCACGCCAGTATATCTCGCCTTTGGTCCAGGCTCCGCCGCAGTCCGTGAAGGGACGGCGGATGCGCAGCTTCAGTGCTGCATCCCCAACGCCGGACTGACGGAGCTCACCGAGTTGTCGAAGACGCGGGTTGTATCGTTAACGCCTGAACAAATGGCCAAGGTGATGGCCAGCGAAGGCGTTTATGACGATGGCGTCCTAAAAAAAGGTGCCATCCGACATCTGGCAAATGACACGCCGAGCCTGAGCATTCTCAATGGCTGGATCGGCATGGCGAGCATGTCTGAAGACACCGCCTACATGCTTGCTAAGATTTTCATTGAGCAACTTGATGAGATCGCGAAAAAAGCCCCACAATACGTCTCCGTTCGCGAGGAAATGTTCGCAAAAGCTCAAACGCGCGGCGCAAGTGCGCTTGAGGCTGGAGCACCACTGCATCCCGGGGCAGCTCGCGCCTTCAAAGAAGCTGGCATCTTGAAGTAGGCTCCCATTATGAAAAACGCAATGCCATCAGCGTCGCAGGGCGTTGGTGCCTGGCTCAGCGCCCTCGGCGAAGACTGGACGGCGCGCGCGCGCGCGAGTGTTGCCATCCTCTTGTTCGCAGCCTCGCTCTGGAACATCCTGATTTCGCCGTTCGATGAAACGCAGTTGCGTTGTCTTTTTCTCGGTGTGACGCTGTTTTATTCTTTCGCATTCCTCACGCAGCCGAAGCAGCGTGAACCCTTCTGGCGACAAGCCGCGCGCTGTATAGCTGCGATCATCAGCCTCTCGGCCTGCGCTTACATCGGCCTCGGCTTCGAGGATATCTTCTCACGCGCTGGCGCCAACACGCGTCTTGATTATTTTGTCGCCGCCGCGCTGATCCTGCTTGTGTTGGAAGGCACCCGACGCACAGCCGGTGTTGCGCTGCCGCTGCTAGCTATCGCCTTCCTGCTGTATCCGCTTTGGTATGGACCTATGCTTGAAGGATTGCTGCGCACAGGCTCATTCAGCCTTCAGCGCGTACTCACGTTGCAATCCCTTTCAACTGAAGGTGTGATAGGCCCTGCGCTGCAGGTCACGATCGAGTATGTCTATTTGTTTGTCATCTATGGTGCCTTCCTGTCGCGTATCGGGGCCATAGAATTTATGGATCAACTCGCGAAAGCGCTTTGCGGCGGAATGCGAGGGGGTAGCGCCAAGATAACCACGATTTCGTCGCTCTTCATGGGCCTTGCGTCGGGCAGCGCCGTTGCCAACGTTGTTAGCCAAGGAATCTTCACCATTCCAATGATGCGGCGCGAGGGCTATTCGCCCAAAACAGCCGCAGCAATTGAGGCCAGCGCGTCAACTGGCGGACAGATAATGCCGCCGGTTATGGGCGCCGCCGCGTTCCTGATGGTTGAATACACGCGCATCCCGTATTCGACCATTATCCTGCACGCGCTTCTGCCTGGGCTTATGTTCTATCTGGCGATCTGGTTCGCCGTTCATTGGCAGGGGATCCGGCTCGGTATGCAGGGTCTGCCGAAGGATCAATTACCTGCTTGGCGTAAGGTTATGCACGAAGGCGGGCTGCACTTTACGTCGCTGCTTGTCATCGTCGTTCTGATGTCGCTTAACTACGCGATGGCAACGACCGTCCTTATAGCTATTGCCGTTTCTCTGGGGTGTGCGCTGGTGCAGAAATCATCGCGCCATCTGGTGACCGTAAAAAATCTGGTCGGCGCGATATCGGACGGGTTCCGCGACTCTGTCGCATTACTTACGTCAGCTGCGTGCGCTGGAATAATCATAGGCGTTGTGACGCAGACATCGTTCGGATTAAAGATATCGACGCTCGTGATCGATGCTTCGATGGGCTATCTCTGGCTGGCGCTGATTCTCTGCGGCATTGTATGTCTCATTTTGGGGATGGGCCTACCAACGCAAATTGTCTATCTGACGCTTGCAGTTCTTGTTGCGCCGACGATTGTCGAAATGGGCGTTACGACGGCGGGCGCACATCTCTTCATAATCTATTTCGGCATGATGTCGATGGTTACGCCGCCGGTTTGTTTTGCAGCATTTGCTGCAGCAGGCATCGCGGGCTCGAAGTTGATGGAGACCGGATGGGAGGCGACACGCCTCTCCGCCGCGGGCATCATTGTGCCTTTCTATTTTGTCTATCATCCTGGTATTTTGCTGATTGGTGATCTGCTTGCAATTATAGAGGGCGTTTCGCGCGCATCACTTGGGCTTTACGCCGCCGGCGTTGCGCTCGGGATGTTCGTTTGGCGGGGCCGCGAACTTGCTCAGTCTGAGTTCTCGATAGCGCGCATTGTGTCTAGGGTCGCTGCTTTTGCCGCTTGTATTCTTCTCTGTGCGCCGGGAATGGTGACATTGGCTGCTGGCGTTATGATGGCTGCTCTTTCGTTTGCGATTGCTGCGCTAACAAGCCCGCGGGTTGATGGCCTGGCTGCATGAACCCAGACATAGCCGGATGATCTGCGTTAAAGTTTTTCTCAACAAAAAGCGGGCAAATGCCCTACGCGCCCGCACATGTTGCGATCATCTTAGTCCTTTCCGAAGCTATTGCTTCATTGGTCAGCCCCTTGGACTGGTCCAACTAAAAGTATGTCTTTTGGGTCTAAAAAAGGAAGACTAAATGGACCCGCCCCTAAGAAATTCGTCAGCGTTTTGCTCAAGGTGGACACGCTAACTACGCAACGCAGAAGCATTACAGACGCTGCTCGAGCCATTGAGGCAAGGTAGATATCGCAATAGCAAGGGCTGCTAAATCTTCTACATCTCCTGCGAATGCTACTCATGGGTTGCACCCCGTTTGTAGCGGATGTAGCAGGCCTGTCGGTGGGGATTCTGATTGTCTAATCCATGAGAGCTTATTCAAAGGCACTTCTTTGAGGGCTAAAGCAGTTAAAATAAAATAGGTCGCGCTCCCATTTCACAGCTGCGTTTAGCTGAGTTCTTCGACCATCACCGCACGTCGTATCCCGGCATAGAGTTCCACTGTGAACATCCTTCCAGCCCCCTGTGCCATTCAAAGACATTTAGACGCACTAACAGGACCGGTACACTTTTGCGTCGCCATCAAAAGGCGGTCAAGGCCGTTTCATGGGTGCGCTTTGCCGCCGCTGTTTGTACTTTAAGACTGCGCACGATGTCCCTGCCGATAAGATTTCCTTGTTGCGTAGCGCGTTTGACGCTATGTTTTGAGATGCGTTTTTCCTGAACGAGATTGAAAAAAGAAAACTTGAATTCTAGTCGATGTCAGGCATAGGGCTTCAGGCGATTATCGCGGATCCGCGCAAGTGTCAGAAGCAGTTAAGGAACGCGCGCGCAGAGCGCGTAGCTTCTGGATTTAAGAATACAAAGGGGGGCGTATGTCGATCGGGAATAATCTGAAGCTGACGCCATTGTCGCACTCCCTGGGCGCTGAAGTTAGCGATGTTGATCTCGGTCAGCCGATCTCGCAAAGAGATGCGAAGGCGTTGAGCTTGGCACTCGATCAATACACGGTGCTGCTGTTCAGAGATCAGCACGTTAGCGAAGCCAACCAGATCAAGCTCGCAAATATCTTTGGCGAGCCTTCCTTGCGTTCGCGTCCGGACAACATTCTTGTTGAAGATAATGAATACGCACGCGCGATCGGGCTCGTTACTAATATACGTAAGGATGGGGTTCCTATCGGCTCATTGCCGGACGGTGAAATGTGGTTTCATCACGATGGATGCTTTATCGAGGCTCCGTATAGAGCGACAATGTTATACGCAGTACAGGTGCCGGATCGAGGCGGCGACACTCA
>CAMCMI010000117.1 GCA_945875875.1 Rhizobium sp. Q54
CGGGCCAGAGACAACAGTTTCCAGCCCTATAACGGACCGCGCCTGCAATGCCGCTCGCCGTACTGGCCTTAAGCCATCTGCATCAGGCGTCGCGCGACGACCATGTAATTCACGTCCATGTCGCGCGACACGTCCCACGAGCGATTCCATGGCGAATAGGCGATTCCGGTCATCGCGTAGAGGTCCAGCCCACGATCTTGTCCGTCTGCGGCGATCCAGTCCTCCAGCTCGCGTGGCGTGACGAACTTGTCCCAGCTATGCGTGCCCGGCGCCACCCAGCGCAGCACGTATTCGGCGCCCACAATGGCCAGCGCGAACGACTTCAGGGTGCGGTTGAGCGTGGAAGCAAAGAACAATCCGCCCGGCTTCACGAGGCTGGTCGCCGTCTGGATGAATTGGCCGGGCTCGCGTACATGCTCCACCACTTCCATCGCGCACACCACGTCAAAACGCGCGCCCGCCTCCGCCAGCGATTCAACGGTGACGGCGCGATAATCAACATCAACGCCGGTCTGCGCCGCATGCGCCCGCGCGATCTCGACATTGCCCGGCGCCGGGTCAATGCCCGTGACCTTTGCGCCCATGCGCGCCAGCGGTTCGCTCAAGATGCCGCCGCCGCAGCCGACGTCCAGAATCGTCAGGCCTTCCAGCGAACGGAAGGAATTCTGATCGCGCACGCTGCCGTCGATTGCTGCGAAATGGTCGATCATGGCGTCGCGCATCCAGCGCACGCGCACGGGATTGAGCTGATGCAGCGCGCCCATCGGCCCATCCTCGCTCCACCATTGCGCGCCAAGGCGCTCGAACTGGTCAAGTTCGCTCTGGTCGATGGAAGAGGCCTGACTGGCCGAAAAGGTTTGCGAACCATCGCTGCCGTGCGCTGACATCATGAACTCCCGGGGCGGCGTGCGGCGACGTTGACACGCGCTCGCAGCAAGTTATCTATACGCGCCCTTTCAAGGGGCCGCGAGCGGCGAAAACGTCGCGCGTTCCTTTTCACAAGCCGTCCGGCTCTGCAATCTGGCGATCATGGCCCGTCTGGTGATGAAATTCGGCGGCACGTCCGTCGCCAATATCGAGCGCATCCGCAACGTGGCCGCCCATGTGCGGCGCGAGGTTGAGGCTGGCTATCAAGTCGCCGTCGTCGTCTCCGCCATGTCGGGCAAAACGAACGAACTGGTCGGCTGGGTCCAGGATTCCTCCAAAATTTACGACCCGCGCGAATACGATGCGGTGGTGGCCTCGGGCGAGCAGGTCACGTCCGGCCTGCTGGCGCTGGTGTTGCAGGAAATGGGCATTCCCGCCCGCTCGTGGCAGGGCTGGCAAGTTCCCGTCCTCACCTCGGACGCGCACGGCTCGGCCCGCATCGAATCGATTGACCCCGCCCGCCTGAACGCGGGCTTCGCCAAGGGCGAAGTGGCCGTCATCGCAGGCTTTCAGGGAATGCACGCGGAAAGCGGTCGCCTGACGACGCTGGGGCGCGGCGGCTCGGACACGAGCGCCGTGGCGGTCGCCGCCGCTATCGGGGCGGAGCGTTGCGACATTTATACGGATGTGGACGGGGTCTACACCACCGATCCGCGCGTAGTGCCAAAAGCCCGCAAGCTCGACAAGGTGTCGTTCGAGGAAATGCTCGAAATGGCCTCGCTGGGCTCAAAAGTGCTTCAGGTGCGCTCGGTGGAAATCGCCATGCTGCACAAGGTGCGCACCTTCGTGCGCTCGTCGTTCGACGATCCGGCCGATCCCCGGCCCGGCACGCTCATTTGTGAAGAGGAGGAGATCGTGGAACAGCAGGTCGTCACCGGCATCGCCTTCTCCAAGGACGAAGCCCAGATCACGTTGCGCCGCGTGGCCGACAAGCCCGGCGTCGCCGCAGCCATATTCGGCCCGCTCGCCGACCAGAACATCAACGTAGACATGATTATCCAGGTGGTGTCGGGCAATACCGGCAACGGCGAATCCATGACCACGGACATGACGTTCACCGTGCAGGCCGCAGATTACGAGCGCGCCATGGCGCTGTTGACCAAGATGAAGCCCGAGATCGCCTATCAGGCGATTGAAGGGGCCACCGATGTCGTAAAAATCTCCGCCATCGGGGTTGGCATGCGCAGCCACGCGGGCGTCGCCGCCCGCGCCTTCCGGGCTCTGGCCGAAAAGGGCGTCAACATCCGCGCCATCACAACCAGCGAAATCAAGTTCTCGGTGCTGATCGACAAGGATTACACCGAGCTGGCCGTGCGCACGCTGCACTCGCTTTATGGGCTGGATAAGGTGGCGTGAGATTGAATCGCCGCGTGTTGACAATGTCCACACGCGGCTCCATCTTTCACTCATGACAAATGCTCAGGCTAAAGCCGAAGTGAACATCCACCTGCGCGCGCGGGCACAGGATCGCGACCTGATCGATCAGGCAGCGGAGCTGGCGGGCCTCAACCGTTCGCATTTCATGCTCGCTTGCGCGCTCAGGGAGGCGAAAGCCGTCCTGCTGGACCAGACCAGCATCGGAGCCGACGCTGCGACCTTCCAGAAGGTGCTGGACTGGATGGACAGGGCGCCCGACGCCGATAAAGCGTCAGGCATGAAGCGTTTGCTTGCCGCCAAATCCGACTGGGCGCATCCGGCGCGTGGCTGAACAGCGCAGCTTTACCGCCCCCGTGGTCATCAATGAGATGCACGATCTGACCAGCTTCTCATCGGGCGAGCCTTCTCTCGACGCTTGGCTGCGCGAGCGCGCCCGCGATAATCTGCGGCTGGGCGCCAGCCGAACCTATGTCGTGTGCCCGCAAGACTCGCCGCAAGTGGTCGGCTATTACGCCCTGGCCATGGGCGGAATACTCAATCAGGACGTGACGGGCCGCATGCGGCGCAACATGCCGACCACAATCCTGGCCATTATTCTGGGCCGTCTGGCGGTCTGCAAATCGGCTCAAGGCGCAGGTCTCGGGGCGGGGCTCCTGCACGACGCGGTTCTGCGCAGCCTGCGCGCAGCCACCGAAGTCTCGGCCAGATTGCTGATCGTCCACGCGCTGTCCCTGGCGGCGGAAGCCTTTTACAAGCATCATGGCTTCACGCGCCTGCCTGTCGAGTCCCCAATTCTCGCCCTCGATCTTGCAAAGCTTGGCGCGCTCAAGGCTCAGGCGGCGTCAACTTCGCCATAATCTGGTCCGTGCGCCCTGCATGCGCCTTGCGGGCGCCCGCCCCTATTGGCTATAGGCTGATTAGGGCCGCCTCATCAGGGACGGCGGAAGGACGATACGTTTCATGACCACGCGCGGCGCGCCCGGCGGACCTCGCCTGCTGCTGCGCCGACTCCGCGAAGTCATGGCGGAGCCGGTGAATGCACAGGCGCGCCTTGATCGCATCGTCGTGCACATCGCAGCCAACATGGTGGCGGAGGTGTGCTCGGTCTATGTGCTGCGCGCCGATCTGCGGCTGGAGCTGTTCGCCACCGAGGGCCTGAAGCGCGAGGCCGTCCATCAGACCACCATGCGCTCGGGCGAGGGCCTTGTCGGCCTGATCGCAAAAACCGCCGAGCCGCTGTCGCTGAACGACGCGCAGGCCCATCCCGCCTTCTCCTACAGGCCGGAGACGGGCGAAGAGATCTACAATTCCTTCCTTGGCGTGCCGATCTTGCGCGGCGGCAATACGCTGGGCGTGCTGGTCGTGCAAAACAGCGTCAAGCGCACCTATTCGGAAGAAGAGATCGAGGTTCTCGAAACCATTGCGATGCTGCTGGCCGAGATGATTGCATCGGGCGAGCTGCAGACCATCGTGCGCCCCGGCGCCGAGATCGCCGCGCGTCGCCCCATCGCGCTCAAGGGCTCTGCGGTGGCCGATGGCGTGGGCCTTGGCCATGTGGTGCTGCATCAGCCGCGCGTGATCGTCACGCAGATCGTGGCCGAGGACACAAATCGCGAACTGGAGCGCCTTGGCGAATCCATCGAGGCGATGCGCGCCAATATCGACCAATTGCTCGACGGCGACGGCTCTTTGGGCGATCATCGCGAAGTGCTGGAAACCTTCCGCATGTTCGCCAACGATCGTGGCTGGCTGCGGCGCCTGCGCGAGGCGGTGTCCACCGGCATCACGGCGGAAGCCGCCGTGGAGCGCGTGCAAAACGACGCCCGCGCCCGCCTGCAACGCCAGACCGATCCCTATCTGCGCGAGCGCCTGCACGATCTTGACGATCTCGCCAACCGGCTGTTGCACCAGCTCACCGGGCAGGCGCTGATCGCCCCGCCCGAGACGCTGCCCGACAACGCCATTCTGGTCGCCCGCAGCATGGGGCCCGCCGCGTTGCTCGAATATGATCGTCGGCGCCTGCGCGGCCTGGTTTTGGAGGACGCTGGCAGTTCGAGCCATGTGGCGATTGTGGCGCGCTCATTGGGCATTCCAACCGTCGGCGACGTCGCCAACATCACCAGCCTTGTCGAGCAGGGCGATTCGATCATCATCGACGGCGGCGCGGGCGAAGTGCAGGTGCGCCCGCAGCCCGACGTGGAGGCCGCCTATCGCGAGAAAGCCCGGCTGCGCGCCCGCCGTCAGGAGCAATATCAGGAGCTGCGCGACGTCCCCGCGATCACCCGCGACGGCGTCAAGATCAACCTGTTGATGAACGCGGGCCTACTGGTGGACGTGCAGCATCTGGAAGAGACGGGCGTGTCCTCCATCGGTCTGTTTCGCACCGAATTGCAATTCATGCTGGCGCCGCAATTCCCCCGGCTGGAGCAGCAATATGCGCTCTACAGGCAGGTGCTGGACTCAACGCCGCAAGGCGCCGTCACCTTCCGCACCCTCGACATCGGCGGCGATAAAATTCTGCCCTACATGCAGACGTATGAAGAGGAAAATCCGGCGCTTGGCTGGCGCGCGATCCGCATCGGCCTCGATCGTCCCGGCCTGTTACGCACGCAATTGCGCGCGTTGCTGCGCGCTGGCGCAGGCCGGCGATTGCGCATCATGTTCCCGATGATCACCATGGTGTCGGAATTTGACGCCGCCAAAGTACTTGTCGAGCGCGAGATCGCGCATCTGTCCCGGCACAATTACGACTTGCCGACCGACGTTAAACTCGGCGTGATGATCGAAGTGCCAGCCTTGTTGTGGCAGCTTGACGAATTGCTGGAGCGGGTCGATTTTGTTTCCGTGGGCTCGAACGATCTGGTGCAATATCTGACCGCAGCCGACCGCGACAACCGCCGCGTATCGGAGCGTTTCGACGTGCTCTGCGCACCGGTTTTGCGCGCGCTCGGGATGATCGCGCAAAAAGGCGCAGCCTCGGGAACATCCGTCACTTTGTGCGGCGAGATTGGCGGGCGACCGCTGGAGGCGATGGCGCTGATTGGCATTGGCTATCGCGGCCTGTCGATGTCGCCCGCCAGCATCGGCCCGGTGAAGGCCGCCATCCTTGCGATGGATGCGGGCGAGGTGGCGGCGCTTGTGCAGGATCTGATCGCGCAAAAGGACGGCGCCCCCTCGCTGCGCGGGCAATTGCGCGCCTATGCGGAAGGCAAGGGCGTGCCGTTGTAGCGAGGCTCTTTTTAATTCAGCCCCGCTTCGCCCGCGCCCTCGCTCTGCGCCTGCCCGTTTGGAAAAATCATGCTGCCCCAGGACAAACTCAATCTCATTCTGCGCCGCCGCGACGAAATCGAGGGCAAGCTTTCGCAAGGCGCCACGGGTGGCGAATTTGGCGCATTGTCGCGCGAGCTGTCCGAGATAGAACCCCTGTGCGTGACCATCAACGCCTGGCGGCAAGCGCTCGACGATTGTGCGGGCGCGCAGGCCATGCTCGCCGATCCCTCAACCGACCGCGACATGCGCGAGCTGGCCGAGGAGGAGGTGCGTGAGGCGAACGCGCGCGTTGAGGAATTGGAGCGCGAGCTGCAAATCGCGCTGCTGCCAAAGGACGCCGCCGACGAGGGCGGCGCGATTCTGGAAGTACGCGCAGGCACCGGCGGCGACGAGGCGGCTTTGTTTGCTGGCGATCTGTTTCGCATGTACGCGCGTTATGCAGAATTGCACGGCTGGAAGGTCGAAGTGCTGTCGATGAGCGAGGGCACGGCGGGCGGCTACAAGGAAATCATAGCCTCGATCAATGGCCGCGGCGTGTTCGCGCGCATGAAGTTTGAATCGGGCGTCCACCGCGTGCAGCGCGTACCCGCCACCGAGACGCAGGGGCGCATCCACACGTCGGCGGCCACAATCGCCGTTCTGCCCGAAGCGCAGGAAGTGGATTTCGAGATCAACGATTCAGATTTGAAAATCGACACCATGCGCGCGCAGGGCGCCGGCGGCCAGCACGTCAATAAAACGGAATCTGCGATCCGCATCACCCATTTGCCGACCGGCGTCGTGGTGTTCGTGCAGGACGAACGCTCGCAACATAAAAACAAGGCGCGCGCTTTGGGCCTGCTGCGCGCCCGCCTCTACGACGACCAGCGCAGATCGCTGGATGCGGAACGCGCCGCCGACCGCAAATCGCAAGTGGGTTCAGGCGACCGCTCGGAGCGCATCCGCACCTATAATTTCCCGCAGGGCCGCGTCACCGATCATCGCATCGAGCTGACGCTCTACAAGCTTGATCGCGTGATTACGGGTGAGGCGCTCGACGAAGTGATTGAGCCGCTGATTACAAACCACCAGGCCGAATTGCTGGCGGCCAGCGGGTTGTAGAACACTTCCTTCTCCCCTTGCGGGAGAAGGTGCGCCTTGCGTCAGCAAGGGGCGGATGAGGGGTTGGCGCGACACCATTCAGGCACCCCTCATCCGTCGCGCTCCGCGCGCCACCTTCTCCCGCGAGGGGAGAAGGGAAGAAAATGCGCCAGCAAATGACGGATGAGGGGAGCTTGCTCAGGAAGCGCGCGCCAGTTTCACCGCAACGCCGCTGACGTTCACGCGCCTCAGCGGCACGGGCGCCAGATCGTTCTCCACCACGTCGTCGATTGTGTAGTTCAATCCTATGATCGCGTCGGCTTCAAATTCCTTTGCGAGGCGCTTCAGTTTTTCGAGCGCACTTTCCTTGTAGGTGTCGCCCGACGTCCATTGCCCATGCCACGCCGATACGGCGCTGATGGGGCCGATCTCGGCCGCAATCTCACGGCCCTCAACTTCACGTTTCGCACTGATGCGCAATGTCTTTTGCTCCGGTCTGCTGATGCGTCCCTTTTGGGCGCACGCTAAAATGGCAAGCTGACCGGGCGCCATTATGACGCCGAACGATCACGCTGCGTTCCAGCAGACAAAAGCACGGTTGAGCCTTAACGAACGATGAACATGGTTACATTCGTACGCAACGTCATGACTTAGTATTTAACGCAGCCGCAATATGGACCGCGCGCGGCCCCGCGCGCCTCTCGGCGTCCGCTCGCCCGTCAAAGAACGCCCGGGGAAGTCGCGGTCCAGATCGCCCTCAATGCCGGAAGTGGCGATGCCCGGTCATCACCATGGCCAGGCCTGCCTCGTCGGCGGCCTTGATGACTTCGTCGTCGCGCATCGAACCGCCGGGCTGGATGATGGCGGTGGCGCCGGCTTCGGCTGCCGCCAGCAGGCCGTCGGCGAAGGGGAAGAAGGCGTCGGAGGCCACCACCGAGCCTATTGCCAGCGATTGCGACAGCCCTGCGGCTTTGGCCGCTTCGGCTGCTTTCCACGCGGCGATGCGCGAGGAATCGACGCGGCTCATCTGGCCGGCGCCAATGCCGACGCTCGCGCCATCTTTCACGTAGACGATGGCGTTGGACTTGACGTGCTTGCAGATTCGGAAGGCGAATTTCAGATCGGCGAGCTCGGCGGCGCTGGGCGCGCGCTTGGTCACCACTTTCAATTCCATATCGTCGACCACGGCGTTATCGCGACCCTGCACCAGCAGGCCGCCGGAGACCGTGCGCACCGACAGGCCTGCGCCGCGCGGATCGGGCAGGCCGCCCGTCACCAGCAGGCGCAGATTCTTCTTGGCGGCCACAATCGCGATCGCCTCGTCGGTGGCGGCGGGCGCGATGATGACTTCGGTGAACACTTTCACGATTTCCCGCGCCGAATCGGCATCCAGCGTGCGGTTGAGGGCGACGATGCCGCCGAACGCCGACACGGGATCGCAGCGCAAGGCGCGCTCATAGGCTTCGATCAGATTGGCGCCTTGCGCCACGCCGCACGGATTGGCGTGTTTGATGATGGCCACAGCCGCGCTAACAGCCGGATCAAACTCGGCCACGCATTCAAACGCGGCGTCAGTGTCGTTGACGTTATTGTAGGAGAGCGACTTGCCCTGCAGCTGACGGGCGGTCGCCACGCCAAAACGCAAATCAGGCGTGCGGTAGAAAGCCGCGCTCTGGTGCGGGTTTTCGCCATAGCGCATGGTCTCGGCCAACACGCCGCCAATGGCGCGATATGTCGGCGCGGTCTGCCCAATCTGGCCGGCGAACCAGTTCGAGATCGCCGCGTCATAAGCTGCCGTGCGCGCATAGGCTTTCTGCGCGAGAGTCTTGCGCAATTCCAGATTAAGCGCGCCCTTGTCGGCAGCCATGGCCTCCAGCACGCGCGCATAATCGGCAACGTCCACCACAACGGCGACGTCGCCATGGTTCTTGGCGGCGGCGCGGATCATGGCGGGGCCGCCGATGTCGATGTTCTCGATGCAATCGTCGTAATCGGCGCCTTTGGCGACCGTCTCTTCAAACGGATAGAG
>CAMCMI010000118.1 GCA_945875875.1 Rhizobium sp. Q54
TATTGCGACGAGGTGTTGTAGCCCGTCGCTCCCATGGTCGCTTCGATCTTTTTGGCGTCCTCGATGGTCTTGACCGGAGAGGTGTGCCAGGTGGCGACGATATTGTTGTCGGCGACCACGTTGCCGATCCAGTTAAATTCGCGCGAATCAAACTTCATGGCGGCGGGGTCCAGCGCCTGCTCCAGCGGCATCGACTGATCGACAATGCCCATCACCGTTCCATCTTTGGCGGCGACGCTGTGCACAAAACCGGCGGCGATCCGGCTTCCGGCGCCCGTCATATTGCGCGGAATGAGGCTCGGCTTGCCGGGAATGTGCTCGCCCATGTGGCGGGCCAGAATACGCGCATAGGCGTCATAGCCGCCGCCGACCGAGAAGCCGATCACGATGTCGATCTTGCGGCCCTTGTAGAAGGCTTCCGGCGATTCTTGTCGTGTTTCTTGCGCCATTACGGGAGCAAGAGCGGCGGCGGGCGCTGACAATCCAAGCGCCAGCGCGCAGGCGCGGCCTGATATTGCGGCGTGACGCAAGGCCAAGGTTGTTAAATCAATCATCAGCTTTCCTCCGAAATCCCGATCTGACGCCGGGGTGCGTCGTTTTGCGCAAGGAACCTTAAAACCAATCTCCGGAACCGCAAGCGCCGGGCCTTGAACCGGCGCCGTCGGCCCGATACAAGCTAGGAGGTAAATTACGTCCGCGTCGAGCGTAACATTGGCAACGGGCGTTCGGGAGCGAACATGTCGCAAGAGACACTGAACTGGCTGTCCACGATTGAAGAGGTGATTGAGGATGCGCGCGCGGGCCGCATGTTCATCCTCGTTGACGACGAGGACCGCGAGAACGAGGGCGACCTTGTCATTCCGGCTCAAATGGCCAATTCCGACGCCGTGAATTTCATGGCCCGCTACGGTCGCGGCCTCGTTTGCCTGTCCATGACCCGCCAGCGCGTCGAGGAGCTTGGCCTGCGCCCGATGGCGCCGCGCAACGGCACCCGTCACCAGACCGCTTTCACCGTCTCCATCGAGGCGCGCGAGGGCGTGACCACCGGCATTTCCGCCGCCGACCGCGCCCGCACCATTGCTGTGGCGATTGACCCGACAGCTGGCCGCGACGAGCTTGTGACCCCGGGCCATGTGTTCCCGCTGATGGCGCAGGACGGCGGCGTGCTGGTGCGCGCAGGACATACCGAGGCCGCCGTGGACATCGCCCGGCTGGCCGGCCTTATTCCTGCGGGCGTGATCTGCGAGATCATGAACGACGACGGCACCATGGCCCGCATGCCCGACCTCGTGGCCTTCGCCAAAGAGCACAGCCTCAAGATTGCGACCATCGCCGATCTGATCGCCTATCGCCGCCGCAACGAGAAGCTGGTCGAGAAAGTGGTCGAGAGCCATATTGAAAGCCGCTTTGGGGGGCGTTTCGAACTGCGCATCTATCGCAACAAAATCGGCCAGTCCGAGCATGTGGCGCTGTTCTGCGGCAACGTTTCGGACGACGAGCCGGTGCTGGTGCGCATGCATCAGGGCAACATTCTGGCTGATTCCTTTGGCGACGTGACGCCGGGCGAGTTCTTCGGCGGCGAGGCGCGTGCGCGCGGCGGCGAGCTGGAGGCCTCGATGCGGATGATCGCGGCAGCCGGACGCGGCGTGGTGGTGATGATCCGCGACGCCGCCCCCGACGTGATGAGCCAGGCGATCAGGGAGCGCGAGGGGCAATCCGTCAGCCGCCCAATTGCAGAATTGCGCCAATACGGCATTGGCGCGCAGATTTTGGCCGATCTTGGCGTGCGGAAAATGATCCTGCTCTCCAACACCAAGCGCAACATCGTCAGCCTTGAAGGCCACGGCATCGAGGTGGTTGGCCAGCAGCCGATCCATCCTCTGGCGGGGGAATAGGAAACGCGCCGCGCGCTGCTTGCACAATCGGCGGCGCGGGGTCAAAATGATTAGACACTGAATCAAATCGCGCCAGCCGTTCAAATTGGCGCGAGAAGGTCTGCACCAAGCGGTCGCACACAGGAGGAATTAAGAGCATGAGTGTCGCCGAGCGCACAGCCAGCATCGTCAACGTTCACGGAATCGACATTGACGTCGAGATCCGGGGCTCCGGCGCTCCCATTCTGCTCATCCCCAGCGAAGAAGGGCTTGAGGCCCAGCTTCCGGTGATCGACGAGCTCGCCAAGACCCATAATGTCGTCATCGCTTTCCCGCCCGGCTTTGGCCGCTCCGAGCGTCCCGACTGGATGAGCAACCCGGATGATCTCGCTTATGTTATGCTCGATCTGGCATCGCAGCTTGGACTTGAGAAGCCTGCGCTTGTGGGCTTTTCGTTCGGCGGCTGGGTGGCGGCTGAAATGGCGGTCAAGAACGCCGGCGCGTTCTCAAAGCTTGTTCTGGTGGGCGCCGTCGGCGTCAAGATCGGCGGCCCCTATGACGTCGATATTCAGGATTTGTGGGTGCAGCACCCCGCCAAGGTCGCCGCCTTCAAATGGGCCGACCCCGAAAAGGCCAATCGCGATTACTCGGGCTGCAGCGACGAGGAATTGTCCATCGTCGCCCGCAATGTCGAGAGCTTCGCCCGCTTTGGCTGGGAGCCCTACATGCACAACCCGAAGCTGAAACACCGGCTGCACCGGGTGTCGATCCCCACGCACCTGATCTGGGGCGACAAGGACGGCGTAGTGACTAAAGACTACGGGCGCGCTTTCGCGGGCCTGATCCCCGGCGCCAGTTTTGAGACCGTCGCAAACGCCGGTCATTATCCCCAGCTCGAACAGCCCGAGGCTTTCGCCAAGGCGCTGACCAAGTTTCTTCGCTAGTCCATCACACCAAAAGAAGGATTTAAGGCATGCAAGCCTGGCACTTCACCGAAATGCCCTATCCGGACCTCCCGCCGCTCGACACTTTGAGCACCATGCGGGTTTCCATCCCCAGCAAGCTCTACGATCCCAAGATCGGCGCCGAGCTTTACAACCGCTACCTCGACGAGCACATGCTGGCCGACGAGCTGGGCCTGAACATGCTGCTCAACGAGCATCACCAGACCGCAACCTGCATCAACACCTGCGCCCCGCTTTCGGCCGCCATTCTCGCGCGCCAGACCAGCAAGGGCCGCATCTGCATTCTCGGCAATCCCGTCGCCAACCGCGCCGATCCGATCCGCATCGCCGAAGAAATGGCGATGATCGACTGCATCTCGCGCGGTCGTCTTGACGTCGGCTTCGTGCGCGGCGTGCCGTACGAAATTTTCGCCGCCAACACCAACCCGACCCAGACCGTCGAGCGTCTGTGGGAAGGCATTGATCTGGTCTCCAAGGCGTGGACGACGACAGACGGCCCCTTCAACTTTGAGGGCAAGTTCACCCACAAGCGCGCGATCAACCTCTGGCCGCGCCCCTACCAGACGCCCCATCCCGCGATCTGGATCACCGGCTCCAGCGACATCGAGAACATCAAGCGCGCCGCCTCGCGCGGCTTCGTGTTCGCCACCTTCCTGCAGCCGCATGAGAAGGTGAAATGGATGTTCGACGGCTACCGCAGCGCCTATCGCGACACCGGCCTGCCCGGCGGCGGCGGCACCGCCTACATGCCGCTGGTCTATACCGCTGACTCGGACGAGGAAGCCGAGAAGGGCGCGCGCGAGCTGACCTGGTATCTCGACGCCAAGTCCGAGCCGCAATATCGCAACCCGCCCGGTTACGTGCCGGTGGAATACAACGTGCAGGCGCTCAAGGGCACATTCACGGGCCGCACGGACGCAATGCGCAAGCAGTCGATCGAATATCTGCGCGATCAGGGCGTCATCATCTACGGCAAGCCCGACGATGTCGCCAAGCAGATCAAGCGCCTCTACGGTCTTGTGGGCGGCTTCGACCATCTGTTGATGATGGGACAGGCCGGCCATCTCAACCACGAGATGACCAAGCGCTCGATGACGCTGTTTGCCAAAGAAGTGTATCCGCAGGTGAAAGACCTCGCGCGCACCCGTCCGCTTGAGGCGCAAGCCGCCGAATGAGCAATGCCAAATACGTCAGCGTCGACGGAATCGGGACGCATTATCTGGAGGCGGGCGACGCTTTGCGCGGCGCCCGTCCCACAATTCTGCTCCTGCATTCCGCCGAGTTTGGCGGCGCCGCCGAGATCACCTGGGCGGAGAACATAAACGTTCTGGGCCAGCATTATCATGTGCTGGCGCCAGATCATCTGGGCTTTGGGCGCACTGAAAAACTGTTCGATTTCGGCAACCAGTTTGAGCGCCGCATTCGCCATATCAAGCGCTTTCTGGAGATCATGGCTGTTGGCCCCGTGCATGTCATGGGCTCGTCGATGTCTGGCGGCCTGAGCCTGACGGTCGCCTCACGCAAACAGCCTGACTGGCCGCTGCGCTCTGTCGTGTGCTGCTCCGGCGGCGGCGATGCGCCCGATAATGAGGCGCGCAAAGTGCTCAATACGTTTGACGGCACGAAGGAGCACATGCGCGCGATCGTCGACACCATGTTCGTCGATCCCAAATGGGCTGCGGACGAGGATTACATCACCCGCCGCTGGGAGCTCGCCACCTTGCCCGGCGCGTGGGAGGCCACAGCCGCCGCCCGCTTCAAGGCGCCGTTCCGGGACGCGGCGCGCGTACGCTCCGAGCGCGATCATATTCCTTATTCCAACATCGCCGTGCCAACGCTGGTGTTTGCGGGCAAGCACGATCCGCTGCGCCTGCCCGGCTATACCGACGGCTTCGTGCCGCAAATTCCTGGCGCGCAATTGCATGTGTTCGAAAACGCCGGCCACATGGGCAATGTCGAATGCGCGGACGAGTTCAACGCGCGTACGCTGGCGTTTCTGTCCGCGATTGATTCAGAGTAAATATGACAAATCAAACGCTCGCAGATATGCGCCTGACCGCCATCGCCTATGCCGCCAAAGACACGAACCTGTATGAGTTCCGGCGCATCGATGGAGCAAACCTGCCCGGCATCGAGCCCGGCGCCCATATCGACATTCATCTGCCCAACGGCATGATGCGGCAATATTCGCTTGTCACGGCAGACGGCGATCCGGCGGCTTATGTTGTGGGCATCAAACGTGATCGCGCCAGTCGTGGCGGCTCGCGCTATGTGCACGAATATCTGGGCGTGGCCGAAATTCTTAAAATCGGCGGACCGCGCAACAACTTTCCGCTTAATGAGGACGCGCCCCACAGCGTGCTGATCGCAGGCGGCATTGGAATCACGCCGATCTGGTGCATGGCGCAGCGTCTGCAAAAGCTCGGGCGCTCGTTTGAATTGCACTATGCGAGCCGCACGCGCGAGGAAGCTGCGTTTTTGCAAGAGCTGCAAAAGCTGCTGCAGGCGCATGTGCATATTGACGCTGAGGCTGGCGGGTTTCTCGATCTGGCGCCTATCATCGCCAACGCGCCAGCGGGCTCGCATTTCTATTGCTGCGGTCCGGCGCCGATGCTGGAGGGCTATGAGACTGTCACAAAACATGTGCCCGCCGCGCAGGTGCATGCCGAGTATTTCACCGCAAAGGAAGAGGCTGCCAATGAGGGCGGCTATGTGGTGGAACTGCGCAAATCAGGGCTTGAGTTTGCTATTCCCCAAGGCCGCACGATCCTGCAAGTGTTGCGCGATGCAGGCGTCGATACGCCCTATTCATGCGAGTCTGGCGTGTGCGGCGCGTGCGAGGCGAAGGTTGTATCCGGCGACGTCGATCACCGCGACAACGTGCTCACTGAAACAGAGCGCAAGGCCAGCAAGACGATGATGATCTGCTGCTCCGGCTCGAAATCGTCAAGGCTTGTGCTGGATTTATAGCGCCCATCCTGGACCGCGCGCGGCCTCGCGCGCACACGGACCAAAGGTCCGTCCTTCTGCCACAATGATCGGGACTAAAGCTCCGCGCTCTTCCTGCACACATCGAGAACGCCCAAAGATGCGCGCGAGGCCGCGCGCGGTCCAGGTCCAATGTGCGCTTCTTCTGCCTCACCCCTTCAACGCAGCCTCGCGAATAGCGCTCAGACTCATTGACGGCGTGATCGCCTCGCGGTCGATCTTCACATGCACAAGCGCAGGCTTGCCTGAAGCCACGGCACGTTCAAAAGCGGGCGCAAACTCTTGCGTGCGCGACACGCTCTCGCCATGTCCGCCATAGGCGCGCGCAAGCGCTGCAAAATCAGGTGAATTGAGCAAAGTGGCCGACACGCGACCGGGATATTCGCGCTCCTGATGCATGCGCACCGTGCCATACATCGCATTGTCAATCACCACCACGATGATGGGTAAATCATATTGCACGGCGGTGGCGAATTCCTGCCCGTTCATCAAAAAGCAGCCGTCCCCGGCAAAGTTCACCACCATGCGTTCCGAGTGCAGGCGCTTGGCGCCAACCGCTGCGGGAAGGCCATAACCCATCGAGCCCGACACCGGCGCCAGCAGGCCGCCAAATTGACGAATGCGCAGATAGCGCCCGGTCCATATGGCGTAATTGCCCGCGCCGTTTGTCACGATGCAATCTTCCGGCAGCCGCTGGCGCAGCCACAGCATGATCTCGCTCAATTGCACATCGCCGGGAATAGCGGGCGCCGCATTGGTGAAGGCGAGAAAATCCATCCGCGCCGCAACGGTTTCTCCGCGCCATGGAATGTCGCCCGGCGGCTCAAGCCGCGCCAGCGCTGCGCAAAAGCGTGCAGGCGTCGCGTTGATGGCAAGATTTGACTGATACACGCGCCCCAGCTCGCCCGCGTCCGCATGCACATGCACGAAGGCCTGTTTGGGAACTGGAATGTCGAACAGCGTATAGCTTTGCGAGGGAACCTCCGCCATGCGCCCGCCGATCAGCAAGACAAGATCGGCCTCCTTCACGCGCGCGACGAGTTTGGGATTGGCGCCCAAAGCCAGCTCGCCCGCGTAATTGGCGTGCTCCATGTCAAACAGCGACGTGCGCCGGAACGAGGCGATCACGGGCAGATCCCAGCGCTCCGCAAAATACGCAAAGTCCTTGCAGGCGTGCGCATTCCAGCCGCCGCCGCCTAAAATTGCGATGGGTCTTTTGGCGCCCGTCAACAGCTCGTGAAGCTTTGCAAGCTCAATTCCGCCGGATGAAATTTCCGTGCGCTCAACGCGCGCGCAATCGCCAACGCTCGCCTGTTCCACCAGCATGTCTTCGGGCAGCGAGACGACCACAGGGCCGGGGCGTCCCGACATTGCGACATGAAACGCGCGCGAGATAATTTCTGGAATGCGCGCGGGGTCTTCAATCTCCACACACCATTTGGCGATGGAGCCAAACACGTCGCAGAAATCCATTTCCTGAAACGCGCCGCGCCCGCGCATCCCGCGCTCAACCTGGCCGATGAACAGGATCAACGGCACGCTGTCGTGCTCGGCGATATGCAGCGCATGCGCCGCATTCATCGCGCCGGGGCCGCGCGTGACAAAGCAGACGCCCGGCCGCCCGGTGAGGCGCGCGCTCGCATCCGCCATCATGCCAGCGCCAGCTTCCTGACGGCAGATCGTGACCGCGATATTTGAATCGTGCAACGCGTCGAGCGCCGCCAGATAGGATTCGCCCGGCACGCAGAAGATATGCTCGACGCCTTGCACGCTGAGTTGATCGACGAGGATTTGCCCGCCGGTGCGGGGTTTGTGGGGCTGCGGCGATGTCACGATAATAGCGTACGCTTTACGGCGTCCGGCTCCTGCTGAATCAAACGCAAGAGTGCCGCCGCCGGGCCGCTCACGCGCCGTTGGCCCTGCTCCCATTTCCGGTAGCCTGACAGGCTCATGCCCATCAGAGGCGCCATCTGCGCTTGAGACAATTTAGCCTGTACGCGCACTTCTCGCGGGGTCATCGGGGCGTGGACAATGGCAGGCCCTTCGCCTTTCGCATGGGCGAGGGCTTCGGTCATGGCCTGGATCAGATCGTCGCCAAACGTGTTCATCTCTTCTCCTTCCAACTTGCCTTGAGCGCCGCCGCCAGTGTGGAAACTGCCCGTTTTTCGTCCGCCGTCATGTCGCCCTGATCGTTCTTCGCATAGGCCAGAAGGGCATAGAGCGGCATGGCGTCATTCAAATAATAGTAGATGATTCGCGCCCCTCCCCTCTTGCCGCGACCGGATGCCGCAAAGCGAACCTTGCGCACCCCGCCCGTTCCCGGGATCTCATCGCCTGCCAGCGGGTTCTCAGCCAAAAAGTCGATCAGCTCGCGCTTCTCGTCCTCGGTGAAGAGCTTTTCCGTTTGGCGGGTGAAAATCGGGGTCTCAGCTACGGACTTCATTCAGAATATACCCCATTGGGTTAGTTTTCAAGCGTCATCCGCCCCAGTTCACGTCCGCCAGAACTTCCGCGTTATGCTGGCCCAATCCCGGCGCCGGGCGCGGCGCGGTTAACGCTTGGCCGTCCATCACAACCGGCGCGCGCACGCCCGGCGTGAAGCCGCTGGCGGCCAGCGGGTTCTCGATCTTCAGCTCCATGCCGCGCGCGATGATCTGCGGATCGGCGAAGACCTCGCCGACGCTGTTGATGGGACCGGCGGGCACGCCAAGCGCATCAAGCTTTTCCAGCAAAGCGGCGCGCGTAAATTGCCGCGTCAAAGCGTGGAGGATTGCGGTCAATTCATCGCGACGCGCAACGCGGTCGCGGCTCACGGCAAAGCGCGGATCGCTCCCAAGCTCATC
>CAMCMI010000119.1 GCA_945875875.1 Rhizobium sp. Q54
GAGCTTCTGACGCCGAATTAGTTTGGGATTGCGAGCGACTTGCTGCGGGCTGACAGTGAATGTGAGGGACTTGAGAATGGACATGCTGTTCTCCTCTTGGCTAGTGAACAGCAACCTCATTTAAGCGGCTTGGAATAGGAAATAAAGCACAAAACCGGAAGGGTGCTATGTAAACTATCTTGCGCTGAGTTCAGGATACAAATGATGTAAAACAGCCAATTTATAAGGAATATTTCTTTGAAATACGCTTTCGCTCAATAGTTAAGATTAAGATAATTATCTAGGATTATATACGGATTTTTATAAACGGATTATAAACGGGTCCTTTAAAAGTCTCAGAAAGTCATCTACTGCAGTGATTTTTTAGTCGCGTCTTCAATTCGTAATGACGGGGTCAGGTGTTCGAGTCACCTAAGCGGCACCAGTTTTTCCAGGATGAGCACTCAGGTTCAAACACAGCTTTCGCAACGCTGGCGAGCCGCTATATTTGCTCCACCATAAACACCACACCCTACCAGCGCAGCGGCGACAACAGCCGCGCGCTTGCGCCAAACCGGAGGACGCGTCGTGTCAAAGCAAATGAAGCTTGCGGCCTATTTCAACCCTACGGGCCACCATGTGGCCTCATGGCGCCATCCGCGCGCGCAGGCCGACGCCAATTCCAGCATTGAGCATTATGTCGAGGCCGCGCGCACCGCCGAGCGCGCCAAATTCGACATGATTTTTCTGGCCGATTCCAACGCCACCCGCAAAGCCGACATTGAAGCGATCTCGCGCTCGGTGCAATTCATCGCGCATTTCGAGCCGCTCACGCTGCTTTCCGCGCTGGCCATGGTGACGAAAAACATTGGCCTCACCGCCACCGCCTCCACCACCTATCAGGAGCCCTATCATCTGGCGCGCAAGTTCGCCTCGCTCGACCACATCAGCCATGGCCGCGCGGGCTGGAACCTCGTCACCTCCAACCAGACCGCCGAGGCTGCAAACTTTGGTCGCGACAGCGTGCTCGATCATGCAAAGCGCTACGGCCGGGCGCGCGAATTTGCGCAGGTCGTGCAAGGCTTGTGGGATAGCTGGGACGACGACGCCTTCGTGCGCGACGTGGAAAGCGGGCTGTATTTCGAGCCCTCGCGCATGCATCCGCTCAACCACAAGGGCGAGCATTTTAGCGTGCGCGGGCCGCTAAACGTGCCGCGCCCGCCGCAGGGCTATCCGGTGATGGTGCAGGCGGGCGCCTCCGACGAGGGGCGCGAACTGGCCGCCGAATTTGCCGAAGCCATCTTCTCGCCGCACCTGACGATAGCGGCCGCAAAAGCTTATTACGACGACGTGAAAGGGCGCATGCAATCAAAGTACGATCGCCATCCCGATCATCTGAAAGTCCTGCCCGGCCTTAGCGTCGTAGTGGCGGAAAGCGACGACAAGGCGGCGGAAGATTTCGAGGCGCTGCAATCGCTGATCCACCCCATCGCCGGCCGCGAAATCCTGTCCACGATGCTGGGCGGCATGGATTTAACGCACCTTCAGCTTGACGATCCGCTGCCCGATCCACTGCCGCCCACCAATGGCAGCAAGGGCCATTACGACAGCATTGTCGCCATGGCGCGGCGCGAGAACCTCACCATCCGCCAGCTTGGGCAAAGAGTTGCGGGCGCGCGCGGCAAGAACGCCATTCACGGCAGCGCCCGCAAGGTGGCGGACATGATGGAGGAATGGTTTGCGGCGGGCGCCTGCGACGGCTTCTGCGTCATGCCGCCCTACATGCCGGGCCAGCACGACGACTTTTGCGCAATGGTGGTGCCCGAGCTGCAAAAGCGCGGCATTTTCCGCAAGGAATACGAGGGCGCGACGCTGCGCGAAAACCTCGGCCTGCCGCGCCCGCAAAGCCGCTACAAGCGCTGAAGCGCAATCTGGACCGCCGTTTTGGACCGCGCGCGGCCGCGCGCGCTCTTCCTTCCTTCCAGCATCCAAAAGAGGCGCGCGGTCCGGGTTGCGGCCTCTCCTCCAGCATCCATCGTGTTTCCAGCGCCCAATATTTAATTAACGATATTGCGCGCAAAGCGTGCAGGCGAAGGATCATTTGCGCGCCTCTGCGCATTATCGGCAAACGGGGACGGCGCCTTGAGTTATCCGCCGCCTCCTGCTGGTATCTGGAGGTTGCGCTGTGTCCCGTTCGCCGCTGCTGTCGGTTATCGTCAAGACCCTGAACGAGGACGCGCTTATTACGCAAACGCTCGAAAGCGTGCTGGCCGAAACCCGCAGCCTTGAGGCGGAAATCATCGTCGCCGATTGCCTTTCCACCGATCAGACGGTTTCCATCGCCCGGCGCTATCCGGTCCATATCGTGCAGCTCGCCAACATCGCCGACAAAGGCTGCGGAGCCGCGCCGCAGCTTGGGTTTCAGCACTCTTGCGGCGAGTTCGTTTACGTGATGGACGGCGACATGATCGCGGCGCCCGGCTTTCTGGCGCAGGCGCTGGACTTATTGCAACGCGACGCATCGCTGGCGGGCGTGGGCGGAATGATCGTCGAGGTCAACGTCAACAGTCTGGAATTTGCGAGCCGCGTTTTGCGCGCCAAGAAGGACCTTCAGCCAGGGCTTGTGGATCGGCTGAACGGCGGCGGGCTTTATCGCAGGTCCGCAATTGAACAGGTCGGCTATCTGTCCGACCGCAATCTGCACGCCTATGAAGAACTGGAGCTTGCGCAACGCCTGCGCAGCGCGGGCTGGAGGCTGGCGCGCCTGCCGATGATGGCGGTTGAGCATCACGGCCACACGCTGAACGCCTTCAACCTCCTGTGGCGACGTTTCAGGACGCGATATGCATGGGGCGTTGGCGAAATTTTGCGCGCTGGCGCCCTGCGCAACGAGGCGATCGCCGTGATCCGTGACCTGCCCGAATTGCGGCTGTACAGTATCGTGCTCGTCTGGTGGGCGATCATGCTGGGCCTCGCAACGCTTGCGCCCCGGCCGGAAGGCACGTGGCTCGCCGCCCTGTTGTTCGCGCTGCCGTTTGCGGCGATGTCGATCCTGCGGCGTTCGATTTCGCTGGGCGTTTACGCCGTCGTCTCATGGCATGTAAATCTGGTCAGCGCGCTTGCGGGTTTGCTTGCGCCGCGCCGTCACGATCCGCGCGAGCCCATTCCCAGCGTCGTTTTGCACACGCCCCAAATGGTTGAGCAAACCGCAACCAGCCAGAGCGCCAGCCGATGAGCGTGGCGCGACGCCTCAGCCGCAAGCTCGCCAGCCATTGGCCTCTGGGGCTGGCGGATTTTCCGCTTGAGCGCTCAATCGTATCGTTCACGTTCGACGATTTTCCACGCTCCGCGTTCACGCAGGGCGGCCCCATTCTGGCCCGCTATGGAGCGCGGGCGACCTATTACGCTTCGGGCTGTTTTTACGAACGCACAATCGACGGGCTGGATTATTACACAGCGCAGGATGCGCTGGACGCCGGGCGCGCTGGCCATGAGATTGCGCACCACACGTTTTCCCACCCGCGTGCGCCTGATCTTGGCGCGCGCGCGCTGCTGGAAGATTGCGCCCGCAACGATGTCTTTCTGAGCGGCCTCGGCCTGAGGCCCTCCGGTCATTTCGCCTTTCCCTATGGCGACGCCGATCTTGGCGCGCGGCGACTTTTGAAGACACGTTATTTGACATGCCGGGGGACGCAGGCCGGGCTGAACGGCGCGCGCATGGACGCTGGCCTGTTGAAGGCCGTCAGTCTTGAGCGCAGGGTTTGGGCGCCGGGACATGCAGGCCATTGGATCGGGCAATTGGCGCAGCGCCCCGCCTGGCTGATTTTCTACACTCACGACATATCGGACAGCCCGAGCCTTTACGGCTCGACGCCCGCCCAATTGGAGGAAGCGCTGGATCTGGCGCGAACGGCTGGCTGCGACATTTTGCCGGTTGGCGAGGTTTTTGGGAGAATACGCGGAACAGCGTGATGGCGGCGCCTGCTTTCGCCCGCCGGGCGCCTGCCGTATACATCGTCAAAACTTACGACCAATCGTATGCACATGATCGGCGCTGGATGACGATTCCCCCAAAGAAAAAGCAGATCGAGACCTCGCTCGACCATTTCTATTCGCTGGAAAGCATGGAGGGCATCGCCCCGGCGCCTGCGCCTGCGCCCGGGCGAACCCATTTTTTGCTGCGCCTGCCAAAGGGCGCCTTGCTTTATGCCATCTATCCCGGCGTGATCGCCGCCGGCACTGTGGGAATGGCCGCGACCTTTCTGTCGCAGCACTACAATGCGCCGGTGATGCTGTTTGCGCTGCTGCTGGGCATGGCGTTCCGGTTTTTGCACGAAGAGGGGCGCTGCGTGCGCGGCATCGAGTTCAGCGCCCGCACCATTCTGCGCATCGGCGTCGCTTTGCTCGGGCTGCGGATCACGTTTGGGCAGATCGCCAGCCTTGGCGTCGAGCCGGTGGCCATCGTTGTAGCCGGGGTTGCGACCACGATTCTGTTGGGTCTTCTGCTGGCCCGGCTGCTGGGGCTTGGCGCGAACTTTGGCTATCTTTCGGGCGGTGCGGTGGGCATATGCGGCGCGTCCGCCGCGCTGGCGATCTCAAGCGCTTTGCCCCCCTATGACAAGCGCGAGCGCGACACTGTGCTCACCGTGGTGGGCGTGACCACTTTGTCGACCATCGCCATGGTGTTTTACCCGATGCTGGCGCGCGCCCTTGGCCTTGGCGACGCGCAGGCGGGGATGTTTCTGGGCGGCTCGATCCATGACGTCGCGCAGGTGGTTGGCGCGGGCTATACAATCTCGCAGGAGGCCGGCGACGTGGCCACCTACGTCAAGCTGCTGCGGGTGGCGACCCTTATCCCCGTCGTGCTGATTTTGTCGCTGCTGCTGGCGCGCCGCTTTGCGCCAATTGCTGGCGGCGCGCAACGCCCAAAGGCGCCGCCGTTTCCACTGTTTCTGGGTGGGTTTGCAGCCCTCGTCGTCCTCAACAGCGCGCTGGCTTTGCCTCCCGTCGTGGTGCAATCGGCAAGCTCGGTTTCAAGCTGGTGCCTTGTGACCGCGATTGCAGCGCTGGGCATGAAAACCTCGCTGCGCGATTTGCTCGACGTTGGCTGGAAGCCGGTCGGACTGATGCTGGCCGAGACGATCTGGATCGCAGGCTTCGTGTTGCTGGCGATGCGGTTTATTCCCTGATTCGCGCGCTCTTCTGCACTATGGCGGGCGCGCGTTCGGAAAATTCGAGCTGGCCGATGCGCTCGCCGCGTTTCTCGATCTTGCGGGCCGACACCGACATCGCCTCTACGTCTTCCTGCGATTGCCGAAAATGGTTGGAGAGCTTTTCTGTGCGCTCGCGCAGCCGCGCCACATCCTCCAGCAAATGGCTGACTTCGGCCTGAATGACATGGGCCTCCTCGCGCAGCCGCGCATCGCGCACGATGGATTGCATAAGCTGGATCGCCATCATCAACAGCGACGGCGAAACCAGCAAAATGCGCGCGCGATGGGCCTTCTGCACCAGATCGTCGAAATGCTCCTGCACGTCGGCGTAGATGGATTCCGACGGCACGAACAGGAATGCAATGTCCTGCGTCTCGCCCGGCAAAAAATAGCGCTCTGCGATATCGCGCACATGTTTGGACACGTCTGCGCGCACCCGCGCGTCCGCCTGCTTGCGCGCATCGTCTTCTTTGGCGGCGCGCAACGCTGTGAACGCCTCCAGCGGAAACTTGGCGTCCACCACCATCCAGCGCTCGTCGCCGGGCAGGCGGATCACGCAATCGGGCCGCGTGCGATTGGAGAGCGTGTGCTGGAAGGCGAAGGAATCAGCGGGCAGGCCGTCGCGCACGATCGCCTCCATCCGCCCCTGTCCATAGGCGCCGCGCGCCTGCTTGTTCGACAAAATGTCCTTCAGCCCCAGCATGTCTTGCGACAGCCGCGCCAGATTGGCCTGCGCGCCGTCGATCACCGCCAGCCGCTCGCCCAGTTTGGCCAGATGATCGGCAGTCGAGCGCGCGCTGTGCTCCAGTCCCTGCCCCACGCGATGGCCCACTGCGTCAAGCCGCTCCGACAACAGCCGCGCCAGATCGCTCTGGCGCGAGGAGACGATCTCGGAGGCCGCCCGCACCCGCCCCGACAGCTCGGAATTGAGACGCGCTAGTTCCGCCATTTTGTCGTCCATCTCGCGCTGGCGCTCGGCAAGCGCCGCCGCATCCCCGGCCCGCGCGCGCCCGCCGCGAAGGAGCGCCACGCAAATCGCCAGCAGCAGGCAGAGCGCGAGGACTGCGGCTGCAACGGCGAGTTGAACGGGGGGCCCGGCGTAGATGAGATAATCGACGATCTGGTTCATGCCTCAAGCCTAGCCGAACAGCGCGCCCGGGAAAACAAAATTTAGAACAAAGATAGAACAATTTCGTTCGGCGTATTTTCTGCGCCGACTTTGCGCGCGACTTGCCCACGCGCGCAAAAGCCGACAATGTGACGACAGCCTCGACAACAGGGGCGTTCCGGGGTTGAGGCGTTCACGCAACGAGGGTAAATCATGAAATTTTTCCGTTTATCAGCGGCGTTCGCCGGATTTGTCGGCCTTCTGGCTTTCGCAAATGGCGCGCAAGCACAGGGCGCGCAGAATTGGCCCACCAAGCCGGTGAAGCTGATTGTGCCGTTTGCGCCCGGCGCCGGCGCCGACATTGGCGCACGCCTCGCCGCCGACGGCCTGTCGCGCAAATGGGGCATGAGCGTCATCGTCGAGAACCGCCCCGGCGGCGACAGCCTGATCGCGATCCGCGCGGTCGTTGGCGATAACGACGATCATCAATTCCTGTTCACGCCCACCGGCAATTTCACGCCGCACCCGTTCCGCCATGAAAAACTGGGTTACGTGCGCGAGCGCGACCTGCTGCCCATCGCCCGCTTCTCCAACACCATTCTGGCGGTAGGCGTCGCCTCGTCGCTGGGCGTGAAAACGCTGCCCGAGTTCATTGAACTAGCACGCAAGCGGCCAAACGAGCTGAACGTGATGACGGTGCCCGGCATCACCGATCTGGTGTGGGACGGCTTCACCAAGGCGCTCGATCTGAAGATCACGAAGGTGCCGTTCACCAACCTCAATCAGGGCGCGGGCGAAATGGCGACGGGGCGCATGCAGGCCACCATGTCGTCGCTGGCCATCATGCAGCCCGTCGTACAAGCCAATGGCGCGCGCCTTATCGCCGTCACCAGCCGGGAGCGCGTGCCGCTGATCGCCGACGTGCCGACGGCGCTGGAGCAGGGCGTGCCCTCGCTGTTGCTGGAAGGTCTTGTGGGCATGTTTGGCCCGCGCAGCCTGAGCCCGCAATTGCGCAAGCGCATCGGCGACGAAGTAGCTGAAATTGCGCGCCAGCCTGACATTGCAGAGCGTCTGCGCTCGAGCGGCCAGGTCCCCAACCCCGGCGGCGCGGATGAATTTTCCGCCGACATCATCGCCCAGGAAAAGCAGGTCGCCGAGATCGCCAGACTGATCGGGTTGTCGCGCAAGGAATAATCGGGCGCAAGCAGCTTCCACGCGCAAATCCAGCGCTGGCGCGTAAAGGCTTGATTGCCAATGCTTTCAGCTTGATGTTGCCCCCAACGCAGGGCTGCCGAACGCTTGAAGCAGAATGTGCGGCAAAGCCTCAAACAATGTTATTCCAGAAGACCCGGCGTGGAGGGGAAACAATGAAGCCATCAAGGTTCAGGGCTCGATTTGGATCATCGCATGTGCGCGCGCTCACGGGCGCAGCGTTTTTACTGGCGGCAGCCTCGCCCGTTGCAGTCTCGCCCGTTGCCGCGCAGGAATATCCAACAAAAAACATCACGCTGATCGTACCGTTCGCCGCTGGCGGCTTCGTCGACGCTGCCGCGCGCCTGTTGCAACCGGAACTGGAAAAGCGACTGGGCCGCAGCGTTCTGATTGAAAACCGCCTCGGCGCGGGCGGCGCTGTTGGTACGGGCGCGGTGGTGCGCGCCGATCCGGACGGGCATACGCTGCTCATGGTCGCCTCGTCGCATGCGGTGGCGCCGGCCGTAAACCCCAATCTCAATTATGACACCGTGAACGATCTCAAACCGATCATCATGATTGCGCGCGATCCGATGCTGTTTGTGGTCAGCAACAAGGTGCCTGCAAAAACGCTGAAGGAATTCGCCGAATACGCGAAGGCCAAGCCCGGCGGGCTGAATTATTCGTCGCCGGGCTTTGGCAGCCAGACTCAATTCATCGCTGAATTGTTCAACCTGAAAGCTGGAATCAAACTCGTCCACGTCCCCTATCGCGGCGGCGGGCCTGCTCTTCAGGCTGTGACGCAGGGCGAAGTTGAATTCTCCGTCTTGTCGGGACAGGTGACGCTGCCCCAGATCGGGGCGGGGGCGATCCGCGCGCTGGCGCTGGGCGGTTCCACGCGCGATCCGCGCTCGCCGACCACACCGACCGTGGTGGAGGCGGGTTTTCCTGACGTTGAGGCGATCCAGTGGGCGGGCATGCTGGCGCCCGCAAAGACGCCTGACGCCATCGTCAAAAAGCTGAACGCCATCGTCAACGAGGCGCTTAACGACAAGGTGATGCGCGAGCGTCTGGCTACGCAAGGCATGAGCGTGCAAGGCGGCGCGCCCGAAGTTCTGGGCAAGGCCATCGAGACCGAAGTCGTCTTGTGGAAGAGCATCGCCAAAGCGGCGAACAT
>CAMCMI010000120.1 GCA_945875875.1 Rhizobium sp. Q54
AAACCCATCGGCGCGACATAGATCAGCGCCAGCATGCCCAGCGCAAACATCGGAAACGCAATGCGCCCGCTCCGGCGCGCCGAATTGGTGGGATCGACCACGTAAAGCGCAAGCCGACCGATCACGGCGGCAGGGCCGTTGAACGCGAAGATAGCCACCGCAATGTCGGGCGCCACGTTACGCTCCTGCATCATCGGCAGAAAGTGAACCAGCACGCCGGTGATGACGAACCAGTGGACGGAACATGCGACGGCCAGCAGCCAGAAGGCGGGGCGCCGCAGCGCGCTGGCCAGCGGCGAGGGGCCGATGATCCCGGACGGCAGTCGCCCTTCCGCCAGCGCCAGATTACGCCGCGCAAACTCCGCCGTGCGGCTGCCCAGAGTGCCGCGCAGCAGGATCGCGTAGAGCATAGCGGGCCCGAGCAGAAGCAGAATCGCCAGCACGCCAAGCCCTGTGCGCCAACCCCATTGGGTCACGACAAAACTCGACAAGGGCACGACGACTATTGAGGACAGGCCCGAAAGGATGGCCACAATCGTCAGCCCGCGCCGATAATCGCGCACGTTGGCGGCGACGACGGACGCCGTGACATTGCCCAGAAACATCGATTGCGCAAAGCCGATGGCGATCCACAAGCCATAAAAACCCCAGAGCGTTTCCACATAGGACCACGCGAGTAGCAGGCCGGACGCGATGATTGCGCCGACCGTCATCACCGCGCGCCCGCCGTGCCGGTCCACCCAATGGCCAACGGGGATGCCGAAAATATCGGCGCAGAACAGGCCCAGCGTGAACGCGCCGGTCATCTGCGTCATCGACCAGCCAAACTCGGCCTGCATCGGCGCAAGAAAAATCGAGAAGGAGTGGAACAGAACGCCAAAGCTCAGGATCTGGCCAATCGCCATGCCAATGACGAGAACGTTGTCGTTGTATCTGCCCTGTGCGCCGGAGTGCTGCATTGCTTATGCATAACAATGTTCGCGACGCGGCAACAGTGCGCGCGCACGCATGGCGGCTATGTTGAGGAGGCGGGCCGCACTTTGGACCGCGGGCTTCCAGCCCGCAAAACGGCGTAAGCCGTAGTCTACCCGCCCGTCGCTGGCGTCGTCGTATTGCACGGCTTGGTCAAGAATGCGGGCTGGAAGCCCGAGGTCCAAAGGGGCCGCTGTCAAATGGACTGCGGGCTTCCAGCCCGCATCTTTGCCTGTATCTTCTGCGCCGCCCAATAGACTCCCGGCCCCGCCCCATGCTACGCGCCCGTTATGCGCCCATTACAGATTTGCCCCTCGATCCTCTCCGCTGATTTCTCCCGCCTTGGCGACGACGTGCGCGCCGTGCTGGAGGCTGGCGGAGACATCGTTCACGTTGATGTTATGGACGGGCATTTCGTGCCCAACATCACGTTCGGGCCGGACGTCATGAAGTCGATCCGCAAAGTGACCGACAAGATTTTCGACGTGCATCTGATGATCTCACCCGTCGATCCCTATCTGGAGGCCTTCGCAAAAGGCGGGGCGGACGTCATCACCGTTCACGCGGAAGCCGGGCCGCATTTGCACCGCTCGTTGCAGGCGATTCGCGCTTTGGGCAAAAGGGCGGGCGTGTCGCTCAATCCCGGCACGCCCGAAAGCGTTCTGGAATATGTGCTCGACGATCTTGATCTGATTCTTGTGATGACGGTGAACCCCGGCTTTGGCGGCCAGAAGTTTATCCCGTCTGGCCTTGAGAAGATCGCCCGCATCCGCGCAATGATCGGCGACCGTCCTATTGATCTGGAGGTTGACGGCGGTGTTACCGCCGACAACGCCGGCGCCATCGCAAAAGCGGGCGCCAATTGGCTGGTGGCCGGGTCCGCCGTGTTCAAGGGCGGGGCAGACCATTACGCAGTCAACATCGAGGCGATTCGCCGGGCCGCGCTGATCGCACGCGGCGAGATGGTCTGAGGTTTTGGACCGCAGCCCATGGATCGCGTGCGGTCCCTGTTATTTCAATATCGGGCGAACAGCGGATGCTGGTCGGAGCCGAAGCGGTAATTGACCCCGACTTTGGCTTCGAGCACGTTTACCGCCAGATTTCCTTCGCTCCAAAGTCGATGATAGCGATATTCGCCAAACACTGACCAAAACTGCGAGATTTTGCGCTCTACGCCGAAGCCAAGGCCAAAGCCCATGGCCGCTTCAGGCGGGTTGGCTTTGTTGCTCTTAACTTTCACGTCGAGATAGCTGAAGCCGGTGAGAACATAGCCGATGATCTCCGGGGACAGCTTGTAGCCGAGCCGCCCATAAGCGCCGAGCTTGAAGGGCGATTCGAATTTATAGCCCGCGACCGAGCCTTTGGCGAAGCTTAGATCGCCCTCAACCATGGCTCCTATGACGAAATCGCCAAACTGTTGATCGTAGCCAGCACGCGCGCCAAGTTCGAAACCTTCCACTTTGGGGTTTTCTGTCAAAAGCCCAAGATAGCCGAGGGAGCCGCCAACATATTGTCCGGACCATTGCGAAATGGGGACCGGCGTCAGCAGCGGCGCATGCGGCTGCGGCGGAACATCCTCGTAGCGGCGCAGGTCGGCAGCGAACGCAGCGCCCGCGAACAACGAACTGGCGAGTAAACAAGTACGCAAAATGAACGCGCCGGTTTTGAAATGCGCTTTCATCAGGAAATCCTTTGCCGTTAAAAAAATTGAGGCGCCGGGCATGGTGCTGTCTCTCCGTGCGGCTCCGATTTCCGGGATATTCGATTTATGGTTTACAAAAGGTTAAGATCAAGCTTTCCGGCGCTGTTAGCCCGCACCCAAGCAACAAAAAAAGTCCGGCGATTGCGCGCCGGACTCTCTGGAGTTTCGTCTCCCGCCTGATGGCGAGAGCGTTCAGATCAATAGCGAGCCATAACCGGGCGAGCCGCGCCGCCGAAGCGGTAGGACAGACCAACGCGAACGGTCTGGTCGGTGGTGTCAGCTTTGGTGGTTACAGAACCACCAAAGGCGGTTGTGGTGAGCTTGGACGCACCGAGATCGGTATAGCGATATTCGAGGCGAGCTGACCAATTCTGGTCGATGGCGTATTCCACGCCGGCGCCAGCAGTCCAGCCAAACTCAAGGCCGGACCTTTTAACTCTCGTCGCTCCGAGCGATCCAGTCTGTGTAATGTCGGCGCCAGCGAGACCGGCAGTTACGTAGAGCAGGGCGCGGTCAACGGCGTAACCAGCGCGCAGGCGAACCGATCCGCCCCAGCCGAGATCCGAACCAAGAGTGTAGGTGGAGCCAGCGATCAGGCGCGAGGCCTTCTTGTCACGGGCCGAAAACTCCACGTCGCCCTCAACGCCCAAAACGAGCGCGCCGGTCTGCCAGTTGTAACCAGCATGCAAGCCGCCGACGAAGCCCGCCGGTGAGATGCTGAACGAATCCGTCGCCGAACCCGAAATCGCCCACTTGTCCTTGCCCCAGCCATAACCAGCCTGTGCGCCGACGTAGAAGCCCGTCCACGTGAAGATGGGGGCTGCAAACGCGGGCGCGGGCGCCACGGCGGCGGTGCGGCGGGGAAGATCGGCGGCCAAAGCGGGGGCTGCGATCAGCGCAAGAGCGCCAGCGAGCAAAATCTTTTTCATTTCAAAATCCTTTGTGTAACGCCTGTTCGTCCGCGCAGCTCCAAAGCTCGAAGGCTTCATTCAACATGCGCTTGGTGAACTATTACCAAGCCAAACCGGGCGGAAAAAAGGCATAGTTCAAGCGGCGCTCCACTTGCTGACTCATTGTTGCGCTTATGCCGTAGTGCAGCGGGATGTCGCAGCACCGCCTGCACAACCATTGTACACTGCGCGCCTGCGTCGCCTTCCGGCGGGCGCGTTCCGGGGTTATGGTGGACATATGATCGACGTTTCCCTTGCCGCCGCCGTGCTGGCTGGCCTGCTTTCGTTTCTTAGCCCGTGCGTCCTGCCGCTGGTTCCGCCCTATCTCACGTATATCGCGGGGACGACGGTGGAGGAGCTGGCCGAGGGCGGCGCAAAGCGTGCGCGGCGCGACGTGACTTTGGCGGCGTTTCTTTTTGTGCTCGGCTTCTCCACCGTGTTCGTGACCATGGGCGCCACTGCGTCGATCTTCGGGCAGGCTTTGCGGGCCAATCTGGGCGCGCTGTCGGCGCTGGCGGGCATCGCGATCATCGCCATGGGCCTGCACTTTCTGGGCGTCTGGCGGTTCGCGTTCATGTATCGCGAGAAGCGGGTGTCGGTGGAAAAGCCGGTGGGGCTGTGGGGCGCCTATGTCATGGGGCTCGCCTTCGCCTTTGGCTGGACGCCGTGCATCGGCCCGATTCTCGCCGCGATCCTGACCGTGGCGGGCAGCGAGGAGACGGTGAGCCGGGGCGCTATTTTGCTCGGCGCCTATTCGGCTGGCCTTGGCGTGCCGTTTTTGGCGGCGGCGCTGGCGATTGAGCCGTTCATGGGATTCCTAGCGCGCTTCAAGAAGAACTTCTTCATCGTTGAAAAAGTCGTCGGCGTGCTGCTGGTGCTCACCGGCATCGCCTTCCTCACGGGGGCGATGCAGGACGTGTCGTTCTGGTTGCTGGACGCCTTTCCCGGCCTCGCCAAATTTGGCTGATCGCTTTCAACCACCGCGCTCCTTGCGCAATTTGGCCCAATAATCGAGCCTCTTTCCGATCTCGCGCTCGAACCCGCGCTCTTCTGGCGCATAGAGTTTGCGGCGACCGATTTTGTCGGGCCAGTAATTCTGGCCGGAGAAAGCGTCCGGCTCATCGTGGTCGTAGCGATAGCCCTCGCCATAGCCTTCCTCGCGCATCATTTTCGTTGGCGCGTTGAGGATGGCCTTGGGCGGCATGACGGAGCCATGTTCTTTGGCGAGTCTTACCGCCGCCTTCCAGGCCTTGTATGCGGCGTTGGATTTTGGCGCGCTCGCCACATAGAGCACGGCTTGCGCCAGCGCGAGTTCGCCTTCGGGCGAGCCCAGAAAATCATAGGCGTCCTTGGCGGCGTTCGCGATGACGAGCGCCTGCGGATCGGCCAGCCCGATGTCCTCCACCGCCATGCGCACCACGCGGCGACACATGAACAGAGGGTCTTCGCCAGCGTCCAGCATCCGCGCGAGATAGTATAACGCAGCGTCAGGATCGGAGCCGCGCACACATTTATGCAGCGCGCTGATGAGATTGTAATGACCCTCCTGCGCCTTGTCGTAAATCGGCGCGCGGCGCTGCACGATGTCGGACAGGCGGACAACGTCAAACGTCTCGCCCTCGTGTGCGGCGCGCCAGATTTCTTCGGCCAGTGTCAACGCCGCGCGTCCATCCCCATCCGCCATGCGAATGAGCGCGGCGCGCGCATCGTCATCCAGCGGCAAGGCTTTGGCTTCCGTCTCTTCGGCGCGCGCCAGCAGTTTTGCGATAGCGTCTTCGTCGAGCGCGCGAAACGTCATCACGCGGGCGCGCGAGAGCAGCGCGGCGTTGAGTTCGAACGATGGATTCTCGGTCGTGGCGCCGATCAGGGTGACGGTTCCGTCTTCCATCACGGGCAGAAAGGAATCCTGCTGCGCGCGATTGAAGCGATGGATTTCATCGACAAACAACAAGGTCGCGCGGCCGATGGCGCGTCGCTTGCGGGCCTCCTCAAATACTTTCTTCAAATCCGCGACGCCGCTGAAAATGGCGGAGATCTGCACGAAGTCGAGATCGGTCTCCCTTGCAAGAAGTCTTGCGACAGTGGTCTTTCCCGTTCCCGGCGGACCCCAGAAGACAAGCGAGCCCATGGAGCCGGCGCCAATCAATCGCGTCAACGCGCCGTCTGCGCCAAGCAGATGATCCTGCCCCGCAACATCGCAAAGCTGCATGGGGCGCAAGCGATCAGCGAGCGGTCGCGGCGCGTTGTTCTCAAGGCCTGCTGCTGAAAACAGATTGCTCATGGAATGCCTGCCTCGTTCTTTCGCGCGTTGTTTTCGCCAGCGCGCGCAGCAACGTTATATGAGTCTTTCAAGTCACACTTGTCATAATCAGCGATCAGCATCTCTTATCGCGTCGCAAATGAGGTTGCGACTCAATGTCTTTTCTATTTAGTTAACCATACGGGCATCGTGTGTGCGGGCTCGTTCGGGGGAGGGCGCTGTTTGCAGCCCGGGGAATTAGGGGACATTTATGCGCACGATTGCTCTTGTCACTCAAAAAGGTGGCTCCGGTAAAAGCACTATTGCATCTTCTTTGGCGGTTGCGGCGCATGAAGCGGGCGAGCGCGTCTTTCTGATCGATATGGACCCGCAGGCGTCTTTGATGCGCTGGTTCAAATTACGTGAAGACAAGAGCATCGCAGTTGAGGCGGTGACGCCCGCCCGCTTGCCGGTCGCCATCGCGGCGCTCGAGAAGGCTGGCGTCACGCTGGTCATCATCGATACGCCGGGTTCGGATAGCCCTGTGGCGCAGGCCGCGATGAAGGTTGCCGATCTTTGCGTCATTCCCTCGCGTCCCAATGCGTTTGATTTGTGGGCGAGCGAGAACACGCGCAAGATGGTGAAGGAATTGCGCAAGGAATATGTCTTCCTGCTCAACCAATGCCCGCCCGCCCAACAGAGCGCGCGCGTGGAGGAGGGCGCCAAGGCGCTTGAGGCTATGGGCGGCATCGTTACGCCCTTCATCGGCGCCCGCGTCGATTATCAGGAGGCCGCGCGCTACGGCTGGGGCGTCACCGAGCTTAATCCGTGGGGTATGGCCTCGGAGGAAATGCAGAAGCTCTGGACGTCGCTGAAGCGCCGCATCGGCAAAACAGCTGCGCGCGGCGAGGCCAAAGCCGACAGCAAGACTGAGAGCAAGAGCAAGAAAGCGGCCTGATCACTGCTATGTTGATCGCACCAGTATATTGATCTTGTCAGCGAAAAAACGCCGCCCGGAGTGGGCGGCGTTTTGTTTATTAGTTCACAATCGTCTGGAATGTCTGCCCGCCGCGTTGAATCGTAATACGCCAGAAGCGGGCGCGCCTGGTGAGCGCGGCCTGCACGTCTGCGGTGCGCTGCATGCGTTCCTCGTTGATGGCGACAATCACGTCGCCGCGTTGCAGATTGAGCGAGGCCGCAGGCGAGTTCTCCGTCACCTCGCTGACGATCACGCCCTCTCGCACATCCTCGACGCCGGTCTCTTCGCCAACCGCGGGCGAATAATTTACAAGCGTGGCGCCGGTGAACGGCGTGCGGCCAGTGAGGCGGACCTCTTCGCGCGCAGGCGTTTCAGGCGCCGGCGCCAGCGTTACGCTGAGCGTTGCGGGCTTGCCGTTGCGCAGGATCGTCAAACTCGCGGTGCCGCCCAGCTCCCGCGTGCCAAGGCGAAAGCCGAACGCTTCGGGATCGTCAACAGCCAGATTGTCGACGGCGGTGATGACGTCGCCGCGCCGCAGGCCAGCCCCTTCCGCCGGGCTCTTTGGCTGAATGCTTGCCACCAGCGCGCCCGCTGGCCGTTCCAGCCCGATGGAATCGGCGATCTCGCGCGACACCGCCTGCAAGCTGGCCCCAAGCCAGGGCCTGCGCACCAGCGCCCGTCCGCCGCGTGCGCTGGCCACCACCACGCGCACCATATTGGCGGGGATGGCGAAGCCGATGCCGACCGAGCCGCCGCTGCGCGAATAGATCGCCGAGTTCACGCCGACGATTCTGCCATTCATGTCCACCAGCGCGCCGCCCGAATTGCCCGGATTGATGGCGGCGTCCGTCTGGATGAAAAAGCCGTAATCGCTGATGCCGGTTTGCGTGCGCGCCAGAGCCGAGACGATGCCCTGCGTCACCGTCTGCCCGACGCCGAACGGATTGCCGATGGCCAGCACAATGTCGCCAATCTCCAGCGCGTCGGAATCGCCCAGCTCAATGGCGGTGAAATCCTTGCCGCCTTTAATGCGCAGCACGGCCAGATCGGTGCGCGGATCGCGCAGCACGATGTCGGCGTCAAACTCGCGTTTGTCCGTGAGCGCCACTTTCACCGCCGTCATGCCCTCGATGACATGGTTGTTGGTGACGACGAGGCCTGTGGCGTCGACAATCACGCCGGAGCCAAGCGAGCGCGCCGTATTGCCCTGTTCCTGCCCGGGGCCTTGCCCGAAGAAATGCCTGAAAACCGGATCGTCAAACATCGGATTGTTGCGCCGCCGCTCAACGCGCGAAGCATATACATTGACGACGGCGGGCGTCGCGCGCTTGACGATGGGCGCGTAGGAATATTGCACCTGCGCCTTGTCGGCGGGAACCACGCGCACCGGCGGCGCAGTTTGGGCAAGGGCTGGTGCGGATAGAATTGCAGCAGTCAGGCAATAGGCGAGCAGGCGCATAAGCGGCTCCGTTATGAATGCAGGAGGTATAGGCGCTGGCGTGGGATGGAGCAAAGCGCGTGTTTGGGCATCCTTAAGGTGCGGGCTGGAAGCCCGCGGTCCAGATGGCCCTTTGGACCGTGGGCTTCCAGCCCGCAGAGGGCGCCCACAGGATAG
>CAMCMI010000121.1 GCA_945875875.1 Rhizobium sp. Q54
CCGGTGATCTACGTCACCGTGGATTTCTACGCCCACATCATGCACCCCAACGAATTCAAGGATTATCCGGTGTGGGTCCGCTCGACAAAATATGCGCCGCACGTGCATTATCCCGGCCGTCGCTGGACGTTCTGGCAATACCAATCGGACGGGCGCCTGCCCGGCGTGCGCGGCAAGATCGACCGCAACGCCTTCTACGGCACGCGCGCACAATGGGACGCGTGGCTAAAGGGCAAATAAGGATAAAACATGCTGCGCATCTGGGGCCGCACCAATTCGTTGAACGTGCAGAAAGCGCTTCTGGCGCTGGAGGAAATTGGCCGCCCCTATCAGCGCATTGACGCCGGGCTTGCGTTTGGAGTTGTAAATACGCCCGATTATCGCGCGATGAATCCCAATGGCCTCGTGCCGACGCTTGACGATGACGGGTTTGTATTATGGGAATCCAATTCCATCGTGCGTTATCTTTGCGCCGAATATGCGCCGGACGTGCTCTGGCCATTGGATGCAAAAGCGCGTGCGTCCGCCGGGCGCTGGATGGACTGGCAGCTCACCACGCTGCTAAACCCCGTCAACACGCTGTTTCTGCCGCTGGTACGCGCGCCCGGCACTGGCGATCTGCAAAGCTTTGAAGTTGCGCGTCTTGCCTGCGAGGCCAATTTTGGCCTTCTGAATGAGCTGTTGTCGCGTCAGGCCTTCGTCACGGGCGAGGCCTTTGGCATGGCTGATTGCGCGATTGCGCCTGTCGTTCATCGCTGGGCAAACTTGCCGCTGGAGCGTCCTGATTTACTGCATTTGCAACGCTGGTATGAAGCGGTTCGCGCGCGCCCGTCGTCGAAAGTTCTGGAATTGCCTCTGTCCTAGGCGGACAAATGTTTTTTCAATTTTCAAAAGTCTTCTGGCTGGTGGCGGCGCCCGGCAATTTGCTTGCGCTGCTGCTGACGCTGGGCGCGATTGGCATGTTCACGCGTTTTCAGCGCACAGCGCGCGCAGCGGTCGCCGTCTCCGCGCTTGGCTTTTTACTATTGGGCTTTGGTCCTTTCAGCGCGGCGTTGATCCGCCCGCTGGAGGATCGTTTCGCCCGTCCCGCAGAGCCAATGGCTGCGCCCAATGGCATCATCATTCTGGGCGGCGGCTTGAAGCCCGCCATCTCCAGAGCGCGCGGCTCTCTCGACGTGCAGGAGGCGGGATCGCGCATGATCGAGGCGGCTGCGCTGGCGCAGCGCTTTCCGCAAGCGCGGGTGGTGTTCACCGGCGGCATCGGCGTGCTGGACCAGAACGTGGCGACGGAGGTCGAGATCGCGCGGCTCATGCTGCCCGCGATGGGGATTGCGCCCGAGCGCATCGTCTACGAGGATCGCTCGCGCAACACGCATGAGAATGCGCTGTTCACGCGCGAAATGCTCAAGCCGGGCGAAGGCGAGGCATGGCTCTTGGTGACGTCGGCCTGGCACATGCCGCGCTCGATGGGCGTGTTCCGCGCGGCGGGTTTTCCTGTCGTCCCGTACCCGGTCGATTATACGACGTTCGGCGCACCGGGAGATTTTCGCGCCGTGTTTGATCTGGTTGACGGCATGACGCGCGCAACGCGGGCTGTCCGCGAATATATCGGACTGATCGCTTACCGCCTGACCGGACGAACGCAGGCGCTGTTTCCAGCGCCCTAGCGTTTTAATCTATGCGCGGCAGGCCGAGGCGATAGACGCCGCGAAAATCATCGGGATCGGCGGGCTTGCCCTTGCGATAGATCACCAATCGTCCCTGACGGGCGAGGCCGATGGCGGCCGAGCGCACATGGTGCAGCCAATTGCGCCAAGCCAGATCTTCCTCGCCGCGCGCCTTGGCGAAAGCGCGAGCTGCGTCTGTGGGGCAGATGCTCTTCATCGGGCCGACTTCTGCGCAAAGATCGAGGATCGCGTCCTCAACGCTGGCGCGCTTCTTCGACTTTTCTTCGGTCTCGGCGGGTTTTGAATCTTTGGATTTGGGTTCTTTCGACATGCAGGGTGAATGGAGCCTGCGAGCGCGCGCGTCAAGCGGGGCCGACGCTGTCGTCTTTGGCGGGATCTTCCGGGGGCTCCCAAAGCAACGCCTCGCGCGCGTCCGATCCAAACTGGCGCCGCCACATCACCATCAGTACAAAGGCCGTCATCGCCATGAAAACATAGGGGCCAAGAAACCAGCCCAGATAGGCGAGCGCAAAGAAGAAAGCCCGCTGGCCACGCGTAAAATGGCGCGCCGCCGCAACGCCCATCAGTCCGGCGCGGCCAGCGACCCGCGCCCGCTCGCGCGCATCTGCCGATTTTGCGGCAGGCGTAGCGCCGACCAGAATCGCGGCGTAATTGAACAATCGGTAAGACCAGCCAAACTTGAAGAAAGCGTAGCCAAAGATCAGCAGCAGGCCGATGATCTTCACCTCCAGCACAGTGCGGCTGGCTGTGACGCCGAGCGGCAGATCGCCTGCGATTTTGGCCATCTCGTCGACCGAGCCCAGCAGCGTTGCACAGGCTCCGATCGCCAGCAGCGAGGTGGAGGCAAAGAACGCCGTGCCGTTTTGCAGCGACCCCATAATGGAAGCATCAACGATGCGCACGTCACGCTCCGACATCTGCGTCATCCAGCCCATGCGATATTGCGCAATCATGCCGTTGACGCCGCTTTGCCCGCCGCGCTCAATCACGAAATGATAAATACCCCACACTAAAATAAAAAAGGCGAGGGCAGCGAGATCGGGGATGTTGAGGCCGAGCATAGCGCATCTTCCGTTGGTTCGAATCACTCATACACTAGGCCAAGCGTGTGGCGGGGTCACGACGGGGCGACTCTTTGGACCGCGGGCTTCCAGCCCGCATTGGGCGCCAACAGGATTAAGCGCAACGGGCTGACTTTGGCGTGCATTTCAAGAATTGCAAAGAATGCGGGCTGGAAGCCCGCGGTCCAAAGGGGCGCGCCGACAGGATAGAGCGCGTCAAACAATGCTGCTAAAAGCGTAAATGCGCTTTCAAACTGGGGAATCACATGCCGCTCGGGCTCGTCATTGGCAATAAGGCTTATTCGTCGTGGTCGCTGCGGCCGTGGCTGCTTATGGGCGCGTTCCACATTCCGTTTGAGGAGACGGTCGTCAACATCTACGACGAGGCGGGCAAGAAGAAGCTGAAGAAGCTCTCACCCACCGGCAAGGTTCCCGTGCTGGTGGATGGCGACGTGCAGGTGTGGGAATCTTTGGCGATCATGGAATATCTGGCGGAAAAATATCCCGCTAAAAACATCTGGCCTAAGACGAAAGCCGCGCGGGCTTATGCGCGCTCGCTCGCCAATGAAATGCACGCGGGCTTTATGGCGCTGCGCCAGAATTGCCCGACGAATTTCCGCCGTGAGCCAAAAGCGATTGAGCTGACGCCGGACGCGCTCGCCAATGTGGCGCGGCTTGAAGCCGCATGGACGCAGGCGCGCGCCAAATATGGACGCGGCGGGCCGTTCCTGTTTGGTAAATTTTGCGCGGTGGACGCCCTGTTCGCACCCGTCGTCAACCGCCTGCATATCTACGAAATCCCCGTATCCCCGGCCACGCGCGCCTATATGGACGCGATCATGGCGCTGCCCGCATGGAGCGCCTGGCACAAGGATGCGGCAAAGGAGAAATGGCGCGTCGAGAAATACGACGCGATGTAAGGACGCCAAAGGCCCCTTGCCCTTCCGGCCCCGCTCGGCCACAAGACGGCTATGGCGTTGCATCTTCTCAAATTAAGCGTGGGTACGGAATCTGTTCGCGAGCTTGAGGACTGGGTCAAGCTGGTCCTAAAGTCGCGCAATTCGCGCGGCGAAAAGGCCGAGCAGTTTCACACCACGCGGATGATCCCGAAGCGTTCAGCCGAGCTGCTCGACGGCGGCTCGCTCTATTGGGTCATCAAGGGCCAGATCGCGGCCCGGCAGGAGCTGGCGGAGCTGCGGCCCTATACGGACGCGAGCGGAATCAACCGTTGCCAATTGGTGCTTGTGCCCAAGGTGGTGCCCGTCGTGCCGCGTCGGCAGAGGCCGTTTCAGGGCTGGCGCTATCTGGCCGATCATGAAAAGCCCGCCGACATGACGGGCGGCTTGAGCGAAATGGCTCAGATGCCCGACGAGCTGCGCAAGGAATTGCGCGAGCTGGGTCTGCTCTAACCGTCTTGTTGCAAGCTCCTTGCGTTTTTCGCCTGAAACCCGATCTATCGTGGTGGCCTATCCCGGCGGTTTGAGGACGATCATGGCGCAGCCTCCCGACAAATCGCTCTCGCGGGCCTCATCTGTCGCGGTCGATTCGTTTCTGGATGCGCTGAAGGGCAAATCCGTCGTGGCGGCGTCCGCCAGTCGCGGGCGAATGATCTTTGCGCTCGACGCCACCATGAGCCGCCAGCCGACGTGGGATCTGGCGCAGCGCCTGCAAACCCGCATGTTCGAGGTCGCAGGCAAGCTCGGCGGGCTGGATGCGCAATTGGTTTATTTTCGTGGGCTGAACGAATGCCGCGCCTCGCGCTTTGTGGCCGACGGGGCCGGGCTTGGCGCCCTGATGGGGAAGATTTCCTGCCAGGGCGGACATACGCAAATCGCCCGCGTGCTCGAACATGTGCGCACGGAAGCGGGCGCAAAACCCGTCGGCGCGCTGATTTACGTCGGCGACGCGATGGAAGAACATGTGGACGAGCTTTGCGCGCTGGCGGGGCAGGTCGCGCTGCTGGGCGTCAAAGCGTTCATGTTTCAGGAAGGGGCAGATCCCGTTGCGCGGCAGGCGTTTTCCGAAATCGCGCGGATCACCGGCGGCGCCTATGCGGCGTTTGACGCAAACGCGCCCCAGCGTCTGGCTGATCTTCTTGGGGCGGCCGCTGCGTATGCCGCAGGCGGGCGTTCGGCGCTGGAGAAACAGGCGCGCGAGGGCGGGGCGGCGGCGCGTCTGCTCCTTGGCCAGATGCGCTAGCGGAGGCTGTTTTGGCGAATTTTATTCTGGCTGCCGGTATTTTGTTTTTGGCGTGGTGGGGCATTCGCTGGTTTGCGCGCACGCCGCCAGCCAGCGTTGCGCGTGCGATCAAAACAATCGGCGGGCTTTTCGTGCTTGGTCTGGCGGGGCTGCTGTTTTTGCGCGGGCGCTGGGATTTCGCGATGGGCGTGGGCGGCATCGGCCTCTGGCTGCTGGGCCTCGGGGCGCCTCCGGGCTGGGTCAAAGGGTTCCGCACCGTCGGGCAGGGCTCGGCGCCAGCGGTGTCGCGCGTGCGCTCGGCGATGCTGGAAATGGAGCTCGATCACGATTCGGGCACGGTGGACGGATCGATACTGGCCGGCGCTTTTGAGGGCCGCCGCCTCGCGGAATTGGGCGAGGCGGAATTGCGCCAGCTTTTGCGCGATTGCAGGCGCGACGATTTTGAGGGCGTGCGCTTACTGGAAGCTTATATGGACCGCCGGTTTCCCGACTGGCGTGCGACAGACGAGGGTGATCGAGACGCCTGGCGCGCCAATGGCGGGCGGATCGGCGCGATGTCCGAGGATGAAGCTTATGAAGTCCTGGGACTTCAAAAGAACGCGACGGGGGATGAAATCACGCGGGCGCATCGCGCGCTGATGAAGAAAATTCATCCCGATCACGGGGGGACGACGAGCCTCGCGGCCCGGGTCAACGAGGCCAAGGACATACTCATGCGTCGTCATGGATAACTCCCGTACGCGACGACAAAACTGGAACTCATACGCAACAACTCACTATCCGGGTGGTTCCGAACCACCCGCAGATCTTTAGTTTCGGGTTGTGAAGCAGGCGATCCCGGAACGTTTCAAAGTCTTGCACGCAGCTTCCGCCCGCGCCTCGTCGAGGCCGGCAAAGCGCGCCCGCCACATGGTTTCGCTGCCCTTCGACACTTTCTCAGTAAACGGTCGCGCGCTCGCCAGCGCTCCCTTGCCCTGCACGCGGGCGCGGGCCAGCAAAGCGTTGGCCTTTTCCTGATCGTCGGTGGCGCCGACCTGAATCATCACGCCGGTTCTGGCGAAGGCCGGACGTTGGGCGCTGTTGTCGGGCTCACGCGGCTGAACGCTCTGCTGGGGCGGAAGGGACAGCGTATTGGGCGCACTGGATGGAATTCGCGTGGGCTCAACTGCCGGAATTTGCGCTGGCGGGAGCAATCCGCCGCCCGAAGCCTGGGGCAGGCTGGCCGGCTGGCCGGACACGATGCCGCGCGGACCCGAGACCCAGCGCATAGTCGGCGTGGCGCCATTCGAGCTTGACGGCGTTGAGGAGCGGATCGAGGCGGTGGTCGAACCGTCGTCGCGGGCGGCGCCTGAAATCACGGCGGGGCGGGCGCGCTCGTCAGGCGCATAAGCCGCAAGTTGCATGGGCGGGAGCATGTTTTCTCTTGGCGCCTGCTCGACCACACGCGTCGGGACAGCCTCCGGCGCGCGGGCGACAGGCACTGGCGCTGGCGCTGGAGCCGCAACCGGCGCGCGGGCTTCCGCCGTCTCGATGGCGCGCTCAAGCGAAGCACTGCTGGGCGCATTGTTCTCGGCGATCATCGGGGCCGAACGGCCACGGGCGCCGCGATCAATGTGATCCTCGACGAGGCCCGCCATGATGTTGTCGCGATGGCCGAATGAGCGCCCGCCCAGCACCACGGCGACGATCCGCCGGTTGTCGCGTTTGGCGGACGTCAGCAGATTGAAGCCGGAGGCGCGGGTATAGCCGGTCTTGATGCCGTCCACGCCTTCGATGCGGCCCAGCAGCTTGTTGTGGTTGCGAATGGTTGAGCCGGAAAACTGGAAGCCGGGCAAAGCGAAATAGGCGTATTGCTTGGGAAAGCGCTCCTGAACGGAGCGGCCAAGGATCGTCAGATCGCGCGCCGTCGTCACCTGCCGGGGGTTGGGCAGGCCGGACGCATTGGTGAAAGTCGTGCGCGACATGCCAAGCGCACGCGCCTTTGCGGTCATCTGCCGGGCGAATTCTTCCTCGCTGCCGCCCAAATGCTCGGCGATGGCCACAGCTATGTCGTTGGCGGATTTGGTGACGAGCGACTTGATGGCGTTGTCCACGCTGATGGTCGAGCCCGCCCGAAGGCCGATTTTAGTGGGCGGCTGACGGGCGGCGTTGGCCGACACGCGGATCAGGCTGTCGGGCCGGATTTTGCCGCGCTCCATCTGCTCAAACAGCATGTAGAGCGTCATGACCTTGGTGATCGAGGCGGGGTGGCGCAGGGCGTTTTCGTTTTCGCCAAACAACACCTTGCCGGTATTGGCGTCGACGACGATGGACGCATAGGGGGGCGAATAGGAGGGCGCCTTCTTGCGCTTGCTGCGCGCCTCGGCGGGCGTCATTGCTGCGCACAGGACCATGAATGCGCCAAGACCGGCTGCAATTTTCAGCGGACCCCGGCCCAATCGTTCAACGCCAACGCAAAACGCCATTACACACGTCTCCACCGGCTCCAAGGACTGGCCGAAATATGGCCAAAACCAATCCTGTTGCCGGAACACCACAAGAGAGAACGTTAGGCGACCGGGGTTACGCAGCGGTTAACACAGGCTTGCCGCAACGCGTAAAAACGCCCGCAACGGGGAAAATGGTGCGCTGCAAAAAACTATTTGACATTATTGTGCAGCGCACCTAAAAGAATTTTGTGATCAGCAGGCGGCGTGCTCATTCCGAGGCGCGAACCAGCCAAAAGAGGTTAGCCATGTTTAAGAATTTTGAAGACATGCAGAAATTCAGCAAGGAACAGCTCGACGCCGCCACCGCCGTAAGCGCAACCTTCACCAAGAGCGTGCAGGAAATTGCGTCGGAAGTGACCGATTATTCGAAGAAGTCCGTTGAAACCGCTTCATCGACCTTTGAGAAGCTGGTCGGCGCCAAGTCCATCGACACCGCCATGCAGGTTCAGGGCGAATTCGCCAAGAACGCTTACGAATCCTTCGTGGCCCAGTCCACCAAGCTCGGCGAGCTCTACACGGGTCTTGCCAAGGAAATGTTCAAGCCGGTGGAAGCCGCCGTCGCCAAGGCGACCGCGGCGCGCTGATTGCGCTCCACTTTTGCTTCTCGGCATTCATGAAGGTCCGGCGAGAGCCGGGCCTTTTTTCGTATTGTCGGGCTCTGCGCCGATTTCGCCATATTGCGGGACGATAAAATGGCGACGGCGAAAATAATGGCGCTTGTGCGCTGGCCGTCTGGCGGGGCGGCTTCATCCTCCCTAGATTATAAAGGATGAATGCGGCGTTCGGCCTCACGCGGCCCGATCTCTATGATCGGATGATTGTCGCGGCGCGTAAAAAGGTTAGACTTGCGTGATCGCGATACATTCGGAGTTTTTCTGGTGAACTTGGCATCGTCCACCCTTCCTGTCGGCGCCTCCGGC
>CAMCMI010000122.1 GCA_945875875.1 Rhizobium sp. Q54
GCCCGCTCCGGCAACGCCCGCGATTTGACAGTACGCCCCCCCTCCACCATGTTCCGCCCCGAAACGAGGGGCCTCCGCAGCGGCGCACTAAAGTTCAAACGCCGCGTAATAACGGAGCTACTCGTAAGAAATTCAGGCGTTTGGCCACCAGGATTCCCGCGCAATGAGTGCAGTCGTCATCGTCGAATCTCCGGCCAAGGCCAAGACGATCAACAAATATCTTGGCAGGGATTACGAGGTTTTCGCCTCGTTCGGCCATGTGCGCGACCTGCCCGCCAAAGACGGCTCGGTGGACGTCGAGAACGATTTTGAGATGCAATGGGAGGTCGACGCAAAGGCTGGCAAAAGGCTTTCCGACATCGCCAAAGCGGTCAAGGACGCCGACACAGTTATTCTGGCGACCGACCCTGATCGCGAAGGCGAGGCCATTTCCTGGCATGTGCTGGAAGTGTTGCGCGCCAAGAAAGTGCTCAAGGACAAGGTCGTCCAGCGCGTGGTGTTCAACGCCATCACCAAGAGCGCCATTCTGGAAGCTATGCGCCATCCGCGCGAGATCGACGCGGCGCTGGTTGACGCCTATCTCGCCCGCCGCGCGCTTGATTATCTCGTCGGCTTCACGCTCTCCCCCGTATTGTGGCGCAAGCTGCCCGGCGCGCGTTCGGCTGGCCGCGTGCAATCGGTCTCGCTGCGTCTTGTGTGCGACCGCGAGCTTGAAATTGAGAAGTTCGTCGCCCGCGAATACTGGACCATTCTTGCTAACCTGAAGACCAAGGACGACGCGTCGTTCGTCGCCCGCCTCGTCGGCGCCGACGGCAAGCGTATTCAGCGGCTGGACGTTGGCAATGGCGAGGACGCGCAGGCGTTCAAGTCCGCGCTGGAGGCCGCTAAAATCAGCGTGGTTTCGGTTGAAGCCAAGCCCGCCAAGCGCCATCCCTATGCGCCGTTCACGACATCTACGCTGCAGCAGGAAGCCTCGCGCAAGCTCGGGTTTGCGCCCGCCCACACCATGCGCGTGGCGCAGCGCCTTTATGAAGGCATCGACCTTGGCGGCGAGACCGTCGGTCTCATTACTTATATGCGCACCGACGGCGTCGACATGGCGCCCGAAGCGATTGCGGGCGCGCGCCGCGTGATCGAAAAGGAATACGGGCCAAAATACGTGCCCGGCGTTCCGCGCAAATATTCGACCAAGCACAAGAACGCGCAGGAGGCCCATGAGGCCGTGCGCCCAACCGACATGACCCGCCTGCCCCGCCAGCTGCTCAAAGCGCTGGATAAGGATCAGGCCCGTCTTTACGAGCTGATCTGGACCCGCACCATCGCCAGCCAGATGGAATCGGCGGAGCTGGAGCGCACCACGGTTGAGATCGCAGCTGATGTTGAGGGCGCCAAATACAAGCGCATTGATTTGCGCGCCACCGGACAAGTCGTACGCTTCGACGGCTTTCTGACGCTGTATCAGGAAGGCAAGGACGACGAGGAAGACGAAGAGAGCAGCCGCCTGCCTGCGATGCACGCGGGCGATGCGCTGAAGCGCGAGAGCATTGAATCAAGCCAGCACTTCACCGAGCCGCCGCCGCGCTTTACGGAGGCCACGCTCGTCAAGCGCATGGAAGAGCTGAGCATCGGGCGCCCCTCCACCTATGCCTCGACGCTGGCCGTGTTGCGCGACCGCGAATATGTGCGCCTCGACAAGAAGCGCCTGTATCCGGAAGACAAGGGACGCCTCGTCGTCGCCTTCCTTCAGAGCTTCTTCACGCGCTATGTGGAATATGATTTCACCGCTGCGCTGGAGGAGAAACTTGATCTTGTCGCCAACGCGGAGATCAACTGGAAAGACGTGCTGCGCGAGTTCTGGACGAACTTTTCCGCAGCTGTCGCGCAAACCAAAGACCTGCGTACAACCGAAGTCCTCGACAATCTCAACGAGCTGCTTGGCCCGCATATTTTCCCCGCAAAGGAAGACGGCGGCGATCCGCGCGGTTGCCCCTCTTGCAACGCCGGGCGCCTGTCCTTGAAGCTTGGAAAATTCGGCGCGTTCGTGGGCTGTTCCAACTATCCCGAATGCCGCTACACGCGCACGCTCTCGCAGCAAGCCACTGGCGAAAAAGCAGAAGGCGCGGCAGGTGATCGCCCCGGCGTTCGTTCGCTGGGCTTTGACCCTGACACAGGCGAAGAAGTGACGCTGCGCGACGGGCGTTTTGGAACCTATGTGCAATTGGGCGAGGCTGAAAAGCCAAAGCGCTCATCGCTGCCAAAGGGACTGTCCAAGGACGACGTGACGCTGGAGAAAGCGCTGGGGCTGTTGTCCCTGCCGCGCGAGGTGGCCAAACATCCCACCACCGGCGAGCCGATCGTCGCCAACATTGGCCGCTTCGGGCCTTATGTGCAGCATCAGAAAACCTACGCCAACATTGGCCGCGACGACGACGTGCTTGAGATCGGCGCCAATCGCGCCATTGATCTTATCATCACGAAAGAAACCGGCGGCGGCGGCGCCAGTCGCTTTGGCCCGCAGCCGGGCCGCGCGCTCGGCGATCATCCCAAAGGCGGCGCCATCGCCGTAAAGTCCGGCAAATACGGGCCTTACGTGAACTGGAAGAAGGTCAACGCCAACATCCCCAAGGGCAAAAGCCCCGACGAGGTGACGCTGGAGGAAGCCATCGCGCTGCTCAACGCCCGCGAATCCGGCGAGGGCGCAGCGGTTGACGGCCGCGTGCTCGGCGAACATCCGCAAGGCGGCACGATCAGCGTGCGCGAGGGCCGTTTCGGGCCCTATGTGGCGGTCGGCAAGGTGTACGCCAACGTGCCCAAATCCATTTCGGCTGAATCGATCAGCCTGCAGGATGCGATTGAGCTGATCGACGAAAAGGGCGGCCCCGCAGCGGTGAAGAAGAAAGCTGCGCCGAAGAAGGGTGCTGCCAAAAAGACGGCGAGCAAGAAGGCAGCGAGCAAAAAGGCTCCTGCTGCAAAGAAGGCTCCTGCTGCAAAGAAAGCGCCCGCTAAAAAGGCTGCGAAGAAAGCGGCTAAAAAGGCGAGCAAAGCCTGAGCGCCTTCACCCGACCCCGCTGCGCGGGGCCACCCTCTCCCGTCACGACGGGAGAGGGAAGCAGCCACCTATATCGTGAGCGAATCCCTCTCCCGTATGTGACGGGAGAGGGTGGCCCTTGCGTCAGCAAGGGTCGGGTGAGGGAGCTTGGAGAGCCCTTGCCGCCGACATATTTGGCGCCAAGAAAGCGGCTAAAAAGTAATTGCTTGCGAGCTGCTTGTCCCACCTCCGTCACTTCGTCGGAGCGGAACCCTAGCTACTCTCAGCGGTCAATGCCCCGACGGCCATCAACGATGACATCAGAAAGCATTGTCGGCCCTGGACTTGCGTCCAGCGTGGCGTGCCTGCAGGTCGCGCGTTGCCGAAGCGGCACGCCCATGTAATTGCTGGCGTCGTATTCAATCGTCAGCGCAAACTCGAATGGCGTGCTGGATTCAAGCGCTATCCGGGTAGCCGCACGCCGGTAAAATTCACCCGTCGTAAGCGCGGGGCCTCTCTCTGCTTCCAACCTCTCGAATTCAGTTTTGACCATCTGTCGTTGCGACAGTTCAGTGCTGATGCGCTTGTAGGTGGAGGGTGCTGCGAGGCGTTGTTTGATGACTGCTTCGCAAGTGTCGAGGAAAGGATCAGGCAAGCAGGCTGCAACTATCAGACCGACCAAGGCAACGAGAGTAGCGCGTGAAATTCGGGCAGCAATTTCAGCGTTGAACGAAACATGCACAAGAATTATCCTATCAATATAGATGCTACAAAACTAACGCGGCTCAAAGCTAAGGTCAAGGTAAGGAAAAACGGGGCGCTGCGGAGAAGATCGCCGCCAAGAAAGCACCTGCGAAAAAGGCCGCGAAAAAGGCGACGAAGGCCTAAGCGCCCTCACCCGACCCCGCTGCGCGGGGCCACCCTCTCCCGTCACAGACGGGAGAGGGAAAGCAGCCGCATCCACCATCACCGTCGTGAGCGAATCCCTCTCCCGTCTGTGACGGGAGAGGGTGGACCTTGCGTCAGCAAGGGTCGGGTGAGGGAGCCTTGCACGGACATATTCGCCTTGCACAAGCTCATCCACAGATTCGCGCGCCTTCCACTTTGACGCCGCCCCATTCCCCTCCCTAAATGCGCATCACACGAACAGCATGCAGGACAGCGCAATGAAATCGATCAACCTTCGCATCGCCGAGGAACTTGGCGTCAAGGAGCAGCAGGTCGCCGCGACCGTGGAGCTGATCGACGGCGGCTCGACCGTGCCGTTCATCGCGCGCTATCGCAAGGAAATCACTGGCGCGCTTGACGATACGCAATTGCGCACGCTCGACGAGCGGCTGCGTTATCTGCGCGAGCTGGAAGAGCGCCGCACACAGATCATTGACAGCATAAATTCGCAGGGCAAGCTCGACGACGCTTTGCACGCCATTATCAACGCAGCCGACAGCAAGGCGCGGCTGGAAGATATTTATCTCCCCTTCAAGCCCAAGCGCCGCACCAAGGCGATGATCGCGCGCGAGAGCGGCCTTGAGCCGCTGGCCGACATGCTGATCGCCGATCCAACCAAAGACCCGCGCGAGACAGCGCTATCTTTCGTTGACGCAACGAAGTCCGTCGAGACGCCCGAGGCTGCGCTGGAGGGCGCGCGCTCGATTCTCGTTGAGCGTTTTTCCGAAGACGCGGAGCTGATCGGCGCGCTGCGCGAGAATTTCTGGAACGGCGGGCGCATCGTCTCGAAAGTGCGCGACGGCAAGCAGACGGCGGGCGCCAAATTCTCTGATTATTTTGATTTCGCCGAGCCGCTGCACAAACTGCCCTCGCACCGCATTCTCGCGCTCATGCGCGGCGAAAAGGAAGAGGCGCTTGAACTTGTATTGGAGCCAGAGCCCGAATTGCCGCCCAATACGCCCGGCGCGTTTGAAGCAAAAATAGCAGCCAAATTCGGCGTGATGGATCGCGGCCGCCCCGCCGACAAATGGCTGCGCGACAGCGTGCGTTACGCCTGGCGCTATCGCATCCAATCCTCGCTCGCCGTCGATCTGCGCGTGCGTCTGTTCCAGACCGCTGAAGACGATGCGGTGAAAGTGTTCGCCGGAAACCTGCGCGATCTGCTGCTGGCATCCCCGGCTGGCGCGCGCGCAACGATGGGGCTTGATCCGGGCTTTCGCACCGGCGTGAAAGTGGCCGTCGTTGACGCCACCGGCAAGGTGCTCGACACCGCCGTCATCTATCCGCACGAGCCGCAGCGCCGCTGGGACGATTCGATGGCTATCCTTGCTGCCCTCGCCAAGCGCCACAACGTCGATCTGGTCGCGATCGGGAACGGCACAGCCTCGCGCGAGACTGAAAAACTCACCCTTGATCTCATCAAGAATTATCCAGACCTGAAGCTCACCAAAGCCATCGTGTCGGAGGCTGGCGCGTCGGTTTATTCGGCGTCGGCTTTCGCCTCGCAGGAATTGCCGGATATGGACGTGACGCTGCGCGGCGCCGTCTCCATTGCGCGCCGCTTGCAAGATCCGCTCGCAGAACTCGTGAAGATTGATCCAAAGTCCATTGGCGTTGGCCAATATCAGCACGATCTGGCCGAGCACAAACTCTCGCGCTCGCTCGACGCCGTGGTGGAAGATTGCGTGAACGCGGTGGGCGTGGACGTCAACACCGCGTCCGCGCCGCTGCTGGCGCGCGTGTCTGGCGTGGGCGAACAATTGGCCAACAACATCGTCAGCCATCGCGATGCAAACGGGCCGTTCTCAACGCGTGCGGAATTGAAGAAAGTGCCGCGCCTCGGGCCTAAAGCGTTCGAGCAATGCGCGGGCTTCCTGCGCGTGCTTGGCGGCGCCGATCCGCTCGATTCCTCCTCCGTGCATCCGGAAGCCTATCCGGTCGTGCGCCGGATTCTGGAAGCGACCAAAAGCGACATCAAATTGCTGATCGGCGATTCCAAAACGCTGCGCGCTTTATCCCCCGCAAAGTTCGTGGACGAGAAATTCGGCGTGCCCACGATCACCGACATTCTGCGCGAACTGGAAAAACCGGGCCGCGATCCGCGTCCCGCCTTCAAGACCGCAGAATTCATGGAAGGCGTGGAAACGCTGGACGATTTGAAGATCGACATGATCCTCGAGGGCGCCGTCACCAATGTGGCCGCGTTCGGCGCCTTTGTGGACATCGGCGTGCATCAGGACGGGCTCGTGCATATCTCGGCCATGTCGCGCACCTTCATCAAAGACCCGCGCGAAGTCGCCAAGCCGGGCGACATCGTGAAGGTGAAGGTGCTGGAGGTCGACAAGGCCCGCAAGCGCATCGCGCTGACCATGCGGCTCGACGACGAGCCCGGCGCCGCACAACCACGCGGCGGCGCGCCCATGCGTCCCGACCAGCGCAAGCACATGGAAAAAGGCCCGCCGCCAAAGCAGGACGCACCCTCGCCCGCTGGCGGCGCCATGGCCGAGGCGCTGCGCCGCGCGGCGGAGAAGAGGCGCTGATCCCAAGATGCGGGCTGGAAGCTCGCGGTCCATAGTGGAGCGCGTCCTTGGACCGCGGGCTTCCAGCCCGCATGCGGACCGAAGGTCCGCTGGGATGCCGCGCCGATGCAGCGCATCCCCACACCCTATTTGGCGTCTCGCCCCGCTTGGCGTTAAAGTGTACCCGTCCGCCCGCAGCCGCGTTGCGGGCGTGAGTTTAAGGGTTCCGCATTGGCCAAGCCTCCTGAGTTCGAGCGCCCTCTTCCAACCAAGGAAGAGATCCTCGCCTATATTGCTCGTGAGCGCGCCGCTGCGCTAAAGGCTGGTCGTCCGTTTCCCGACAAGATCGGCAAGCGCGAGATCGGCCAGGCGTTCGGCGTCAAGGGCGCGGCCAAAATCGAACTCAAACGCATGCTCAAGGAGCTTGAGGGCGAAGGCGCCGTTGAGCGTCGCGGCAAGGTTTTGCACCGGCCCGGCCAATTGCCCGCCGTTGTGCTGGCCGACATCAAAAGCCGCGATCGCGACGGCGAGCTGATCGCGCTCCCCGTCGAGTGGAACGAAGATTCAAACGGCCCGGCCCCGCGCATCGCAGTGTGGGCGCCGCGCAAGCCAAAGCCCGGACAGGCGATTGCCGGAGTTGGCGACCGCGCACTTCTTCGCGTTGATCGCGACGAAGACGCTGAGAAAGGCGCGCCCGAATATCGCGGGCGGATCATCAAGCTGATCGAGCGCACGCGCGCGCAGATCGTGGGCGTGTTTCGGGCTCTCCCGCAAGGCGGCGGGCGCTTGCTGCCCATCGACAAGAAAAGCCTCAACCGCGAGCTCATCATCCCGCCGGGCGAGGAAGCAAACGCGCGCGACGGCGATCTTGTGGCGGTGGACATGCTGCGCGCCGGGCGCCTTGGCGCAAGCGCAAAAGTTACTGAGCGGCTGGGGGCGATCGACAACGAGAAGGCGATCTCGCTGATCGCTCTGCACATGCACAACGTGCCACATGTGTTTCGCAAGGAGGCGATTGCGGAGGCCGAACGCGCGCAGCCCGCCAGCATGGAAGGGCGCGAGGATTGGCGCAAAGTGCCGCTCGTCACCATCGACCCCGCCGACGCCAAGGACCATGACGACGCGGTTTACGCGCAGCACGACGACGATCCCGACAATGCGGGCGGCTTTATCCTGACCGTGGCGATTGCGGACGTCGCCGCCTATATCCGCCCCGGCTCGGCGTTGGAGCGCGATGCGCTGGAGCGCGGAAACTCGGTCTATTTCCCTGATCGCGTCGTGCCGATGTTGCCCGAGCGCATTTCAAACGATCTGTGTTCGCTGCGCCCCAATGAGGAGCGGCCAGCGCTGGCCGTGCGCATGACCATCACCAAAGAGGGCCGCAAGACCGGCCACTCCTTCCACCGCATAATGATGCGCTCGGCTGCAAAACTCGCCTATCCGCAGGCGCAGGCGGCGATTGACGGCTGGCCGGACGAGACGACGGCGCCGCTGCTGGAGCCGATCCTGAAGCCGTTGTGGGAGGCCTATCACGCGCTGAAAATCGCGCGCACCCATCGCGCGCCGCTGGAGCTGGACCTGCCGGAGCGCAAGCTGATCCTGACGCCTGAGGGCAAGATCGACCGCGTGTTCACGCCGCCGCGTCTGGATGCGCACAAGCTGATCGAAGAATTCATGATTCTGGCCAATGTCGCTGCCGCCGAGACGCTGGAAGAGCGCAAGCAGATGCTGATCTACCGCGCGCATGATGCGCCCAAGATCGAGAAGGTGCATTCGCTCGCCGAGTTTCTCTCCACCATCAACATCAAGCTCGCCAA
>CAMCMI010000123.1 GCA_945875875.1 Rhizobium sp. Q54
CCATGCTCGCCCCACGTGTCGAACGCCAGCATCAGATGGCGCGCAAAGCTCCCCACCACGTTGTCAACCTGCTCAAGCTCAAAGCCGGACCCGACAAGGGAGGTGCTATCGGGATGAGCCCCCGTGTCCACGTCCGGCAAATCTTCCGCACGCAGCACAGCGCCAAACACGAGCCATTGCGGAACGTCGTCGTCGCCGCACCCTTGCGGCCAGGCGAGCCTGCCGCCGCCGACAAGGCCACCATCGAAGATGATCGCATCCGGCCAGTGGAAAGCGACCTCGCGCTCCGGCGGGCAATGGGCGGAAATCGCCTCCGCCAGCGCATGCATGCAGGCGAAAAAGCCACGCCGCGCAGACGCCAAAGGCTCATCAGGCTCCAGCACAACCGCGAACTCGATAAGCTCGCCCTTGCGTGCATGCACAAAGGCGCCGGCCCCCTGCTCGCCCGCGATAGCGCAGGCGTGCGCGAAGGCGCTTTCGCCCGGTGGGAGGATGTGGCCGGAATACCCCGGCGGCAGATCAAGCCTGCGAGAATGTTTCATAGCGCCCCGATACACCGCTTTGCGGGGGTTTGCATTCCCCTCGTGCTTCCTATTTAGGTGAATGGCGCGGCCAGCCAAGCCGCAAGCGCGCAATCAAATGCGCCGGGGGATTATGATGGCCGATACCGGACGCACCATCTTCGTCTGCTCCTGCGAGCAAACGATGGACTTGGATTTTGACGCAATCACAAAGACTTGCGGCGGGAAAACGGTTTCCGGCCGACAGTTTTGCGGCGCCGAATCAGAGCGCGTGCGTATTGCCATGGCCCAGCCTGGCCCGATCACGATCGCCTGCACCGCACAGGCGCCGCTGTTTCGCGAGATGGCGGAAGATGCAGGCGCCTCGGCTGATATAGCCTACGTAAACATACGCGAGACCGCCGGCTGGTCGAGCGAGGGCGCTCAGGCCGCCCCGAAGATCGCGGCACTGATTGCAGCCGCCGCCGAAGAAATGCCCCCCATCATGCTCACCAGCCTTGTGAGCGAAGGCGTGGCGCTGATTTATGGCTCCGACGAATCCGCCATCGAGGCCGGGCGGCGCCTGTCCGACAAGCTCGACGTGACGGTGCTTCTGACAAAGCCGCGCGATATTACGCCGCCGCGCGAATATGATTTCCCGATTCTGCGCGGCACGATCCGCAACGCAAAGGGGCGCCTCGGCGCCTTTGAAGTGGTCGTCGACGATTACGCCTCGCCCCTCCCCTCCTCGCGCGCGTCCTTGCGCTTTGGCGTCTCGCGCGACGGCGCCGTATCGCATTGCGACTTAGTGCTGGATCTGACTGGCGGACAGCCGCTTTTTCCCGCGCACGAATTGCGCCCCGGCTATCTGCGACCCGGTCCGAAAGACCCTGTCGCCGTTGAGCGCGCGATAGCGGACGCAGGCCAGCTGATCGGCACGTTCGACAAGCCGCGCTATGTGGATTTCACCGCGAGCCTGTGCGCCCATTCGCGCTCCAAAGTCACCGGCTGCACGCGCTGCCTCGATCTTTGCCCCACCGGCGCAATCACGCCCAACGGCGATCACGTGGCGATTGACGCAGAAATCTGCGCGGGCTGCGGCGCCTGCGCAGCAGCTTGTCCCACTGGGGCCGCCGCTTATGCGCTGCCCCCAGCCGACGCCCTGCTGCGCCGCCTGCGTACGCTGCTGCAAACTTATAACAAAGCGGGCGGACAAAAGGCCGTTATTTTGTTCCACGACGGCGACCACGGCGAGCCGCTGATCGACGCGCTGGCTCGCTTTGGCGATGGCCTTCCCGCCCATGTTTTGCCTGTGCGCGTGAACGAAGTGACGCAGGTCGGCCCCGAAGCTTTCGCCGCCGCTTTCGCCTATGGCGCCGTTGGCGTCCACCTTTTGGCGCACGCCAAGCCCAAACACGACATGAGCGGCTCGGAAAGCATCATCGCGGCCAGCGCGCGCATCGCGGAAGCGCTTGGCTTTGGCGCAGGGCTCGCCAGCATCATCGAGACGGACGATCCCGATTCATTGCTGGAGCAGCTTCGCGCTGCCCCGCAGGGCGTACCCACAACCAAGCCCGCAAGCTTCATCGCGCGCGGCGCCAAGCGCAGCGTGCTGGAGACCACGTTCCGCGAATTGCATCACGCGGCGCCAAATCCCGTCAGCGTAATCCCGCTCGACAAGGGCGCGCCGTTTGGCGGCGTTACGCTCGACGTTGAGGGCTGCACGCTTTGCCACGCTTGCGTTAACGCCTGTCCCACAGGGGCATTGGGCGATAATCCCGACATGCCGATGCTGCGCTTCTCAGAGAGCCTGTGCGTGCAATGCGGCCTTTGCCAATCGACATGCCCGGAAAAAGTAATCCGCATCGAGCCGCGTCTCGATTTTGACGCATGGGCCGCAGGCCACAAAGTGTTGAAGGAAGAAGAGCCCTACCCCTGCCTCGCCTGCAACAAGCCGTTTGGCTCGAGAAGCGCGGTTGAGCGCATCGTCGGCAAGTTGCAGGACAAGCACTGGATGTTCTCCGGCGCCAATGCAAAACGCATCGACGTGGTGCGCATGTGCGATACTTGCCGCGTGAGCGCCGTCGTCAACGAAGGCTTTGATCCGCACGACGCGCCTGCGCGTCCACCCGTGATGACCACAGAAGATTATCTCAAAGCGCGTGAGGCAAAGGGCGGCGAAATCATATAGCGCCGCTCTCATCACCGCTCATTGGAGGCTTAATGTCGATTTCCATCGAAGACGTCCTGCGTGCGCTCGCATCCATAAAACTGGCCGACGGGCGCTCGCTGCCTGAGTCCGGACGGCTGACGCAAATCAGCGCCGAAGACGGCAAGGTGATCTTCTCAATCCAGATCGACCCTGCGGAAGTGAACCTTATGGAAAGCGTTCGCGCGCAGGCGGAAAACATCGTCAAGGCACTGCCCGGCGTAACACGCGCGCTCGTTGGCCTCACCGCCGACAAGCCTGCTGCCGCGCCCTCAAACGGGCCAACGCCGCTGCGCACCGGGCCTAAAAACCAGCCCGCCGCGACAAGCAAAAACCCCGGCGTGCCAGGCGTCAAACACATTATCGCCGTGGCGTCCGGCAAAGGCGGCGTCGGCAAGTCAACCACTTCCTGCAACCTTGCGCTGGGCCTTGCCGCTATGGGATTGAGGGTCGGCATGATGGACGCCGACATCTACGGGCCATCGCAACCAAAGCTGTTTGGCCTGTCTGGCAAGCCACGCGTGAACGAGCAACGCAAGCTTGAGCCGATGGAGCGCTATGGCGTGAAGGTCATGTCTATCGGCTTCCTCGTTGAAGAAGACACGGCGATGATCTGGCGCGGCCCAATGGTGATGAGCGCGCTCACGCAAATGCTGCGCGAAGTCAGCTGGGGCGAACTCGACGTTCTCGTCGTCGACATGCCGCCGGGCACTGGCGACGCGCAACTCACCATGGCGCAACAAACGCCTCTGGCAGGCGCGGTTATCGTCTCGACGCCGCAAGACCTGGCGCTGATCGACGCCCGTCGCGGCGTTGCCATGTTCCGCAAAGTCAGCGTGCCTGTGCTTGGCATCGTAGAGAACATGGCAAACTTCTGCTGTCCGAATTGCGGCCACGTCTCGCCGATCTTCGGCCACGGCGGCGCACGCGCGGAAGCCGAGAAAACCGGCCTGCAATTTTTGGGCGAAATCCCGCTGCACATGGACATTCGCGCCACATCTGACGAAGGCCGCCCCGTCGTGGCGACCAACCCGGAAGGCCCGCACGCCAAGGCTTATATGGCGATTGCGAAGCGGGTGTGGGAAACGCTGGAGGCCGGCGGCGCCAGCAAGCCCGCGCCGCGCATCGTGATCGAATGAACGCGCAAGCGCTCACCCCCGCCTGCGTTATTCTTGCAGGCGGCCTTGCGCGCCGCATGGGCGGCGGCGACAAGCCGCTGCGTCCCATCGGCGGCCGCACGATCCTCGATCACGTGATAGCGCGCATAAAACCGCAATGTTCAGCGCTGGCGCTCAACGCCAACGGTGATCCTGACCGCTTTGCACAATGGGCGCTGCCCGTGATCGCCGATAGCGTGGAAGGCTTCGTCGGCCCGCTGGCGGGCGTGCTGGCCGGCATGGATTGGGCTGCGCCGCAAAGCGAATGGTTGCTGAGCGTCGCCGCCGATTGCCCGTTCCTGCCGCTCGATCTCGTGTCGCGGCTGGCAGACGCGCAGATGCAAAATAATGCAGACATATTGGTCGCAAGCTCTGGGGCGCAGGCTCATCCTGTGATTGCGCTGTGGCGCGTCTCCCTGCGCGAAGACCTGCGCCACGCGCTTGTGGTCGAACAAATGCGCAAAATCGACCTATGGACAGCGCGTTACAAGGTCGTCCATGTCGAGTGGCCGAATGAGCCGGTCGATCCGTTCTTCAACGCCAATACGCCGGAAGATCTTGCTGCGGCGGAAACGTTTTTGAAATAATCACGCAGGATCAAACCCGATAGCCCGCAGCGCCCCGCGCGTTTCCTCGCTTGCAAGCGAGGCAAGAAACGCCTGCACGCCAGCGCGTTTTTTGCGCTCAGACACAATCGCAAAATCGTAATGCTCTTGCGCCAACGGGATGAAACCAAGCCCATAGCCCTGCGCCACAGGCTCAATCGCAACGCCCCAATCCGCACGCCCCTGCGCTATTGCAGCAGCAACGGCATTGTGTGAGCGCGGCTGGTTGAAATACCCTTCTGGTCGTAAACCCTTTAGAGCTTGATCTATCAGCACCCGCGTGCCGGCGCCCTGATTACGGTTCACCATCAAACAACCGGACGAAGCAAGCGCAGCGGCGATTGCGCCAGCGGCATCCAGCCCCTCAAAACGTGCATCGCCCAAACGATACACAATTCCTTGCATACGCCGCCAACCAGTCACAAGCTCAAGCCCATCACTCAAATAAGGCTCGTTCCATAGGCCGGTTTTCTCTTCCAGCAAATGCATCGGCGCAATGTCGCATTCGCCACGCTTTGCAGCTGCAAGCCCGCCAAGACTGCCAAGCGCGATTGAGCGAACGAGCAAGCCCGCACGCGCAAGCGGCGCAGTGGCTACATCCAGCCCCACGCAATGGCTGCCAATGGCGACAAAATCGGGCGCGCGCGCATGCGCCGTGAACAGGCTCATTTCCACTTGGCTATCAGCGGGCAGATGATCGCTCAAAGCGTCAATCGCGATAAAACCATCCGCCTGTGCAAAAGAAGTAACTGCGCCAGAGCCCTTTCCAGACGGATAAGCGCTCAAGCCCTCACGTCCCTCAACGAGCGAGGCCATGACATATTCGCGCCGCCCCAGTTCGGACGTGATGCGAACCGGCACACGCGCAGTCACTTTCGCATCGACGCGCGGCGGCAAGCCCGCCATACGCCGCAGCACGGGCGCGACCATATCGTGAAAAGTAAACATTGCGGATGTGGGAAACCCCGGCAAAATGACAACCGGTTTTCCTGCGCAAACCGCAAGACACAGCGGCTTGCCAGGCTTCAACGCTATACCATGTGCAACGATGCCCGGAGCGCCCAAACCAGTAATCAACTTATAAGTAAGATCGCCCGATCCCTTTGACGTGCCGCCGGACAAAATCAGCATATCGCAATCTGCGAACGCAGCTTCAATCGCTGCACGCAACAATCTCTCGTCATCGGGAACCGCGCCCATGAAAACAGCGTCGCCGCCACTCTCGTTCACGGCAGCGCTGATGATTGGACCGTTTGCGTCATAAATCGCGGCAGGCGAAAGCGCCTGTCCCGCAGCGCGTAATTCATCGCCCGTAGACAACACGGCGACTCGCGGCTTACGCACGACCGCCACAGCGCCAATGCCGCATGCAGCAAGCATTCCAATCTCGCGCGAACCAAGCACGCAGCCCGCCCGCAACAAATTCTCGCCACGCGCAATGTCTGACCCGGCGAACGATACAAACTGGCCTGGGGCGGCGCCACGCATAATTTCAATTTCGTTTAGTCCGTGCGGATGCGTATGCTCTACCATCACAACGGCGTCCGCACCGCGCGGCAAAGGAGCCCCCGTGGCGATCGGCGTCGCGCTGCCAGCGACAAGCGGGATTTGCGGCGCTACGCCACAATGCACGTTCTCGCTATTCAGCAGCAAGATCACAGGGCTTGTTGGTCCGGCGCGCGACAAATCAGCCGCGCGCACAGCGAAGCCGTCAACGTTGGAGCGATCAAACGGCGGCGCGTCAACGGGCGCAGCCACATCATACGCAAGCGGCAAATTCAGAGCGTCCAGCAATGCACATGAAACAATCTGCTTCTCGCGCGGAAAAACTGCGCCTTCAAATCGCGCAAGCGCATCCTCGCGGCTCGGAACGTCAAGAAATTGTTGCTGATGAAAATCACTTCGACCCGTCATGAACGAGCCCTCCATCGGCCCGGAAGAGGTAATGGACGCACAAAGGCGCCTTCCGCAAGCCCTTCGCTGCCAGCGCCAAGCAGCAGATACCCGTCAGCACGCAACGCTTGCGCCACAGACATATCTCCCGCAGGTGACGGCGCCCAGCCATTAGAATTGCGCTCCATCAGCACAACATCGCTCATACCGGGCGCAGAAGAAGCTTTGCGCAACAGAGGCGCGCTTTCCAGTGGCTCCGGCTGACGAATGGCACAAAGAAGCTGCAACACAGGCGTAACAAGCGCCAACCAGCCGCCAAGGGCGCCATCAAAACGCCCCGGAAGGGCAATCACAAGGCGCCCGTGCAATCTACCGAAGCCGATTGTCATGCCCCCTGAGAGCGCAAGTCCATGACACATTTGCGCGCCCACGCGCCGCAACGCATCGACGCTGTGATCGGCAAGGCCTGCGCCAGAACCGCCAATTGTAATCAACAGATCGGGCGCAGCAACAACGCCCTTTCGAAGCGAGATTTGCTGCCCGATATCCTCAGCGCTGCGCGATGCGCAAATAACCTGCTCCAGCAAAACACCTGCTTGCTCCGCAAGCGCAGACATGAGCTCAAACGTATGTGTGCACTGGTCGGCTGAAGGAATACCAACAATACAAACGCGCGGCTGCCGTACGCTCACCTTGCTGACACCTGCTATTTGCAAAAGCGCAACGTCAAACGTGGACATTTGCGAACCGGCACGCAGCAAAACAGAATCAGCGTTTACATCCGCACCCATCCGACGCACGCCTTCGCCTGGCGCCGCGGAAACGCTGATCGTAAAGGGCGGACCATCAGCACCCACGCAGCCGAAGTCCACCACGCAATCACATCCGTCGGGCATAACGTCGCCCACGGAAACCGCGACGGGGGCCACCATCAAGAAAGACGGATTGAAAGAGCTGGCGCCGATCAAATCTACACTTGCAGCGGCAAAGCCGTCGCGTGCCGCAGCATCTTGAGCCGGCAGGCAAGAAGGCGCCGCTACATCGCAAGAAATGTAGGCGCCGACACTAGCCTTAATATCAACTAAAGACTGCGCTGCAGGCGCGCAGTGAGCGCAAAGGAATTCAAGCGCGCCGTCCAAAGACGTCAAACGGGCATCCATCCGTTGCGATGATGAGGAGATAAGCAAGCAACCAGTCCCGAACCACGCGCATCGCTGCGCAAAAAAATAAGCGAGCCGCATTGCGCCCGGAAGCAACGCTCGCGTCAAGCAATAACATGCTGCGCGAGCGCTTATCCAGCCTCTACCTCAACAACAAACAGCGCAAAGTTTTACGACGCCTCCCTGAGAGGCTCCTCATCCGCTTGAGAGTCCCGGTTCATACGCTCAGCCATCTCTCTCAGCGCGCAGCAAGCTTCATCCACGGCTTTGGCGACAAGCGATTCATCATCGCCCTCACCCATCACGCGCACCAAAGCCTCTGTGCCAGATCGGCGAACAAGCAGACGACCATGCGACCCTAACCGCGCGGCCCCCACTGCGCTAACTTCACTTATAATTTGCGACCCCGGCATGCAGCCCGAAGCAAAATGAACGCAGGTCAAAATTTGCGGAACAGGCTCAAATACGCGACAGACTTCGCTGGCTCGCTTACCACTTTGCACAACAGCCGCCATCACCTGCAAAGCCGCGATTAATCCATCGCCGGTCGTCGTAAAGTCCGAGAGGATAATATGCCCGGATTGCTCTCCACCGACGTTGTAGCCATGTGCCTAGCCAGCCCCCATGAGGTGATCCGGTCTTTATGTTAGTTGACGATTTGGTTTGTAGCTAGCGCTGGGGTGGCCGGCGAAGCTGGTTGGGGTTGCGTAGCCGGCCATTGTAGAACCTCTGGTGCAGGCGGTTGATATCGCAGTGATGA
>CAMCMI010000124.1 GCA_945875875.1 Rhizobium sp. Q54
GCGGTCGACGTTCTGGTGAGCAAGCTTCGCAAGAAGCTCGATCCCACCGGCCAATCCTCGCTGATCTGGAGCGTGCGCGGCGAAGGCTATCGCTTCGCGCTTGAGCGCAAACGCCCGCAGGACGGATCGCAGCCGCTCGACGCTGGCTCCGATTTGCAGGCGGCCCTTTCCTGACGCGAGGCCGCGCGCACATGTCGGGCGAGGCCGAACGCGCTTTTGACAAGAGCGCGGGCTCGCGTCCGGCCCGCAGGGCGGTTGACCTCTTCTTTGCGTTGACGCAGGCCGCTGTTTGTTTCGGCCTGCTGCTGATCGCGTTGCTGTGGTCTTTCGTTTATTTCCATATCGAGGAACAACATCGTCTCTCCCGCGCCAGCTCGGAGCGCGAATTGTCCAATCTCGCGCGCGCCTTTACGGAACATGTATCGCGCAGCGTCAAAGAGATCGATGCCTCGCTCCTCCTGTTGCGCCGGGCTATGCTGGCGCAGGGAGATGGCTTCAAGCTGGGTGAATACACCAGCTCCAATTATTTCAAGAACGAACTTCTGCTCCAGATCACAAGCGTGGACCGCGATGGCTTCATCGTGGACTCCAATCTGGGATCGCCCGCGCAATCCATGAACCTGAACGACCGCGAACACATCACGGTGCACCGCGAGCGGCCCGGGCAAGATCTGTTGTATATCAGCAGGCCTTTGGTGGGACGTCTTTCCGGGCGCTGGTCAATCCAGTTCACGCGCAAGATTCTTGACGAGAAGGGCGATTTTGACGGCGTTCTTGTTGCGTCAGTCAACCCTGAGTTTCTTTCAAATTATTATGCGACGTTTGATATCTATGACGGCGCAATCACCCTGGTGGGGCATGATGGAATTGTGTACGCGCGCGGCAGCGCGGCGGACGGCGATTATGTCGGTAAAACCGTCGGACATATGACGGCGGTCCGTGCGGCGGCGGCCAGATCGAGCTGTTTCAAAGCTGTTTCCGGCCTTGATGGAATCGAAAAACTTTTTTGTGCGCGCGAGGTTCCTGGCGTCGCGCAGGACGTGGTGGTCACGATTCCGCTTGAGGGCGTAGATGCTGACGTCAATGCGATGCGCACCCAGCTCACGCTTCTGGCTTTGCTCATCACGCTCTGCTGTTTCCCGCTGATGGGCATGGCCGTCGCGCGTCGCTACAAGCTGTCGAGGGCGATACGAGAGCTTGAAATTGCGCGCGGCGAAGCCGCCAGCGTTGCGCGCAACTTGCGTTGCGCGCTCGAAAATATCAGCGACGGAATTATGTTCTTCAACGCGGAGGGCAATATTCTGGTCAGCAACGATCAGGCGTTTCTTCATCTGGGCCTCGATCCGCAAATAGCTCGACCAACGAGCAGCCATAAATTTTCTAATAACGCGCAAGTCGTTGCGGGCGTGCGTGGACTGGCGATCAATCGTGATGACGAGCATTCATATCCTGAGGGGCTTGCCGATCTCACCAGCTCCCTGAGCCTGAGCGATGCGCCTTTGCTGCTGGCGCTGTGCGCGGGACCGGACGACAAAGTGCTGCAATTGCGAACGCACCGCCTCGACGATGGCGGTTATGTGCGCACCATCGCTGACGTGACGCAGACCTACAACGACAGCGCGACGGTGGCGAGGGCGCGCGACGAAGCATTGGCGGCGACGCAGGCGCGGTCATCTTTTCTTGCGCGCATGAGCCATGAAATTCGCACGCCTCTGCACGCAGCCCTTGGATTCACGCAATTGCTGGCGCACGAAAAGCTCTCGGTTGGCGGCGTCGACATCGTGCAAAACATCCAGCTCTCGACGTCCCATCTGATCGCCATCGTCGACGATATTCTGGACTTCTCGACGATAGAGGCCGGGCGTCTGCGGATGAGCGTTGGTGCGCTCGATATTCCTGCGCTGATGGCGCGGCTGGAGGCGATAGCCAAGCCGCTTGTCGCGGACAGGGATGTGTCGCTTGAAATTTCCATTGCCCCCGGAACTCCCCAATGCGTGCGCACGGACGAGCGCCGCTTGCTGCAAATTCTCACCAATCTGCTGTGCAATGCGATCAAGTTCACCGATCACGGCTTCGTGCGCCTGCGCGTTTCTTCGCGCACAGGCGCGAGCGGCGAAAATCTTTTGCGATTTGAAGTGGCCGATACGGGCTGCGGCCTGCCGCCCAATTCCGCGCTGAGTTTGTTTGAACCGTTCAGCCGCGCCGAAGGCGTCAGCCACAAGCCCGGCGCCGGTCTTGGCCTTGCGATCGTCAAGGAGCTGGTGACGCTGCTCGGCGGGCATATCGAGGCGGAAAACAACCCCGGACAGGGCGCGAAATTCACCCTCGAGATTCCCGCTATTGAAGATTACGGACAGGCGGCGGCGACGGCGGCGCAAGACCCGCCGGTTCCAAAGCTCAACGTGCTTGTCGCCGACGACACCCGCTCAAGCCTGTTGCTGATCCGCATGTTGCTTGAGCGGCGCGGCCATCGCGTCGTCACCGTCAGCGACGGTCAGGCCGCCGTCGAGGCGAGCGCCTCAGATGCGTTTGATCTGGTTCTGCTTGATATACAAATGCCGCTGTTGAACGGGTTTGAGGCGGCCGCAATCATTCGTCGCCAATTCGCGTTCAGTCCCGGCAAGCGCCCGCTGGTCTCGGCGCTGACGGCGCAGGTTCTGCCCGAGGATCAGACGCGGGCGCGCGCCGCCGGCATGGATCATCTTCTGCGCAAGCCCTTTGAGGCGCATGAACTCGACGCCCTGTTGCGGGCCGCCGCCGCAAACGCGGCCGAGCCCGAGAATACGAGCGCTGAACGTTTGAGCGCCTGATCGCGGATCGTAAGGCGCCCGATTACCCCGTTCGTGGCATGGAGCAAGCCTCACGGAGGGCGTCATGCGCGGTCGCGCGTTTGAAAACATGATCGGGGCGGCGCTGGCGCGTGGTCGTGGCGATCTTGAGACACGCAGCCTTGCTTTGCGGCGCGCTGGCCTGTGGCCCGGCGGGCGCGGGCGCTATGGGCCCGAACTGACGCAAGAGGCGATAGCGGCGGGATTGCTCGCCCATTTTGGCGCGGCCAAGCCCTCGCGAGCCGCCCCTGCGTGCCTGGCCTTCGGGGACCTGGTGGAGCAGGTCGTGCTGGGCCGCAGGCTCGTCAAAGTTCTGGCCTCGCTGCTGGCGTCGTCATCGCAAGCGCAAGGCGTGCAAATGATCCTGCTTAACCGCACGCAAATGAGCGCCCAAATCGTCATGCGCGACGGGCGAACGCGGCTGTTTATGTCAAAGAGCGTTGATGCGCCCGCGCCTGAACAATCAACCCCGTGCGCAGGCGAGGCTGGCATTATCGGCGGCGAGATGTTGCTGGCGCTGGCGCAAGAGGCGGAAAACCGGCCCCGCGTTGAAAAACCAGCCGACGCCCTGCAGGCCGACGGCATGTGATCAGACGGCTTGTAACCCGACGGCTTGCGCCATGATCGCATCTGCGTTGGCGCCCGCAGGCTCGCCCGCGAAGGCTACAAAATGATCGGGCCGCACCAGAACGAGACCATGGCCATAGTCCGCGCATTCGCCTGCCCGTTTGTCCGCGACGACTTTCAAAGGCGCGCCTGACGAGCGCGCTGCGGCGACAAAAGCCTCCACGCATTCAGAACCGACGTCAAAAGCCAGCAACGTGAATCCATCGCCAAGAAGCTCGTAGACATTAGCGCCGCATGAGAGAATGCGCGGCGCCAGATGATGGCCTGCGCGCGCTTCATATGAGTGATCGCCAAGCGCGCTGCACGCACCGCCTTCCGGCCCGGCGACGATATGCGAGCATTCGTAATGGGGCTCGAATGTATTGATCTGCGCGCTCGCGCCCTTGCTGCGCTCTTCCCATGCGCGCTCAAAGGCGGACTTGTCGATCTGCGGATTATATTTATTCAGAAAAGCGCGATCATCCTCAATGTAATTAGCGATGAAATCACGCGCCGTTGAGACGAACACGGGCTGGCGTTCCTCGCTGTAGGTATCAAGCAGGCGTGGCCCGCCCCAGCCATTCAGGCTGGCGGCGAGTTTCCAGCCCAGATTGCGCGCGTCCTCAAATCCGGTGTTGATTCCAAACCCGCCATAGGGAGGATGGCTGTGGGCTGCGTCCCCGGCGATGAAAGCACGCCGCATACGATAGGTATCGGCGCAGGCGATGCGCAAATCCCAAAACCCGATGTGCTGGAACTCGCAATCAAACGGCGCGCCGACGATGCCTTCCAGATATTTATGAAAGTCGAAATTATCCGCTTTTGTCCCGATTGGCACAGGCGAATGAAAAAACCATGTCGAGCCCGTATCCACGCGCCCAAAAAATTGCCAATAACCCTGCAAATCGGGATGAAGCACGTTGAGAAACGACTTCCCCTTATAACGCGCCAGCAGCGTGTTCAGCGCATCCGAGCTAAACACCAGAAGCGCCATCAACATGTCCTGATCATTGCGCGTCTGCGTTATGCCCGCCAGTTCACGCACCATCGAGCGTGCGCCATCGCAGCCCACGACATATTGCCCGCGCAAGTTCAGCATTGCACCGCTCTCGCGCGCGAGCGCCCTGACGCTTACGCCCGTATCGTCTTGCGTAAATTCTTCCGCCGAATATCCGTAAAGAACTTTGATCGCAGGCAATTGCGCCGCGCGACGACGCAGCGCTGCTTCCGTTGCATATTGCGGCAGACGCTCGTTGTCCCTGAAATAAAACGGGCGCACGAGCGCGCGCTGATACCAGTCATAATTATACTCGCTGAGAAGCGAGCCATAAGCGGTGGCGCCGCCGATGCCAAACTCCAGCGGGATGGGCGCCGCCGCCCGAACGTCCTCCTCCACGCCCCAGAACCAGAAGTGCTCCATGGTGCGCTGCGTCAGGTTCTGGCCTTTTGGAATAGGCTGGGGCTGCGCATGACGCTCCGTCACAATGCTGGAAACGCCTCTCTGCGCGAGGTCGATAGCAAGGCCCATGCCTACAGGCCCGCCGCCGACAATAATGACTTGCGCCTGCTGATCGTTCATTTTGGTCTCGCATTGTCCGCAGCCAAGAGGTTGCGCCCTCCCATTCATGCGCGGAAACCTTCATTGCCCTGCAGTTTTTGTCAATCACGGATCAAAGCGGCGTGGCATGTAAAAATACTTTCCAGCCGCGCGCAGATTTTAATATAGTTTAAAACAAGCGCAGCAGGGAACAGGCTCAGACTTGACCGTGTACGTGCGCAATTGCTGGCGACAGGAGCTTCACGATGATCGGCCGCGGCGCGCGTGTGTTAAAATGCTTGTATTCATGCTGCGCGACAGGCGTTCTCGCGCTATGGCTCAACGTGGCTGCGCCGCAGGCGTTCGCCCTTGAAGTCCAGATGGCTTGTCAGAAAAAAGACGGAAATTATATCGTCGCGTTTGATACGAAGACGAATGTTCTGTCCACGACCAATGTTTCGCATGGAAAGATATTAAAGGTCCATAAAGTCCAGAACGACGAAGACGGCGTTTTGGTGTGGGGCTCTTCAAGCGTGTTTGGCGGCGAGCGGGATATTCTCGCGCTTTTTGGGCGCGAGAAATGGGTAAAATACTTCTACGGCAACGGGAGCGTCGTGACCGATCTCTGCAAATAAGCGCTTATTGCAAGCAAGCCTTCGCAAGCAAGCCTTTTTGCAATTGTTGAGTGGGTGCTGAAGCTCGTCAGCCGAACTTGTAGCCTTTTTCGCTTCCCGCCTCGCCTGCCCATTTGAGGGTTTTGTTGGTGGGATTGACCGTAAAACGAATCGTATGCTTTCCGGCGGCGGCGCCGGGCTCTTTCTTCCAGTCGATGATGGAGCCCTGAAAATACGAGCGCGCATCGCTGCTTTCATGCAGCGCCAGCTTGGCGCCGATTTTCACTGCGGATTCGCAATGAAGCTCGTTGACGAGCCAATTGCCGGTCGTAAATTTTCCAGCGTCGGCAGCATCCAGGTTTGAGCCCTTCTCGCAAACGAAGTGAAACTCGACGACGTTCTGGCCGGCTTCTTTCATTTCCGCCAACTGGCGATCTTCGAGCAATTCGTCGCACAGCGTCTGAAACACAACGTTGTTCCGCTTGATGGCGTTCTCACGGATCTGACGCAGATCCGATGACGACATATGCTGCAATTTATCTCTATCCATGATTACGACCTCGCCTGTTGAGGAATGTCAAAAAGCACTAGGCCATTTGTACAGTTCTAGCTTTTGATTATGTCCGAGCTAACACCTTAACGCCTTGAGGCGCGGCATTCCATCAAATCCGTTCGAAGAATGCCGGTTTCATCAAATCATTACGTCACCAGTCGTGAACGAGGGCGTCTCATCCTTGAGCGTGGACCGCGCCAAACGTCATTTACCAGCGCCGGTTAGCGGCAAAACCCAGCAGGGCCGTTAACCTCGCGCACAAGAAACCTGCAGCAGAGCTTTCTTGGCCCGACAAAGCTAGTCGAAATCTCTTTTAAGCGGTCGCCCGGATCAAACGTGCATGAAGGGCGTTGGTCCCAGATTTTGCAAGGCCTCAAGGGGGCTCCACGTCTAGAGGGTGAAACTGGTGACAGAGCAATCAGAAACGATCAACTTCTCGAAAGTGAAAGATAAATGCGCAGGAATGCTTGAACCGGAGGTGTATGAATCAATTTATCATGCAATGTCGCACAGCGACGACGGCGATATCGTTGAAGTGGGCACAGCGCGCGGCGCAGCGACCATTGCGCTTGCGCTTGGAATTGCAGCGAGCGCGAGACCAGAAAGGCGCGTTATCAGTTTTGACCGTCTGGATCCGCAGAACTACATCGAGGACGCCAACGTCGTGGATCGAAACACAATTGATCTCTCGGCTACATTCATTCAGAAAATTCGCGAAAACATCGCAGCGTTTGGAATGCAGGATAAGGTCATTTTGCACTTCGGCGCCGTCGAGAACATGCATTCAAGGGTCGAAGGTCCGATCTCCGGCCTGCTGCTTGACGCGGATGGCGCTATCGATCGGGATTTTAAATTATTTTATAATAAACTGAAGCCTGGATCGCCGGTGATCATCGATGACTTTGACGATAGCGCCCACCTCTGGCGCTGGTCAAACAATCAGATCAGGGTCGATCTGAAGCACAGGCTCACGCATCAGCTCGGGCGCTTCTTCATCGACCAGGGCTTGCTTGAGCAATCACACATCGTGCGTAACACGTTCTTCGGCCACAAGCCGCAAGCAGTGACGCAGCCAGTTGATTTCGACACGATGGATTTTATCCCGGTCTACAGGTCGATCCTGTTTTCCAACGTCGAGCGATCGGAGGTTCCCATCGGTCCCGTTTACGGCACGCGCGCAGTCGCGGTGCAAACACTGCAAATGCGCACGCCCGGTTTGTACAAGGCGCTTCGCCGCATCATGGGTCGAACGCCATCGCCGAGCGCCGGTTGAAAAGCGTTCGTAGAAAAAGAAACGAGCCCGCTCTTGCAAGCGGGCTCGCGCTTTAACGCGATTGTCTCACAGCAGGAAGTCGCTGGCCGACAACACGCCGCCGCCTACCACCGTGACGTTGATCTGCAGGTCGGCCCTGCCGTCGCCGTTCACGTCGCCATAGACGCTGCCGCCGGCAGACCTGAGCTCTCCAGCCCGCCCCGTGAATGCGGCGGAGCCGATGAACGAGAACGCCTGATCTTGGCTCGCCCATGTACTGGCGTCGATGCTGCGCAGGTCGATCTTGTCCACGCCCACGGAAAAGTCCGTGATGGAATCGGCTGCTCCAACTGGTGAAGCCGAGACGCCGCCGTACTAGAAGGTGTCTCTCCCGGCGCCGCCCGTGAGCGTGTCCGCGCCAGCTCCGCCTTTGAGAACGTCGTTGCCGCCGCCGCCGAGCAGAAAGTCGTCGCCGCCAAGCCCTTCAATCGTGTCGGCGCCGTTTCCGCCATAGATCCAGTTCCAGTTGCCGTCGCCTTTCAGCGTATCCTTGAACGCGCTGCCGACGATGCCTTCAATGCTGAAATAGGTATCGCCAGCTGCGTCGCCCGTGTTCTCCCCGGGTCGCGCCAACGAGACCCTTAACCCGACGGTAGAGGTCGAATAGCTGGCGACGTCGTCACCATCGCCGCCATCAAGGCGGTCTCTGCCAGCGCCGCCGGTCAGCGTATCGTCGCCTGCGCGGCCATAGAGAAAGTCATCCCCCTTGCGACCGTCGATGTCGTCAACGCCGCTTCCGCCATTCAGCGTGTCGGCAGAGTCGGTGCCGTTGATTGTCGACGACGCAGGTTCAGGCTCTGGCTCTGGAGCCGGCGCCGGC
>CAMCMI010000125.1 GCA_945875875.1 Rhizobium sp. Q54
TCGCTGGAGCGCTTGTAACGCTCTTCCCCGCCAAGCACCGTGCCGCCGAACATCATAAACTCTTCGTCGAACCAGCCGTTGACGACGTTGAGCGCCATGCGGCCCTTGCACATGCGGTCCAGCGACACCGACATCTTTGCAGTGAGCACAGGATCAAGCAGGCCGGGATGAATGGCGACCAGCGCGCGGATGTTTTCAAAGCGCGACGCGAGGGCGCCCGCCATCAGCCAGCCTGAAAGGTCGCTGCCAAGGTGGCGCTCGGCGAACAGGCAGAGATCAAAACCGTTCGCATCCGCCGCCATCAGCAAGTTTGCAGCGTGCTCCAACTGCCCGTCGCGCTGACCTGGCTCAAGCGGCTTCAGCGCCTGCGCATGCGAAAGCGCTATCTCGGGCGAGCCGACGGTGGCCATGGGGATGGGTGCGTAGAGACCAAATTGCATATTGTTTCCTCAAAATGAACCAGCCGAACTTGCGTCGGCGTTTGACGCGACTATTGCGGCGCGGCGCTGGTTTCGCAATCCGTTATTGTTGCAGATTCCGCAATTCTGATTTCACCGCTCGCGTTTATGCGATCCCCCATTGGGCGGTCTTGAAGCGCGCCTCCAGATATTTCAGGAACATCTGCAAAATCTGCGGCTGTTTGCGCGCAGGCGGATAGAACGCGCAGATTGATTGATCCTGCACGCAATAATCCTGCAGCAGAGGCTCAAGTCTGCCCATGCGAATATCTTCGGCGACGCAGAACGTCGGCAAGAGCGCGATGCCCGCCCCGTCCAGCACCATGTAACGCATCGTAATCGCGTTGCTTGGGGACACGACGCCAGAAACCTTCACAGTTTCCGAACCGCCCGGCCCCGAGAAGCGCCACGCACCACGCCCAAACGGGCGCGAGGTGACAAGGCAGGAATGATCCGCCAATTGACGAGGCTCGTGCGGCGCTCCTGCTTTTTCAAGATAGGCGGGCGCGGCGCAAACAACCCAGCTCATCTTGCCGAGCTTGCGCACGAGCAGGCTGGAATCCTTTGGGCGCGTAAAGCGAATGAGCACGTCGGCGCCATATTTGCGCGGGTCGAAACTGTCCTGCCAATTATCGCCGACGATCAGCGTCACCTGTATTTGCGGATGCTCGATCATGAAGCTGGTGACGGCCTTGCCCATCTCCATGATGCCGAACGACATCGGCGCCATCACGCTGAGGCGCCCGGAAGGGGAATCATGCAGCAGCTTTAGCGCGCGCTCTTCCTCGCGCACCTCGTCCAGAATACGCAGGCAGAATTCGAAATAGCGTTTGCCGATGTCCGTCAGCCCCACTTGCCGCGTGGTGCGGTTGACGATGCGCACGCCCAGATCAGCCTCAAGCTGCTGCACGCGGCGGGTGACGAGACCTGTCGAGACGCCCAGCTCGCTGGCGGCAGCGGTGAAGCTCTGCTTGCGCGCCACGCGCACAAAGGCGTCCATTTCCAGCAGGCGATTGGCGCCCAATGCGGTTTCCCCTTGTTGACCTGCGCAAAACTCATCATGGCTGCGCCAGTTTTGCAAATGCTTGAATTCTGACGCTCCCGCGCATAGCATGGCGTCACGTTAAAACAATACGATCAGGGAGAGAAACATGTCGGATTCGCAGGCGCTATTTTCGCAATTCATCAAGGACGTTCACGCGGTCTGGGCCGCTGAGTCTGATATGGGCCGCCGGATGGAGCGCACCAAGCCGCTGTTTGAAGCGCTGGTGGCGCAGCCCGTCATGCAGGCGGAATCGCAAGGCTGGCCATCGACCGAGGGCCACAAGAACCTGCTGCTGCACACAGATGAAACCTATGGCTTCGTCATCAACGCCGTGGTGCGCACGCCCCATCGCAAGGGCAGCGTGCACGATCATTCGCAGGCGTGGGTGCTTTACGGCCTGCTGGAGGGTCATGAATCGCTGGAGCGTTACGACCGCGTTGACGATGCTTCCGACCCCACGAAGGCTGAGGTGAAGCTCGCCTATGTCACCAACGGCGGCCCCGGCAACGTCGATCTGGTGCCGCCCTATGCCATCCACGCCGAACAAGGCGGGGATGCGCGCTCGGTTGCGCTGATTTTCCGCAGCGAAGTGCTGGTGGGGCGCATTCTTCAGCAGGGCTATAATCTGGAGACGAAAGAGGTCGTGCGTCGTTCAGGCCCGACGCAGATCCCCTTTACGCTGGGCCAGGCCGCAGCCTGAACCCCTTAGCGACGGGTGCGCCGCGCCTGTCGCTCAACCTGGCGCGAGCGTTTGCCGGTCTCGGGCGCAGCGGCGCTCGCGTCTGTTTTGCGCGCTCGCGCAGGCCCCAAGCCCAGCGACAGTCGCGCCAGCGACCAGAGGCCGGTGACGAACAGATATATGCGCGCGTTCCGCTTGCGCCTGATGAGATCGACCAGCGTGAACGACAAAATCGCGGCGATCAGGATAGTGAGAACGTCGGCAAGCCCTGCCGTGGTCATGTTCGTCTCCGGGGTTACTGGCTCACGCTACCATTTTCCCGCCGGTTCTGCATGCAGTCGCTATTTCTTTTCGATCGAGAGCCCGCCCGGTCCGACGATGATCTGGACGCCGTCGGGCTGGCGCCGCTCCTCATATAATTGATAGCCAAGCACTGCGCCGAGGACAGCAAGCGCGCAGATGGCGAGGATGAGGATGTTGCGATTCATGTTTGATCTCGTTGCTTCGAGTCCGGATCAGCAGCGGCGCGTGCGCGGAACGCCATAGCGGTTGACAAGCACGTTGCCGCGACGATCCCGCACGTAGCAAACCCCCGGGCGCAGATTGACCCCCGGCGCGGTGACGGCTGCGCCCGCAACGCCGCCAACAACCGCCCCCACAGGGCCAGCGATCACCGCGCCAGTGACGACGCCAGCGGCGGCGCCCGTGGTCTGCCTTTGCGTCGCGCAGGCGCCCAGCGACACAGCGATCAGCGGAATGATGAGCAGCGTTTTCATGTGAATTGCCCCAAAGGCCAAACACCTTGGCCTGCGGTGACAACGCGGCTGTTGGTGGTTTTGTTCCGCTCAGTTGCAGCTGGCGACGGCGACTCGTTACTGTCTCGAAGAAGCAACGCGCCCATTTCAAGCCGTCATGGGAGGGCTTGACCCGGCCATCCAAGCTCAAAGACCCGCTTCAATGACTGCGCGTCAAACACCTCGGCGCTGGCGTTTGGATGGCCGGGTCAAGCCCGGCCATGACGCATCAGGATATTGAGGCTAAATCGGCAAACGATGCTACTGCCTAATTCCTAATTCCTACTTCCTACTTCCTACTTCCTACTGCCTAATGCTCGCTACTCGCCACTCGCCCAACCACAAGGATCCCCCCAATGACCGACGCGGACAGATTCGACGCGCTGGAAATGCGCATCGCCCATCAGGACCAGATGATCGCCGAGCTGAACGAGGTTATGACCGCGCAATGGCGCAAGATCGACGCACTGGAGCGGCTGGCGGCGCATTTGCGGGAGCAGTTTCAAAACATCGGCGGACAAACGCCCGATCAAAAGCCCCCGCATTATTGATCACGGGCAGGCAGCTTAAGGACAGGCATGCCGGAAGCCGTCGTACCCGAGATAAGTGCCGCTGCGCACGTCGTAGGAGCGGAACCTCTGGATGCAATATTCCACCGCCGCCGGGTCCTGCACGCCATAGATCGTTTGCGGCTGGCCGTAGCCGTACTGGTTGGACAGGGCGCCGCCGATGATCGCGCCAGCCGCCAGCCCGCCGATGATTCCAGCAGCCGCCGCGCCTCCATTGTAGCGCCTGCGATCACCGTAATAATAGCGACGGTTTCCGCCATAGCGGCGGTATTGAACCTCGCTGGCCGCCAATCCCGCGCCTGCCGTAAGCGCGGTGTCCATCCGCATTTGGGCGACCGCCGGCGCCGGGAGGACAAAGGCGGCGCCGGTGAGCAGGGCCGAAGTCAGAACAAGATTTCGCATCAGAATCTCCAGCTCTCATGACGCCGAACGGGCGCATTCCTGCCGGTCAACGATGCGGCGAAGCTGTTCGTTCCATTGTAAGCGCAAAGCCTAGCCCAGCGGCTCCGAAAAGCGCGCCACCAGAGCGTCGCCAAGAGCGTCGATGGCGAAATACAGAACGACCGTGAATGCAGCCAGCGCGATGAGGCAGGCGAACATCAGGTCCGTCTGGCCGCGGCCATTGGCCAGCAGCATCATGTGCCCGAGCCCGCGCGACGAGCCCACCCATTCCCCGATCACCGCCGCAAAGGGCGCCGCCGCAACCGCCAGACGCAGGCCCGACGCAAGCGAGGGAATTGCATAGGGCGCCCGCACGCGCAACGTCGTCCGCAACCGGCTTGCGCCCATCACACGCGCCAGATCGAGCGCGCCCTGCGGCGTCCGGGAGAGCCCGTCGTAACAGGCCGAGGCGATGGGGAAATAGATAATCAGCACGACGAACAGGACTTTGGACGCCATGCCATAGCCAAGCCACAGGGTCACGACAGGCGCCAGCGCAAAGATCGGGATCGCCTGCGAGAACACCACGAGCGGCCGCATCACGCTGCGATAGAATGGCGACAGGATCATCTGCAACGCCGTACCGATTCCCAACAGCACGCCCAGCGCGAGACCCATGATGATTTGCGCATACGTCACCCACGCATGTTCGGCGATGAGGCTGCGCGACTCCCACAGCCGCTCGCCAACGCGCACCGGCCCCGGCAGGATGAAAGCCGGAACGCCGGTCAGCCAGACCAGCGCCTGCCACGCCAGCAGGCCGATGGCCGCGATCAGCGCGCCGCGCCCCAGAATCATCAGCGCGTTCATGAGCCGCTCCGCAAAAGCCGCAGCATTTGCGCCTGCGCCGCAATGACTTCGTTGTCATCGTAAGAGCGCACCGGCGCCGATTGAGGCAAGGCGAGCTCGCTCAAGTCCCCCTCGTTCATGAGAAAAGCGCGATGGCTCAGGCGCGCGGCGTCGCCCGGATCGTGGGTAATCAGCGCGACGGTTTTGCCCGCAAGCAACTCGCCCGCAAGCTCCTGCATCTCGGTGCGGGTTCTGGCGTCAAGCGAAGAGAACGGCTCATCCAGCAACACGACCGGGCGATCCTCCATCAGCGTGCGCGCAAGCGCGGCGCGTTGGCGTTGCCCGCCAGACAAAGCGAAAGGGCGCTCGCGCTCGTGCCGGGCAAGGCCGACGCGGGCGATGATCTCGCGGGCTTTTGCAAAATCCGGCGCCTCGCCCCGCAGCCGCGCGCCAAGCACCACATTGCCGAGCACGTCGAGCCACGGCGCGAGCAAATCCCCCTGCCCCATATAGGCGACCCGCCCCTCCAGCGGCGCGCCGTCGCTGGCGCTCACCTGCCCGTCGAAAATGGCGCCGGTGTCGAGCCCGGCGATCAGCCGCAGCAGCGTCGTCTTGCCAACGCCAGACGGTCCCAGCAGGCTGGTCCACAGACCGGGCGCCGCCTCAAACCGCAGCTTGGGAAACAGCTGGACAGCGCCAAAGCGCGCGCTGCCCTCTATCGTCAGTCCGGGCGCTGCGTTCAACGCGCCGTCACGTCGATGATCAATTGCTCAACCGGCATCCGGCTTTTCACCGCGTCCATCTTGAACAGGAAATCCTCGAAGTTCGCATAGCGTCCCTGATCGACCGCAGCCGGACGCGTGGCGAAGCGCGGATAGGTGTCGAGCCATGCGCGGCGGTTCAGCTCGTTGTTCAAGCCCGCCGAGGTTTTGGCGAAAATCTCCCAGCTCTCTTTGGGCTGGTTGAGAATGTATTGCGTCGCCAGCTCCGTAGCCGCAAGGAAGCGACGCACGCGGTCACGGTTCATGGTCTTTGGATTGGCGACGTAGATCAGCTCGTCATAGGGCGGCACGCCCTCGCTTTCTGGATAGAAACAGCGCCCCTTTACGCCCTCGATGTCGAGCTGATTCAGCTCGAAATTGCGGAAGGCGCCGATCACGGCGTCCACCTGACGGCTCATCAGCGCGGGCGAAATCGAGAAGCCGACGTTGATCTTCTGCACCGAGGCGCTGGTGAGATTGTGCTTGCGCAGCATCGCCTCAAGCAGCACCTCCTGAACGCCAGCCACAGCAAAGCCGACCTTGCGGCCCGACAGATCGGCGATGGATTTGATCGGCCCGTCGGCCAGCACCACAAGGCAGGCGAGCGGCGTTGAAACCAGCGTGCCCACGCGCACAAGGTCCATGCCGACGTGGCGGTTGAGATGCAATTGCGGCTGATAGGAAATAGCCAGATCGGCGCGCCCCGCCGCAACAAGACGCGGCGGATCAGTCGGATTGGCGGGCGCAATCACGTCGATGGTCAGGTTCTGGTCTTTGAAGAGACCAAGCTCGCGGGCGACGATAATCGGGCCATGGTCGGGATTGACGAACCAATCCAGAATGACGCTCATTTTATCTTGCGCGGCCGCGGGCAAGGCCCCGGACAAAATAGAGAGCAGCGAAAACGCGGCGGCCATGACAATACGCATGCGGCAAACCATTCCCTGTTAACAGGCAGCCGACGCTGCAACCTTTACGAATCTACCTATAGCAACGCCGGCGCCTTGGAAAGCGCCGGCGTTTCAGCCTTTGCAGATGCGGCTGGGATTCAGCCGCATCTGTATGTTTGCCGCCGATCAGGCGAGTTCGAAACGATCTGCGTTCATGACCTTGTTCCATGCGGCGACGAAATCGCTCACGAACCGGTCCTGCATGTCGTCCTGCGCATACACTTCCGCCAGAGCCCGCAATTGCGAGTTCGAGCCGAAGACGAGGTCCGCGCGGGTCGCCGTCCACTTCACTTCGCCGGTGGAGCGATCACGGCCCTCGAACGCATCATTGGCTGCCGAAACCGGCTTCCACGACGTGTCGATGTCAACGATGTTCAGGAAGAAATCGTTGGTGAGCGTGCCAGCGCGCTTGGTGAACACGCCATGCGGCGAGCCCGCAGCATTTGCGCCCAGAACGCGCAGTCCGCCGATGAGCACGGTCATCTCCGGCGCCGTCAACGTCAGGAGTTGAGCGCGATCCACCAGCATTTCTTCAGCCGAAACGGTGAAGGCCTTCTTCTGGTAATTGCGGAAGCCATCGACAAGCGGCTCCATCACCGAGAAGGATTCAACGTCGGTCTGTGCCTGCGTGGCGTCGGTGCGGCCCGGCGTGAAGGGAACCACCACGTCGCGACCGGCAGCCTTGGCCGCCTTCTCGACAGCGGCGGCGCCGCCAAGCACGATCAGATCGGCCAGCGACACCTTCTTCGATTCCGAAGCGGAATTGAAGGCCTTCTGGACGACCTCAAGCGCAGCGACAACCTTGGCGACCTGAGCCGGGTTGTTGACTTCCCAATCCTTCTGCGGAGCAAGGCGAATGCGGGCGCCATTGGCTCCGCCGCGCTTGTCCGAACCACGATAGGTGGAAGCCGAAGCCCAGGCGACCGACACGAGTTCGGACACCGACAGGCCGGTGGCCAGAATGCGGGCCTTCAGATCGGCGGCGTCGCGCGCGTCGATCAAAGCATGATCGACGGCGGGAACCGGGTCCTGCCAGATCAGGTTTTCAGCGGGCACTTCAGAGCCGAGATAACAAGCGCGCGGGCCCATGTCGCGATGGGTCAGCTTGAACCATGCGCGGGCGAACACGTCCGCGAACAGCTCCGGGTTCTGATGGAAGCGGCGCGAAATCGGCTCATAGAGCGGATCGAAACGCAGCGACAGATCCGCCGTCGTCATCATCGGGGCGTAGGACTTGGAGGGGTCATGCGCATCGGGGATCATGTGCTCGGGACGAACGTCCTTCGCGCGCCACTGATGAGCGCCGGCGGGGCTCTTCACAAGCTCCCACTCATAGCCGAACAGCATGTCGAAATAGCCCATGTCCCACTTGGTGGGGTTGGGCTTCCACGCGCCTTCGATGCCGCTGGTGATGGTGTCGACGCCCTTGCCGCTGCCGTGCGTGCTGAGCCAGCCAAGGCCCATCGCCTCGATGGGCGCGCCTTCGGGCTCCGGTCCAACATGGGCTGCATCGCCAGCGCCGTGGGCCTTGCCGAAGGTGTGACCGCCAGCGACCAGCGCCACGGTCTCTTCGTCGTTCATCGCCATGCGGGCGAAGGTCTCGCGCACGTCGCGGCCAGAAGCCACCGGATCAGGGTTGCCGTTGGGGCCCTGCGGGTTGACGTAGATCAGGCCCATCTGCACGGCGGCGAG
>CAMCMI010000126.1 GCA_945875875.1 Rhizobium sp. Q54
GCTGCGCGCGCGTTTGGTCCCGCCAGCGACGTCACATTCGCGACGCTGGTCGGCTCGACGGAAAACGTCAAGGCGGTCGCGCCAGGCGCTATCATCATTGACTGCGAGGAATAACCTCAATCGCGGATGAACTCGGCGCATTTGGGCGCGGGATCGCCACCCCACGGCATGATGGGTACGGTCGACGTCGAGTTTTGCGGCGAACCTTCAATCAGCCGGTCGGTATAGGCCATATAGACCAGCACGTTGCGCTTGGGGTCGCATCCGCGCACAATCTGCATCCGCTTGAAAATCAGCGATCGGCGCTCGCGGAAAACCACGTCGCCCTGGTCTGACTTTTCCGTAAAGCGGATCGGCCCAAACTGACGGCACGCGAGCGAGACTTCCGCCCGCTCCTCCGCCACGCCGAACATACCCGCAATGCCGCCCTTTTCCGGCACGGTGTAATGGCAGGCGACGCCCTCAACGATGGGGTCGTCGATGCCATAGACCGCGAGTTTATCGTTCGGCGTCAGAAGCTTGAATACGGTAGACTTGCGAAACACCAAATCCGGCCCCTGCGCCATCGCGGCGCCGGGCCCCAGAAGCGCAGCGCTAATAAAAACCAGCCCAAGAGCTGCGGCCCACAGGTGTTTGCGTGAAAATTTGAGCACCGGCAGTCCTTCAGCGTGATTCATGGCTTGTCTCCAGCTTGAGGGAAGCATATGGCGATTGCGCGGCCACAGTTTAAGTCCGGCGCTGCGTTCGCGTTTCATTTCCTGCGTTCAAACGCAAAAACAACATGATTTTGTAGTCTCGTAAGTCTTCACGCCATTGCGCCTGCTCGCGGAATCAGGGACGCTGTCCAAATGCGTCATTTTGACGAAAACGTAACTCGAATCGATTTGCCCCACCGCGGTTTTCTGATGCGGGCCTGCGGTTATGCAGCCAAACGGGCGCTGGCGGCGACCTGCGCCGCGTTTGCGCTCCTGGTGCCAGCGAACGCCCAGCAGGTTGATTGCCGCGCCCTACAATCGCAAATAGCCGTTTATCCGCAAAGCGAGAATGAAAACAGGGCGCGCGCCGCCGTCAACCAGCGGATGAGCGAGATCGACAGATTGCGTGCGCAGGGACAGTCGATGGGCTGCGGGCGCCAGCAATTCCTGTTCTTCAATCAATCGCCGCCCGCCTGCGAGGGAGTCGACCGGCGTATAGAGGCCCTGCGTGCAAGCCTGCCGCAACTGGAGGCGGCAGCCCAGCGTGCAGGCGGCGGGCGCTCGCAATTGATCGCGCAATACAACGCGTATTGTCAGGGGCGGACGGCGGCGGCGCCGCGTCCCCCGCGTGGTTTCCTCGAGCAATTGTTCGGCGGCGAGAGCTATCGTCAGGAAGCGCTGGAGGCGCCGGCCATCTTCCCCGAGCCTGTCGACGAGGGTCCGCAGCGCGGCACGAAAGCGGTGTGCGTGCGCACCTGCGACGGCGGCTTTTTCCCGGTGAGCTATTCGGCGGGGCGCGGCAATTCCGACCAATTGGCTGACTTGTGCCGGGCGCAATGCCCGTTCGCCGAAACGCGCGTCTACACCTATTCGCCCGCCCGCGACATTGTGGACGCAGTCAGCGCAGAAGGCGAGCCCTATACGTCGCACCCCAATGCGCTGCGCTTCCGTCGCACGTTTGATAAAACCTGCACCTGCCGCCCGCCTGACATGTCATGGGCGGAAGCTTTGGCTGGCGCCGAAAAGCTGTTGTCTCGCGACCGGCGCGACGTGATCGTGACGCAGCAAAGATCCGACGAATTGTCCCGGCCCAAAAACCTGCGCCCGACCATCGCGCCGACAAACGCTGAACCGCGCACGCAAAAGCCGCCGCAGCCCCGGCGCACGACCAGCAATGCGCCGATCGCGCACCCGGGCGATTAACCGCCCGTCAGCCGCGCCAGCGCCCGCGTGCGGCCTATCAACGGCAACAGCGCCGCCAGTTCCGGCCCGCTCTCGCGGCCTGTCAGCGCCAGCCGCAGCGGGTGGAACAACGCCCTGCCCTTGGCGCCCGTTCGCGCCTTCACGGCCTCTGTCCATGTCTTCCATGTGGAAGCATCCCAGGGCTCTTGAGGGAGAACTTCCGCCGCCGCATGCGCAAAACCTGCGTCCTCGACAATTGGCGTAATGTCGCCGCACGCAACCGGCCACCAGACCGGCGCATCCCCGAGCCGTTCAAGATTGGGCCGCACAGTGAGCCAGAACGCTTCCGCCTGCTCGCCCTCAATTCCCAGATCCCGCAGGCGCGCTTGTACTTTCTCAAACCCGTAGGCGTGCAGCGTGCGCGCGGACAGCGCCGCCAGCTCGCTCTCGTCGAACTTGGCCATGTGATGCGAGGCGTGCGAGACGTCGGCGATCTCGGCCAGCTCGTCCAGCGAGGCCACCGCCTGCACATTGTCGGACGAGCCCGTGAGCACTGCGAGCGCCGCAATCGCCAGAGGCTCGACGCCAGCCTCGCGCAGGCTGCTCAGGGACAGCGCGCCGCTGCGCTTGGATAGCCCCTCGCCCGACGCCGCCGCCAGCAAATTATGATGCGCAAAATCGGGCGCCGCGCCATTGGGCGACAGCACGCGGAAAAGCTGAATTTGCACCGCCGTATTGGTGACGTGATCCTCGCCGCGAATGATATGCGTCACGCCAAGGTCAATATCGTCCACCACCGAGGGCAGCGTGTAGAGATAAGCGCCGTCCTCGCGCACCATCACCGGATCGGACAGCGAGCTGCAATCAATGCGGCTTGGCCCGCGCGCAAGATCATTCCATTCGATCACTTCCGTATCGAGGCGGAAACGCCAGTGCGGCTTGCGACCCTGCGCCTCCAGCGCGGCGCGGTCAGTCTCGCTCAATGAAAGCCCCGCGCGATCATAAACCGGCGGCAGGCCGCGCCCGGCGAGGCGCTTTCGCTTGCGGTCCAGCTCTTCCTGCGTCTCGTAGCAGGCGTAGATGCGCCCCATCTCGCGCAGTCGCGCCATCGCGGCGTGATAGAGCGCAAACCGCTCCGACTGGCGCACGATCAGATCGGGCTCAATCCCCAGCCAGCGCAGATCGACCTCGATTGCGTCCGCATATTCTGCGCGCGAGCGCTCCAGATCGGTGTCGTCGAAGCGCAACACAAAGCGCCCGCCACGCTTGCGGGCGAAGAGGTAATTAAACACCGCCGTGCGGGCGTTGCCGATGTGAATGCGCCCCGTGGGGGACGGTGCGAAACGCACCACGGGCGCGCTGTTGGAAGCTGTGCTGGCCATTGTCATATGCCCCTCTTAACGCAATCGCGAGGCCGCGTCAGCATGGCGCGCGGCGCAGCCTCAATCGCTCTTTTCGAATCGTGAAATCGGCCCTACATTGGTTTTGTCGTCAACCATTGAAAGGAGGTGATCGAGTGTCTCATTGTCACAAGCCGCAGATGCCGGTCATGGGAATCAGGTCTCCTCGTGAGGTCAACCGCCCCGCGTGAGCGGCGCGTCATAATTCCCTATCCGCACATCGCGGACAGACAATGGAAGGGCCGCGCCGGAGCAATCTGCGCGGCCCTTCTTGTATTTTAAAGCACGCTCAGCAAAAACAACGGCAGCGCGACGACTGACATCAGCGTCGAAATCACCACCACGCCAGCCACTTCCTGCGGATCGTTGTTGTAGCGGGCGGCGAACAGATAGTTCAGCACCGCAGCCGGCATCGCGCTTTGAATAATCAGGACGCCGCGCGCCACGCCCTCAAGCTCCAGCCCCCACGCCACCAGCCAGCCGATTGCAAAGCCGCCCAGCAGGCGTACGGCGGCAAAGAAAGAATTGCGCCCGAACGAGGCTACGTTCAGCGAAGCCAGCGCATAACCGAGCGACAGAAGCATAAGCGGAACGGTGATTGCGCCCAGCAAATTGACCGCGCGCCCGACAGAGACCGGTAATTGAATGTCCCAGTTCAGCAGCACGAAGGTGAGCGCAAGCGCCCACATCATCGGCATTTTCAGCACTTGCCGGAAGCCAAGCCCGCCAGCCGCCAACGCCTGCCCGAACGTGTAATTGGAGACGCTGGAGACCGCAAAGCACGCGATCGCCAGCCCAAGTCCGCGCTCGCCGAACGCAAACAGACAAAGCGGCAGCCCCATATTGCCGCCATTGCTCCAGATCAGCGACGGCAGATAGGTGCGCACCGGCAGCCCCATGCCGCGCACCAGCGCCCAGCCCGAAACCGCCGCCAGCGACAGACACAAAGCCGACGCCAAAGCCATTTCCGTCAAAGCCGCCGGCGCCAGCCCCGCCCGCGTAAACGTGTCGAGCACAAGGCATGGGGTGGAGATTCCGTTGACAACGAGCGCTACAAAAGACGAATCAAACGTCTTGCCCGAGCGCGCCCAGCCATAGCCAACCGCCGCAATGATAAAGACCGGCCCGACCACGTCGAGCAATATGCCGATGATCTGCCCGAAAGATTGCACGCCCCGCCCCCGCTCAAGGCGATAGCGTTAGCCCATCGGCGACTGCGGGGCCAGTGCGCCGGGCTAGCGGATAATGTCGTGGCTGTATTCTTCGCAACGAAAACCGATGAAGCATTGCGCCACGTCTGCCGTGGGGACCCAGGCGGACTTGGTGATCTCTGAGGGCGTGCAATAAGCGCGGCTGCTCACAAAACGGTCGAAGGTCTGCCCGCCGGTGCCAAGCACAATTGCGCCGGAGCGCGTCACGATGGATTGCGCCTGCGCGCAGGACATGTTGACGGTGTTTTGCCGGTTCTGTGCATGGGCCGCAGAGGCCGCAAACAACACACCTGCCAAAACGCCGCCAGCAATCATATGTGTGCGCATTGCCTTATCTCCTTAAAAACCCGGCCTCAGTCAGCCGCCGGATAATCGACGTAACCCTTGGCTCCGCCGCCATAGATAGTGGACCCGTCGGGTTCCGCCAGAGCCAGACCAGAGCGCATACGGTTTACGAGATCAGGATTGGCGATATAGGGCTTGCCATAAACGATGGCGTCCGCGCCCCCGGACACGAGCAACGCGTCGCCGCCAGCCTTGTCAAAACCGGCCCCGGCGAAATACAGGCCCTTGAACAACGGGCGCAAGTGCGCGTGAACTTCGTAACCGCCCTGCTTCGCGCCGTGCAGATAAGCGATGCCGCGCGCCGACATTTCCCGCGCTACATGGGGATAAATCTCCTCGGCGTCCAAATCCTGCACGTCGTTGAATTGTATGCGCGGCGAAACCTTTAGGCCGACGCGCTCGCGGCCAATCACCTCGATCACGCGATCGGCGACCAGCAGCAGAAAACGCGCCCGGTTTTCAACGGACCCGCCGTAAATATCCGTGCGCGTATTCATGCTGGCGTCGAGAAACTGGTGGATCAGATAGCCCGACGCAGCGTGAATCTCCACGCCGTCAAAGCCAGCCTCAATTGCACGCAGCGACGCTTGGGCAAACTCGCCCGCAATGCCTGCAATCTCGTCGGTCTCCAGCGCGCGCGGCACGACGTGCGGCTTCTGGCCCGAATCCGTCCAGTTCTTGCCGTTGATGGCGATGGCGCTTGGGGCCACAGGCTGCGCACCGCCGGGTAAAAAGTCGGGCATCGCAACGCGGCCAGTGTGGAACAGCTGCGCAAACATGCGCCCGCCCTTTGCATGAACAGCATCCGTCACGCGCTTCCAGCCCGCAACCTGCGCAGCATTCGCCAGCCCCGGCGTCCGCACATAGCCCTTCGCCATGTCGGACACGTAGATCGCTTCCGAGAGGATGAGCCCGCAATCGGCGCGTTGCGCGTAATAATCGGCCACCATGTCCAGCGGAACGCCATTTGCGTCAGCGCGAGAGCGCGTCATCGGCGCCATGATAATGCGATTGGGCAAATCAAGCGCGCCAACGCGCAGGGGATCGAAGATGCTGGTCATGGAAGGCTCCGATCTTTGGTAAAGAGGCGCGCGCCCGCAGGCGCGCGCTCGAAAGCTGTTAGCCGCGAGCGAGCGCCTTGAGCGCGCCGCGTCCGGCGTAAACCGCCTGCGAGCCGAGCTCTTCCTCAATGCGGATGAGCTGGTTGTACTTGGCCAGCCTGTCGGAACGGGCGAGCGAGCCGGTCTTGATCTGTCCGCAATTTGTCGCCACGGCCAGATCGGCAATGGTCGCATCTTCCGTCTCGCCGGAGCGATGCGACATCACCGCAGTGTAGCCTGCGCGATGGGCCATATCGACGGCCGCCAGCGTCTCGGTGAGCGAGCCGATCTGGTTCACCTTCACGAGGATGGAATTGCCGACCCCGGTGGAAATGCCCTGCGACAGGCGCTTGACGTTGGTCACGAACAAATCATCGCCGACAAGCTGGCACTTATTGCCAATCGCGTTGGTGAGTTCCTTCCAGCCGGCCCAATCGTCTTCCGACATGCCGTCTTCGATGCTGGCGATGGGATAGGCCTCGACCAGTTTGGCCAGATATTCCACCTGCTCGTCGATGGTGCGCGTCTTGCCCTCGCCCTCGTAATGATAGGCGCCGTTCTTGAAGAACTCGGTCGCGGCGCAATCGAGGCCCAGATACATATCCTTGCCCGGCTCAAACCCGGCCTGGCGGATCGCGTCCATGCAGAAATCGAGCGCAGCTTCGGCGCTCGGCAAATTGGGCGCAAAGCCGCCCTCGTCGCCGACATTGGTGTTGTGGCCCGCCTTCTTGAGGCCAGCCTTCAGCACCTGAAACACTTCCGCGCCCCAACGCACGGCTTCCTTCAGATTGGGCGCGCCAACCGGCAGGATCATGAATTCCTGAAAGTCGATGGGATTGTCGGCATGTGCGCCGCCGTTGACGATGTTCATCATCGGCACCGGCAGAACACGCGCCTGCGTGCCGCCGATATAGCGATAAAGCGGCAGGCCGGACGCTTCCGCCGCAGCCTTGGCGATGGCCAGCGACACGCCCAGAATGGCGTTTGCGCCAAGGTTTGCCTTGTGGTGCGTGCCGTCGAGGTCAATCATCGCCTCGTCGATGGCGATCTGGTCTTCAGCCTCTTCGCCAACCAAAGCGTCGTTGATGATGGTGTTGACGTTTTCAACCGCCTTCAGCACGCCCTTGCCGCCGTAGCGAGACTTGTCGCCGTCGCGCAGCTCAACCGCCTCATGCGCGCCGGTGGAGGCGCCAGAGGGCACGGCGGCGCGGCCAAAAGAGCCGTCTTCAAGCACCACCTCAACCTCAATCGTGGGATTGCCGCGGCTATCGAGGATTTCGCGGGCGGAGATGTCGAGAATGGCGGTCATGGAATCCTCCAGAGATCAAAATGTACGGCCTGTTTAAGCGAGGACGCCCCCAAGAGAAAGAGGGAGGCGCCAGAAAGCGGCGCAAACGAAAATGGCCGGGAGCGCGCCCGGCCATTCTGTCGGACTGCGCAAGCGCCGGACTAAGCTGTCCGCTTCGCCCGCAGCCTGGTGGCGACATTGCCCGCCAACGTCAAAAGACGCTCGGCCTGCTGAATCAAACGATCCTGCGACGTAGCGGCTGGCTGGCTCGCAATGAGCTGCGCCTGCGCATTCGCCAATGTCGCGGACGCGTTCGCCAATGCCTGTTCCGCCGCAGCAATCTGGGCGGGATCTTTGGACGTGCGCGCCATCCGAAGTCGGATCTTCGCCTGCACAAGCGCCTCGCGGGCAATTTTCACCGCCGCCTGTTCGGCTGTGGGCGCCGGCAGCCCCAGCGCGACAGCTCCGGCGATGAGTGGTCTGCGCCCTGAAAAGTGGTCCTCCCTGAAGTATGGCTTTTGAGCCTGATGGAGGAACGTGGAATGCCTAGGAAGAAACACAAGGCGGAAGAGATTGTAGCCAAGCTTCGGCAGGTTGACGTTCTCACAGCGCAGGGTCGGCCAGTGGCCGAGGCTGTGAGATCGATAGGGGTGACGGAAGTTACCTATTACCGTTGGCGGTCAGAATATGGTGGCCTGAAAGGCGATCAGGTGAAACGCCTTAAAGAGCTTGAGGCAGAGAACAATCGCCTTCGCCGAGCGGTCTCAGATCTCACGATCGAGAAGCTGATTTTAAAAGAGGCTGCCTCGGGAAACTTCTAAGCCCCGCACGTCGCCGCGCGTGCGTGGAGCATGTCGTTGCCAGGCATGGCGTCTCTGAGCGGCTTGCTTGCCGGGTTCTTGGCCAGCATCGCTCCACGCAG
>CAMCMI010000127.1 GCA_945875875.1 Rhizobium sp. Q54
CCTGCGTTTTGACACGCAGGCGCTATTTTGCGCGCGCCATTATCGACCGCTTCCGGCGACGCGAGTATATTCCCAGCAACACCGCGACGATAAAAACAATTCCGGCCCCAATCTCAAGGCCGGGATTGTAGGCGAACGCCGCTCCAAAATAATTGGTCAAAACGATCAGCGCCGAGACGATGGCGATAGCTATCGACCAGGTCGTCCAATTATCCATCTTGTCTACTTCTTCACGGGCGCGCAGGTTTGCCGCCGCTGCGCTGCCTGCTGGCGCCCGGTCGCGTTGCGCTTCGACGTAATGATCGCCGAGCAGCACTCTTTTATCGGCGTCGGAGAGGTCTGCCATCGCTGCCTCCATTTGGTGAAGCTGCTCTTTGTTAATTGCGAAAGCTGCGTTTTGTTTCCGTTCGCGCTCAGGTCAGTTACAAGATCGCGCTCATTTGCCGTCGTCGTCTCTTCAAGCTTGCTCGTGCTCAAGCAGTTTCGTGGTCAAGGCTTGCTCGTGGCATAAGAGCGCCGCAGTTTTTTACAGGTCCGCGCCCCATGATTCGTCTTGAGAACATCAGCAAACAAAACGGCCACCAGATCCTTTTCATCGAGGCGTCCGCCGCGTTGCAGCGGGGCGAGAAGGTGGGGCTTGTCGGGCCTAACGGGGCCGGCAAGACAACGCTTTTCCGCATGATGACAGGCCAGGAGGCGCCAGATGAGGGGCTGGTTGGCGTCGATCGCGGAATCACCATCGGCTATTTCAGCCAGGACGTTGGCGAGATGGCGGGTCGCAGCTGCATTGCCGAGGTTATGGACGGGGCAGGGCCTGTGAGCGAGGTCGCAGCCGAGCTGAAGGCGCTTGAGACCGCCATGGCGGACCCTGAGCGCGCGGACGAGATGGAGGACATCATCCAGCGCTATGGCGAAGTGCAGGCGCGCTTTGAGGAGCTGGATGGCTATGCGCTCGACGGGCGCGCGCGCGAAGTGCTGGCGGGCTTGAGTTTCAGCCAGGAGATGATGGAGGGCGACGTCGGGGCGCTGTCGGGCGGCTGGAAAATGCGCGTGGCGCTCGCCCGCATTCTGCTCATGCGGCCCGATGCGATGCTGCTCGATGAGCCAAGCAACCATCTCGATCTTGAGAGCCTGATCTGGCTTGAGGATTTTTTGCGCGGCTATGAGGGCGGGCTGTTGATGACATCGCATGATCGCGAATTCATGAACCGCATCGTCACCAAAATCGTTGAAATCGACGGCGGCGGGTTAACAACTTATTCAGGCGATTATGAATTTTATGAACAGCAACGCGCGCAAAGCGAGAAGCAGCAGCAGGCGCAATTTGAACGCCAGCAGGCGATGCTCGCCAAAGAAATAAAATTCATTGAACGCTTCAAGGCGCGCGCTTCCCATGCCGCGCAAGTGCAAAGCCGCGTGAAAAAACTCGACAAGATCGAGCGCGTGGAGCCGCCAAAGCGCCGGCAGGTGGTTCAGTTTGATTTTCTGCCAGCGCCGCGTTCGGGCGAGGACGTCGTGAGCCTCAAAGGCGTGCGCAAAAGCTATGGCTCGCGCAGCATTTATGAGGGGCTGGATTTTCAGGTGCGACGCAAGGAGCGCTGGGCGGTGATGGGCGTCAACGGCGCCGGCAAGTCCACGCTGCTGAAGCTCGTCGTCGGCTCCACGACGCCAGACGGCGGCGCGGTCTCTTTGGGCGGCAGCGTCAAGATGGGCTATTTCGCGCAGCACGCGATGGACTTGCTGGACGGCGACCGCACGATCTTTCAATCGCTCGAAGATTCATTTCCTCAAGCGGGGCAGGGCTCTTTGCGCGCGCTGGCCGGTTGCTTCGGCTTCTCGGGCGATGACGTGGAGAAGAAGTGCCGCGTCTTGTCAGGCGGAGAAAAGGCTCGTCTGGTGATGGCCAAAATGCTCTATGATCCGCCGAATTTTCTCGTGCTTGACGAGCCCACGAACCATCTCGACATGGCGACAAAAGAGATGCTGGTTACAGCGCTGTCGCAATACGAAGGCTCGATGCTGTTCGTCTCGCATGATCGCCGCTTTCTGGCCGCGCTCTCCAACCGCGTGCTGGAAGTAACGCCTGAAGGCGTGCAACAATACGGCGGCGGCTACACCGAATACGTGGAGCGGACAGGGCAGGAAGCGCCGGGCTTGCGGAGCTGAGGGCTTAAGGCGCCCAGCGCACCTCGCCTGCCGCTGAAACATCAAGCCCGCCGAGTTCTTTGGCGCGCGCTGCAAAGTCAGCCGAGCGCATGAACGCCAGCAGTTTTTGCAATTGCGGACGGAACGCGTCGCGCTGGCGCATCAGCAGGTCAAATCGCTCCTGAACCAGCGGCACAAAACCAACGCCCGCTGCAAGCGCCACGGCCTCGGTCGCAACGCCGACGTCGCAATGTCCCGAGCGGATCGCTTGCGCTACGTCAGGGCCGGTGGGGACAATCGCGCTGGCGGGCAAATCGTTGTCGCTAAACCCGGCTTGCTTCATCAAGGCTTCGAGCAATTGCTGCGCGCCGGCGCCTTGCGGGCGAATGACAAGACGGGCCTTGGCTGCAAGCGCATCTCCAATCGTCGCAATCTTGAGCGGGTTGCCGGGCGCGACGAGAAAGCCCTGCGTGCGTGCGGCAAAGCCAATCAACACGCAATCATAAAAGCGCGTTTGCGACGAGACGGCGCCCAAATTGGCGTCGGCGCCCGGCGCGCTCACATCGTGAAAATGCAGCGCGGCTGCGATGATCTCGCCATTCAGAAAGCGCCGGAACCCCGCCTCGCTGCCCTCCGGCAACATGGCGATTCCCGCGCGGCTCTCCGCCAGCGCCCATTGCAGCAAAGGGTCGTGACTGCCGCCCAAAATCGGCGGCGCATCCGCTGGCGCGAGCCCGGGCGGGCGCAGCATGCCAGCGAGCAGCCAACGATCAAGCTCTGGGCGGGGGAAGAGCCATTTGCCGCTCACCTTCGTGCATGGAATCGCCGCCTCGGCCACCAGCTCGTAGAGCTTGCGCTCCTTGATCCGCAAATAATCGGCGGCCTCTGCGGTTGTCAGAAAGATCAGGCCTGCGTTTTCTAGCATATTCATGCACTGTTTCCAAAATTTGACAGTTTCGTAGTCAATGTCACATATCGCGCAGGGTCAATCTGTTTGTGGCGGGTATGGACGAAACCAGCGCATTTCAACTCATTCTGAGCGGCGATCCGCAATTGCTGGCCATCGTGAAGCTGTCGCTGGCCGTGACGTTGGCGGCGACGCTGATCGCCGGCGTGTTGGGCCTAAGCCTTGGCGCGTGCCTTGCGCTGACGCAGTTTCCGGGCCGGCAGGGACTCGTCATAGCGCTGAATGCGCTGATGGGCCTGCCGCCGGTTGTCGTTGGGCTGCTGGTGTTTCTGGCGCTGTCGCGGTCGGGCCCGCTTGGCTTTCTGGGCCTTCTGTTCACGCCGCAAGCCATGATAATAGCGCAGACGATTCTTATTACGCCCATCATCGCTGCGCTTTCGCGTCAGGTGATCGAAGATTTCTGGGCCGAATACAAAGACGAGTTCACGGCGATGGACGTGCCCGGCGCTATGCGCGTGCGCGCGTTGTTGTGGGATGCGCGGTTTTCGCTGGTGACGATTTTGCTCGCGGGCTTTGGACGCGCCGCCGCAGAAGTCGGCGCGGTGATGATCGTCGGCGGCAATATCGAGGGTTTTACGCGCGTGATGACGACCAGCATCGCGCTGGAGACGTCGAAGGGCGATCTGCCGCTGGCGATCAGTCTTGGGATCATCCTCATCGCCATCATGTTTTGCGTCAACGCACTGGCATGGGGCGTGCGCCAGTGGTCGGTGCGCCATGCAGGATAAGCGCACGGATAAAAACGCTGCGCCACAGCCGCTTCTCCGGCTTTGCAATGCTAGCCTGCGATATGGCGTCGTCGATGTTTTGCAGGATGTTTGCCTTGAAATCAGCGCAGGCGGGCCGGTTATCCTGATGGGGCCAAATGGCTCCGGCAAGACGTCGTTGTTGAAGCTGATGATGGGTCTTGCGGCGCCAAGCTCGGGCGATGTTGATTGCGCCCGGAGCCAGGTCTCGTTCGTGTTTCAAAAGTCCGTCATGCTGAGGCGCAGCGTGGCCGCCAATGTCGCGTTCGCCTTGCAGGCGGCGGGGCTGCCAGCCAACGATAAAGCGGTTCGCGCAGCCCTTGACCGCGTGGGGCTTTCGCATCTGGCGCAGCGGCCAGCGCGTCGTCTTTCCGGCGGAGAGCAGCAGCGCCTGGCTTTGGCCCGCGCATTGTCGCGCAATCCCGCGATCCTGTTTCTGGACGAGCCGACGGCAAGCCTTGATCCCGCGCAAACAAAAGCTGTGGAAGACATCGTGCAGGCGAGCGCCGCCATGGGCGTCAAGATCGTCATGTCCACGCACGACATCGGACAGGCGCGCAGGCTGGGCTCCGAAGTTTTGTTTCTGGCGCACGGGCGCCTTGTTGAGCGCGCTCCCGCCGCATCCTTCTTCAATAAACCGGAAAGCCCTGAAGCGCAGCGCTTTCTGGCGGGCGAGCTTGTCATCTCACAGGAGGCTCTTTCATGAAGGCGTATGCTCTCGCAATCGCGCTCGGCGCCTTCGCGTTTGCGGCCAGTCCCGCTGTCGCGCAGCAGCAATCCATCGTCGTGGCCTCCACCACCTCGACGCAGGATTCCGGCCTCTTCGGGCATATCTTGCCATTGTTCAAAACCGCAAGCGGCATAGACGTGAAGGTGGTTGCGCAGGGCACCGGACAGGCGCTGGAGACGGGACGACGCGGCGATGCCGACGTTGTTTTTGTCCACGCCAAACCGCAGGAAGAGAAGTTTGTAGCCGACGGATACGGCGTCAAGCGCTTCAACGTCATGTATAATGATTTCGTCCTTATCGGCCCTAAATCCGATCCTGCAAAAGTGCGCGGCGGCAAGGATATTATTGCCGCCTTGAAATCGGTTCAGGCTTCTGCCGCGCCCTTCGTTTCGCGCGGCGACAAGTCCGGCACGCATTCCGCCGAGCTGGCGTTATGGAAGGCCGCCGGGCTTGATCCTGCAAGCGCCAAGGCGCCCTGGTATCGCGAAATCGGCCAGGGCATGGGCGCCGCGCTCAACACCTCCGGCGCGATGGGCGCCTATGTCCTCAGCGACCGCGCGACCTGGCTCAGCTTCAAGAACAAGGACGCGCTCGAATTGCTGGTCGAGGGCGATGCGCGCCTGTTCAATCAATATGGAATCATACTTGTAAATCCAGCAAGGCATCCGTCCGTAAAAGTCACTGCGGGACAGGCCTTTATCGACTGGATCATCTCAAAGCCGGGACAGGATTCCATCAACGGCTACAAGATCAACGGCGCGCAATTGTTTTTTGCGAACGCGGACAACGCCGCGCGCTGAGGGGCCTTGGACTGCGAACTCGAGACAGCGTCGCGGTGAGTTTTTCCATCAACCAGACCCTCACCAAATGGACGCCGCCTGCGGGCTTCAAGGTGTCCGCCGAGGCTGGGAAATTGCCGGGGCAGTTGCAGTTGGCAGCTTGATTAAATGTCAAGCTTGGGCAGAAAGCGCAAAGCCAATTGTGCGAATGCTTTTTGGCTGGGGGACCTGGATTCGAACCAAGATTGACCGAGTCAGAGTCGGTAGTTCTACCGTTGAACTATCCCCCAAGAGAGCCGCGAGCGGGCGGCTTGTCTTGCAGCGTCAAGGCGGCGCGGGGTAAGCCGCGGGGCCTGTCAGCGCGCGGTTCTTAATGCGATAGGGCTTTGCGTGTCAACATCGAAGCTGGGCTGGCGGGGCGCCGGCGTGCGGCGCTTTGGGGCTTCTCGTTCTTTTGCTGGCCTTGGCGCCATTGTCGGCGCATGCTTACATTCCTGCTGGACATGCGCCCGGTTTTGGGAATCGCGGCGCAATGGAGTTTCATTTGTCGAGGGATTGGACGGAGGGCTCCGGCGCGCCGCTCGCCGGGCCGCCGGAGAGCGGGCGCGCCCCGGACTTAAACGGCGAAAGTTTCCAGCGCCCGACATGTCGGGCGCAACAGGACACCTATGCCGCGCTTGATCTTGGCACCAATAATTGCCGCCTGCTGATCGCCCGCCCCACCTATGACGCGTTTCGCATCATTGACGCGTTCTCGCGCATCGTGCGGCTGGGCGAGGGGCTTGGCTCTTCGGGGCGGCTGGGGGAGGCCGCCATCGTGCGCACGCTGGGGGCGTTGGCGGTTTGCCGCGATAAAATGCGCGCCAAGGGGGTCACCCGGGCGCGGCTTATTGCGACGGAAGCCTGCCGGGCGGCGGAAAACGGCGGGGCGTTTCTCGCCCGCGTCACTGATGAGCTGGGCGTCGATCTAGAAATCGTCGACCGAGAGACCGAGGCGCATCTGGCGGCGGCCGGCTGCGCCGCGCTGGCGGACAAGGACGCGCGCTCACTGGTGCTGTTCGACATTGGCGGCGGCTCCACCGAGATTGTGTGGTTGGCCCGTGGCGAGAACGGCGCCTCGCTGCGCGATCGGGTTCGGGTTTGGGCGTCGCTGCAAATGGGCGTGGTCACGCTTGCTGAAAAGTTAGGCGGCCATGACGTCGATTTTGCGGCCTTCGAGGCCATGGTCGCGCATGTCGGCGCGGCTTTGGCGCCTTTTGTTGAAAAAAAAGCAGGCGAGGCGCGCTGCGACCGATTTCATCTGCTAGGAACATCCGGCACGGTCACAACTTTGGCCGGCGTGCATCTGGGCCTGTTGCGTTATGACAGGCGGCGGGTGGACGGTTTGTGGATGTCCGATGTCGAAATCGAGGGTACAGTGAATATGTTGCGCGGCATGAGCTATGAGCAACGGGCGGCCAATGGCTGCATCGGCCATGAGCGCGCCGATCTGGTGCTCGCGGGCTGCGCCATTCTGGAGGCGATCCGCCGCGCTTTTCCAAGCCAGCGCGTGCGCATTGCGGACCGTGGCCTGCGCGAGGGCATTCTGGTGCAATTGATGAGCGCGGACGGCGTCTGGCGGCATGATCCCGTGCGGGAGATCGCGCCATGAGCGCCTCCAAAACTCCCGGCGCAAGCGGGCACGAAGGCGGTCGCTCGCTCAAGATCCGCGTGAAAAGCGCGGGCAAGCGCACGCTCTCCTCCAAGACTTGGCTGGAGCGACAGCTCAACGATCCCTATGTGGCGCGGGCGCGCGCAGAAGGCTGGCGCTCGCGCGCGGTCTATAAATTGATTGAGCTGGACGAGCGCTACAAGCTGTTCAAGCCGGGCCAGAACATCATTGATCTGGGCTCTGCGCCGGGCGGCTGGGCGCAATATGTGGCCAGGAAAACCCTGTCCGCCAACGGCAAAAGCAAGGTCGTTGGCATCGACCTGCTGGAGATTGAAACGATCTCGGGCGTTGATTTCGAGGTGATGGATTTCCTCGATCCCAAGGCGCCGGAGAAGCTCCGCGTCAAGCTGGGCGGCCTCGCGCACGGCGTGCTGTCGGACATGGCGGCCAACACCACCGGCCACAAGAAGACCGATCATCTGCGCATCATTCATCTGGCCGAGCTTGCCGCAGAATTTGCGCGCGAAATCACGCTGCCCGGCGGGTTTTTTGTGGCCAAAGTGTTTCAGGGCGGGGCGGAAAACGATCTGCTGGCCGCGCTGAAGCGCGATTACGCGATTGTTCGCCATGTGAAGCCCAAAGCAAGCCGGGCGGATTCAGCCGAGCTGTATGTGCTGGCGACGGGGTTTCGGGGCGGAATAGCGAGTAGCGAGTAGGGCAGTAGGCAGTAGGCAGCAGGGTTGGGCTCGAGAGAAACCCCTCATCCGTCGCGCTTTGCGCGACACCTTCTCCCGCAGGGGGAGAAGGGCGCACACGGCTAGCAATGGCGCATGTTTCTTCCTTCTCCCCTTGCGGTAGAAGGTGTCGTTTGCGTCAGCAAACGACGGATGAGGGGTAATCTTTCGGCTACCCCCCCCCACTCCCCTACCTCCCCAACGTCTTCCGCACAGTTTCCACCACGTCCTTTGGCGTGGCGTACAGCCTTGCGATCAGCTTCTCGACGTCGTCGCCGGACGTTGGCGTGATCTCGATGCGCAGGCGCTTGGCTTCGGCCAGCAATTCGGGATCGGCGAGCGTGGCCATGAACGCTTTGCGCAGCGCGGCGGCGCGGTCTTTGGGGAC
>CAMCMI010000128.1 GCA_945875875.1 Rhizobium sp. Q54
TGGCCGGGGATGAGATGCCCGGAATCCTTCACGCCGTAATGACGCTTGATCGCCGACTCAAACAGATCGCCGCCCTGAGATATTGCGCCAGCCAGCAGGCCGAGCAGCAGCACCGGCCATAACGACGCCTCGCCGGGCGTGAGGCTGAATGCAACGACGACGACGCCAGCCAACGCGCCACAGATCACGCCGACGATAAAGCCGGACCACGTTTTGCCCGGCGAAATCGGACGACACAGCTTGGGGCCGCCGATCAGTCGACCGCCAAAATAGGCCATGACGTCCGTGCCCCACACCAGCGCGAACAGCCACAGCATCGCAGTCGCGCCCAGAAACAGCGAGTGCCGCAGAACGCAGACCGAGATAACCATCGCGCCCGCATAAAGCAGGCCGACAAAGGCCCAGGACCCTTTTGACAAGAGGGCGCCTTTTGATTCAGCCTCATCGCCGCCGCCCCATGCAGCGCACAACGCGACAGCCAAAGCGCCAAGCAACAGAACCGCCAGCGCCCAATCGGCCGCATCGACGCTGGCCAGCGAGGCGGCCCCCGCCAGCGCGACGGCGCCAACAATTATGCGCGCGGGCAAATAATGACCGCCCGCCAATTTCTGCCATTCCCAATGGATGGCGAGTCCGGCCAGCATCCAAAAAATCGTGAACCATACGCCGCCCGCCCAAAGCGTCCCCAGCGCGAGGGACACCATTACGACGGCGGAAGCGGCCCGCAATCCAAGATCGGCCAGTCCACTCCGCCCCGTCGAGGGCGGCTGCGTATCGGGATGCTGCACGTCTGAATTTGGCGCCTCGCTCATGCGCCCGCCAATTCGCCGGTTTTGGCGTCCTGTATGCTCACAGCCCCATAGCGACGATCCCGGCTTTGATAAATGCCGATCGCCTCCTCCAGCGCGGCGCGGTCAAAGTCTGGCCAATGGCCGGGCAGGAACACAAATTCCGCATAGGCCGATTGCCAGAGCAGAAAGTTGGACAGCCGCTGCTCTCCGGACGTGCGGATGATGAGGTCGGGATCAGGCACGCCCTGGGTATCGAGACAGGCGTCGATCATGGTCTCGTCGATCCGGGCCGGATCGAGCCTCCCCTCCGCCACGGCCTGCGCGATCTTGCGGGCAGCCTGGGCGATTTCCTGCCGCGAGCCGTAATTGAAGGCGACGGTGAGATTGAGTTTTGTGTTGTCGCGCGTCAGCTCTTCGGCCTCAACGAGCAGGCTGCGAATGTCGGGCGCCAGATTGTCGCGCGCGCCGATGATGCGCACGCGCACGCCGCTGGCGTGCAAATCGGCAAGATCGTTGCGGATGAAGCGCTTCATCAGCCCCATCAGATCGGAAATTTCCTGCGGGGGCCGGCGCCAGTTCTCGGACGAAAACGAATAGACCGTGAGGTAGCTGACGCCCAGCTCTCCAGCCGCCCGCACCGCCCGGCGCAGAGCCTCGACGCCCCGCCTATGGCCCTCGAGTCGCGGCAAGCCGCGGGCAGCCGCCCAGCGACCATTGCCGTCCATGATTATGGCGATGTGACGCGGCGGCGCAGAGCGAGCCGGGGCTGTTGCGGATTCACTGGCTTCGTTGCGCATCGCCTGCTCCGCCGTCGTCGGCGCGTCATAGATCAAAGAAAAATGGTCCGGAAAACCATCCTAAAGGAGATCGCCCTAGACCTGCATGATTTCTTTTTCTTTCAGGCCAAGCGTCTGGTCGATCTCTGCGACCGCCTTGTCTGTGACTTTCTGCACATCGGTTTCGAAACGCTTCTCGTCGTCTTCGCTGATCGACTTGTCCTTCAACGCCTTCTTGATGATGTCGATGCCGTCGCGGCGCACGTGGCGCACCGCTATGCGGGCGTCTTCGGCGTATTTGTTGGCGACCTTTACAAGCTCCTTGCGGCGCTGCTCGTTCAGCTCAGGGATCCTGATGCGCAAAACCTGGCCTTCGGTCGCGGGGTTAAGGCCGAGGTTGGAATCGCGGATCGCGCGCTCAACGGCGCCGACCATGCCCTTGTCCCACACCTGCACCGACAGCATGCGCGGTTCGGGCACGCTCACTGTGGCGACCTGCACCAGATTCATGGTCTGCCCGTATGCGTCCACGCGCACTGGTTCCAGCAGAGCGGCCGAGGCGCGGCCTGTGCGCAGGCCGCTGTATTCGTGCTTGAGGGCCTGAATTGCGCCCTGCATGCGCCGCTGAATGTCGGCGATGTCGAATGATCCACTCATGGTTCGATCCTGTTCATGTTTTGCGCGCCGGTAATCTGGCGCACGCGCGCTATTCTCAGGGGGTGACGAGCGTCGCCCGCCCCGTTCCCTCAAGCGCCTGCGAAATGGCGCCCGGTTCGGCTATTGAGAACACGATTATCGGAATCGCGTTCTCGCGGGCAAGCGCGAAAGCGGCCGTATCCATCACGCCGAGGTTTTTTTCAATCGCCTCCTGCTGCGTCAGGGTCTCGTAGCGGGTGGCGTTGGGGTCCTTCTTGGGGTCGGCGCTATAGACGCCGTCAACCTGCGTGGCTTTCAAAACCGCGTCCGCCGACAATTCCGCCGCCCGCAGCGCCGCCCCGGTGTCCGTCGTGAAGAACGGATTGCCGGTGCCGCCGGCCAGCACAACCACCCGGCCCTTGGTGAGATGGTTGAGCGCCGCCTGCCGCGAATAGGGCTGGCAGACGTAGGGCATTGGCACGGCGGACAAGGCGCGGGCCGGTTGTCCTGCCTTTTCAATGGCGTGCTCAAGAGCGAGCCCGTTCATCACGGTCGCGAGCATGCCGATGGAATCGGCGCGGGCGCGATCTATACCCTTGTCTGCACCCTGAATGCCGCGAAAGAAATTTCCGCCGCCCACCACAATGGCAATCTCTACGCCCATCGCGGACGCGCGGGCAATGTCTGCGGCGATGCGCTCAAGCGTGCCAGCGTCCAGTCCGTGAGTCTGGCTACCCATCAGAGCTTCCCCGGAAAGCTTGAGAACTACGCGCTTCCAGGCGACAGCCATATCTTGCTCCAAATCCGTGAACGTCGTTCTACGAATCTTTGACTAACGCGATTCGAAGCAAGACAACAGCCTGAGCATAGACCTGACCTTAAATCAGCGGTTCAAAACAAAGATGGCGAAGTTCAGCGCCGAGGCGAAGCTCACCCATGCCAGATAGGGAACAAGCAGCAGCCCCGCCGTGCGCTCAAGCCGCCAGAAGGAGACGATTGTCGCCGCAATCGACACCCAGAGAAAGGCGATCACCACGAGGCCGGCCAGCGGCGATTGCCCCCAGAAAAACGCCCAGGACCAGCTCGCGTTGAAGACGAGCTGCACGAGGAAGAGCGCAATGGCCGCCCCCCTGCCCGGTGTTTTGGGATCAAGCCTGAGCACTCGCCAGAAGGCATAGGCCATCATGATAAAGAGGATCGTCCAGGCGGGGCCAAACACCCAATTGGGCGGGTTGAACGATGGCCTCACGATGGTCGTATACCAGCCCGGTATCTGCGGCATGGTGGCGATGCTGCCCAGCACGCTCGTGGCGAACACAGGGACGACCGCCGCGAGCACGAGCAGCGCCGAACCGGCGAAGGAAGGTGAGGAAGCGCTTTTTTGAATGTCCATGTCCTCTAACTGGAGCCGAAGTCCGTCAAAACAAGACTTAAGCACAAGCCTCAAGGCAGACCTTGCGCCTTTTTGCGCAAGTCCGGCAGGAACCAGCACACCGCGCCAAGCACCGGCAGAAAGGCGCAAAGCCTGAACACGAAATCAAGGCTCGTGACGTCGGCCACATGCCCCAGCACCGCCGCGCCCAATCCGCCCATGCCGAAGCTGAACCCGAAGAAGAGGCCCGACACCGTGCCCACCTTGCCCGGCGTCAGCTCCAGCGCATAAACTAGCACCTGCGACATCGACGCCGACATGATGAGCCCGATGACGACCGTCAGCGCCGCTGCGCCATAAAGATCGGCGAACGGCAAAGCCAGCGTGAACGGCAGCGCGCCAAACACCGACAACCAGATGACATGCTTGCGCCCCATCCAGTCGCCAAGCGGTCCGCCAAAGTAAACGCCCGCCGCCACCGCGCCCATATAAAGGAAGAGATAGAGCTGGGCATCGCGCACCGACAGGCCGAACTTCTCCATTAGATAGAACGAATAGAACGTGTTCAGCGACGCGTTGTAGAAGCTCTTGGAGAACAGCAAGATCAGCAGCAGCGTAATGGCGACAGTAACCTTGCGGCGCGAAAAGCCCGCCGACACGGCCGCCTTCGCCTCGCGCTTCAGGCGCTGGCCGACGGCCGCCGCATGTGTTTGATACCAGCGGCCAACAGCCGCCAGAACGAGAATGGCGAGCAGCGCCAGCGCCGCGAACCAGACGATCCCGCGTTGTCCCAGAGGCACAATCACAAACGCCGCCAGCAGCGGCCCCGCCGCCTGGCCAAAATTGCCGCCTACCTGAAACGTCGATTGCGCCATGCCCAGCCGATTGCCCGCCGCCATCCGCGTGACGCGCGAGCCCTCGGGATGGAAGATCGACGATCCCGTGCCAACCATCGCAGCGGCAAACAGCAAGCCCGCATAGGATGAGGCGTAGGCCAGCAGCACGAGGCCGATCAGCGTCGAGCCCATGCCAAACGCCAGCGCATAATATTTGGGCCGCTTGTCCGTGTACCAGCCGACCGCCGGTTGCAGCAGCGACGCCGTGACGTGAAACGCCAGCGCAATATAGCCGATCTGCGCAAAATCGAGCTGATAGCTTTCTTTGAGAATCGGGAAGATCGCCGACAGCAGCGATTGCAAAAGGTCGTTGAGGAAATGCGCCAGGCACATGGTCCACAAGACGATATAGGCCGGGCGCATCTCGTCTTTGGTGAACACGTTTGATGGCGGATCAATCGCGCTCGCGCCAATCACCTTTGCCTCCGCATTCATCAGCGCGCGCCTTTTTTGTTCGATATTGAGTGGAAATACCATGGTGGATAGGGGACGCAAGCCCCGTCAGGCAAGTTCCGCGCCGACGTTCTCAATCATTGAGGCTCAATTTCTCCGCGCGTCATCCCGGCGACGGCCGGACCCACGGCAGGCAACGCGCTCAAAGCCTGCCGTGGGTGGCGGCCTTCGCCGCCATGACGTGCCTGAAACGCTGGCGCCCCGGCGGCAAAGAATGCGGGCTGGAAGCCCGCGGTCCAAAGGGCGCCCATCTGGACCGCGCGAGGCCGCGCGCGGTCCAGATCGAGCATTAAATCGCCCCTCTTGCCCCAACCGCCAGCGCAAGTCTGCAAAGCCCGTGCGCGTAAGCTGCGCGGCGCAGGCTGACGTGGCGTTCTGTGGCCAGCTTGCAAATCGCCTGCGTCTCATGCGTGACCTTCTGCTTGAGCCGGGCGCGCACGTCCTCCAGCGGCCAGCGCAGGCCTTGCCGGTTTTGCACCCATTCAAAATAAGACACGGTAACGCCGCCCGCATTGGCGAGAATATCGGGAATCACAGTGATTCCGCGCTCGCGCAACATCATGTCGGCGTCGGGCGTCACCGGGCCATTGGCCAGCTCCAGCACGATGCGCGCCTGCACCTTGCCAGCGTTTGCGCTGTGAACCATTCCCTCCAGCGCAGCCGGCGCCAGCACGTCGCAGGGAACGCCAATCAAAGATTCCGGCGCAATGGCTTCAATACCGCCACGCCCCGCCAGCACTGATACGGAGCCCTCGCGCTTGGCGGCGATCAGCGCCTCCACCGACAATCCGCTGGCGCAATAGATCGCGCCGCGCGAATCCGAGACCGCCACGATGCGATGGCCCGCGTGCTCCATCAATTGCGCAAAGTGCTGGCCCATATTGCCGAAGCCCTGCACCGCGACGCGGGCGCCGGCTGGCAGCTCAAGCGCTTCCGCCAGATCGGCCAACACATAAAAACCGCCGCGCCCGGTTGCGTCCTCGCGCCCAAGCGATCCGCCCAGGGCAATCGGCTTTCCGGTAATGACGGCGGGCGACGGCGCGCCGACGATGGTGGAATATTCATCCACCATCCAGCCCATGATCGTGGAATCGGTGGCGATGTCGGGCGCGGGAATGTCGCGATCCGGCCCGATCATGCGGGCGAAAGCGCGCACATAGGCGCGCGACAGGCGCTCCAGCTCGGTCTTTGACAAAGCGCGCGCATCGACCTGCACGCCGCCCTTGCCGCCGCCATAGGGCAGATCGAGCACTGCGCATTTGAACGTCATCCAGAACGCCAGCGTCTGCACTTCGTCCGCGCATACGGCAGGATGAAAACGGATGCCGCCCTTGGTGGGGCCGCGTGAATCGTCATAGCGGCAGCGCCATGCTGGAAACGAGCGGCGGGCGCCATCGTCCATGCGGATCGTCAGCCGAGCGTGAAGCATCTCCTGCGGCTGGCGCAACATATCGAGCACGTCCGGCGCGACGGGGTAAATCTCCGCAGCGGAGTCAAGCTGCGCCAGAGCGCTGTTCAGCATGGGATAGCCAGCGACGACGCTTGGGGAAACAGATTTCAGCATCAGCGGGAGACTCCTTCAGGCGCAAATGCGCCGCATCGGGTCGAAGCAACTGGCCTTTTATAACATAGACTAAACTATTTTGAGTGAATAACCCGCCCTTGGCCCCGGGATAAATCAGGTTGTCCCGGCGCCAAAGGCTCAGATACACTCGCGATAGAGCGCGAATGCGCCTGACGATAACACGTCTGAACCGGAGGAACGTCTATGAGCCCAATCGCCACGCCCCGCGCGCTCGCGATCTGCCTCGCGGCCGCAATCGCCGCGCCAACCGCCGCCCGCGCGGAAACTGTCGCAGAATTCTACAAGGGCAAAGACATCAAGATGCTCATCGGCCAGCCAGTAGGGGGCGGCTATGACACCTACGCCCGCTTCTTCGCCCGCCATTTATCGCATTTCATGCCCGGCGCTCCCAATGTGATCGTGCAGAACATGCCCGGCGCCGGCGGCGTGGTGATGACCAACACGCTGGTCGCCGCACAACCGCGCGACGGAACCGTAATCGGCGCCGCAGCCGGATCGGTCTCCACCGCCGCCCTTTTTGGCGCATCCGGCGCCCGCTATGATGCGCGGGAGCTGGGATGGATCGGCAGCCTCAACAGCGAAGTCGGACTTGTGGTTTCCTACAAGACCGCGCCGGTGCAAAAGCTCGCCGACATTTACACTACCGAATTTATCGTCGGCGGCTCGGGCGCCACAGACGGCAACGTGATTTTTCCGCGCAGCATGAATCAGGTGCTGGGAACGAAGTTCAAAGTCATCCCCGGCTACGGCGGCACAGCGAACGTGGTGCTGGCGATGGAGCGGGGCGAAATTCACGGCACTGGAAGCTGGCACTATTCGTCCATCAGCGTCGCCCGACCCACCTGGCTGGAGGATGGGACGATCAATGTGCTGACGCAATTGTCGCTGAAGCGGCACCCCAAAGTGCCCAACACGCCGACCGTCATCGAGCTGGCCAAAACGGATGAACAACGCGCGATCCTCGAACTCATCTTCGCGCAGCAGGATATGGGACGCCCGATTTATGGCCCGCCCGGCATGCCTGCCGACCGAAAAGCCGCGCTGCGCAAGGCTTTTGACGACTTCGTAAAAGATCCAAAGGTTCAGGCCGAGGCAATTGCGATCAAGATCGAGATCAACAACCCGATGCCGGGTGCTGAAATAGACAAACAAATCGCACGATTGCACGCCATGTCGCCAGACGTGGTGCGCAAAGCCGGAGACGCCATCAAGGCGCCGTGAGGCTGCGCAACAAGCAAGCAACCAAAGCGCGCGACCAAGCCGGGGTTGCGCGCAAGCTCACCGCGCGGCCCGGGACCAGGGATACTTTGCGCCTAGTGCAAAAGGCGTGATTGCAGGCCGTCATGTTCAGTTCTAGTTTTGTTGCGCCGCACCTAAACCTTTTTGCGGGTGCGAACGAGCCGGACTGAACAGGAGATGGATCATGCCTAACGGTTCCACCGTCGCTGAAGAGTCGACCAAATTCTCGCATATCGTCCCAAACGACACGCAATGGCGCAAGGACGGCTTGCGCGAATTCTTCCTCTATCGAGATCTGGGAATAGCCGACGCCACCA
>CAMCMI010000129.1 GCA_945875875.1 Rhizobium sp. Q54
CGCCTGTCGATGGCCTTCGTGTGCCGTCCCGGCGTCGATGGACTTAGCCTTGAAAGCAGCGAGCCGTGGCTGGCGACGTTTCCCGAACTCAGCGAGCTGGGCGCAAGACTCCCGCCCAAAGAGGCCGCGGCGCACCCTGACGCAGCCCGCTTTCGCGCTCTGGCGGCGGCAGTGATTGCGGGCGACGAGCGCTTGGCCCCCATGCGCGGCGGCGCGCCAAAGCGGCATGGATTTACCGCCGATTCACCAAGCCCGGACGCGTGATCGCCTTTTTGACTTGACCCTTCCGGGGCCGGTCCTAGAGTGCGCTCCATCCGCTCAAGAAACACCAGAAGGAGACGCTCGTGGTTGAGAAAGTTTCGGCCGCCGTGCGCACTGCGCCCAACAAGACTGAAATTCTTCAATATCCCATGCCCGACATCCCGGAGGATGCTGCGCTCCTCAAGATGGAAGTTGCCGGCATTTGCGGCACAGACGTGAAGCTCTACGGCAGCCCGCCGACCAAAGCCAACGTCATCATGGGCCATGAGAACATCGGCTATATCGCCAAGTGCGGCCGCGAATTCACCCGCCGCAAGGGTTTCAAGGAAGGCGATCTCGTCTTCGTCGAGCATTACGTCATGTGCGGCAAGTGCGAATGGTGCCACAAGGGCGAATATCGCCATTGCGAAAACACCGACTGGCGCACCAATCCCGAAGGCATCCGCTACGGCTACACGTCTTCCGAGCGCGCGCCGCATTTGTGGGGCGGCTTTGCGCAATACGTCTACCTGCCGTGGAACGCGGTCGTCCATCACGTCCCCAAGGGTGTGTCGCCGGAACTGGCGGGCCTCGTCACCCCGATGGCCAACGGCATCGAATGGTCGCTGTTTGAAGGCAAGGTCGGCTACAACGACGTTGTGCTGATTCAGGGCCCCGGCCAGCAGGGTCTGTCGCAGACCGTTATCTGCAAACAGGCCGGCGCCAAGCAGATCATCATCACCGGCACGTCCAAGGATCACGCCCGTCTCGAAGTCGCCAAGAAGCTCGGCGCCGACGTGACGATTGACGTGAACGCGGAAGACCCGTTGCAGTGCATCATGGAAGTAACCGGCGGTCGCGGCGTGGACGTGGTGCTCGATTGCACCGCAGGCGCCGGCACGATCCCGATCATGCTCGGCATCGAGGCGCTGAAGCGCAAGGCTGGCCGCATCGTGGTTCAGGGCGAAATGCCGGAATTCCCGAACTTCCCCATCGGCAAGATGACCACGAAATACATCACCATGTATTCCGCGCGCGGCCATTCGTACCTGGCCTGCGAACTCGCGCTGCAACAGCTCGCCTCGCAGCGCTTCCCGCTGGATCTGGTGACCACCCACAAGTTCGGCCTGAACGAAGTGGATCTGGCCATCAAGTCCGTCGGCAACAAGGAAGGCGGCGTGAAGGACGTGATTCACGCATCGCTGATGCCCTGGCTGTAAGCTTTTTGGGATTGAGTTAGAGAGCGGCCGGGTTTGCGCCCGGCCGTTTTTTTGTTTGGGGTACGCTTTGGACCGCGCGCATCATCCCGGCGAAGGCCGGGAGATAGACCCACGGCAGGCGACGAGTTCGCGGCCTACCGTGAATGGCCGCCTCCGCGACCAAGACGTATTTGGGATATCGAGCACAAAGCAGCCAGCATCCCAAAGAATGCGGGCTGGAAGCCCGCGGTCCAAAGGCGCGCTCAATGGACCGCGGGCTTCCAGCCCGCAAAACGGCGCAAGCCGTATCTTTGGACGCCCCTGACCCTCACGCCTTCGTCAGCAAATCCACCCGGAACACCTGATCGAACGCCAGCTTGCCGTCTTCCTTGTCGGCCAGCATTTCGAACCGCGTCTTCACGCCCTCAGGATCGGCGTCGAACTTTGCGCGGCGCTTTTCATCGCGTTCCAACTGGTCGTCTTTCCAATCGTCGAACGAGGCGAATGCGCGGCGCGAGCGGTAGAGGTTTTCCTGCGCGCGCGAAAGCCCCTGCCCCAGCATTGAATTCAACGCGACCCAGGCTTGCGTGCGCACGATTGTTTCGTCGTTCACGAAGCTTGTCGCCTCGTGGTAATGGCCCGCCGCCACCGGCTCCATCACGTAGAGCAGCCCGCCTCGCGCAAGCACGCGCGCGGCTTCCGCGAGCGCCTTGGCGGCGTCCGGCATGTGGTGCAGCGAATTGGAGAAAATCACTACGTCGAAATGGCCGTCGGCCCATGGCAGCGACTCGCCGCTGGCGATTTGAAAATCCACCGCCACACCCTCGGCCTGCGCAGCCGCACGCGCCTTCAAGATTGCGCGCTCCTTCACGTCCACGCCCACGACCGCGCCCACGAAGGCCGCGATCCCGCGCGTAAATTTGCCCTCGCCGCAGCCAATGTCGAGCGCGCAGGCGCGACCGTCGCCGAGCAGATCGCGGGCAAATTTGGTGTTGGCGCCCAAAGGCAGCGCACGAATTTCAGAATCGCCGGGCTTCAGCGCCCGCCGCATGGTCTCGTCCAAGATGCGCTCCCCAAGCTCGAATTTCCTGAAGTATAGACCGGGCGTCCGGGTGCGCAAACCGCGCCATTTCACGAGGGTTTATTGACGAGCCTCGCCCCTTGCGTGCAATAAGCGGCGGGCGCGCGCGACGCGCAGAGGAAACCACAAGAGGATCGCTATGTCCGACGCTTTTGAGACCGTCACCATCCCGCTGCTTCAGCAACGCAAGCGCGACGGCAAGAAGAGCATTGGCGTCGTCGCGTGGGATTTCCCGACCACCAAATTTGCAGACCGTGCGGGCGTGGATTTCATCGTCGTGGGCGATAGCGTGGGCGCCAATCTTTGGGGCCATTCCACCATGCTCGAGGTTACGCTCGACGAGATCCTGCTGTGCTGCAAGGCCGTTCGCCGCGCCACGGATCGGATGCTGGTGTCGTGCGACATGCCCTATGGCCCGCTGCAGGAAGGCCTGTCGAGCGCCATGAAGGCCGCCGTGCGCATCATCAAGGAAGGCGGCGCCGACATGATCAAGGTCGACGCGGCCGCCAATTTCCCCGAAGTCGTGCGCGCCATGACGCAGGCGGGCATTCCTGTGTTTGCGCAGTTCGGCCTCACGCCGCAGACCGCGCTGAAATATGGCATCCCCTATTCCGCCCAAAGCTCGTCTGCCGCGCTGGCGACCGCTGCGGCCGCCGCAAAGCTGGTCGAAGAAGGCTTGATGCTGGAAGAGGCTGGCGCAGTGGCGCTCGACTTCACCAATTCCGGCCCGGTGGCTGGCGAGGCTGTCGTGAAAGCGGTGAAAATCCCCTGCATCGGCGGCTTTGGCGGCGGCCCATGGCTCGATGGCCGCGTGCGGCTGGCGCAAACGGTTCTGGGCTATGGCGAGAAGTGGGTCGGCTCGAAGACCGACACCTATTTCAACACCGCGCAGGGCACGATTGACGCCTTCAAGGCATTGGTGGCCGACGCCCGCGCGGGCAAGCAGATCAAAGGCTGAGGCAAATGGCGTTTGTAGACATCGACGGCATCCGCACCCGCTATGAAGTGTCGGGCTCCGGCCCGCCGCTGCTGCTGTTTTCGCCCGGCGGCTTCAACGCCGTGGTCGAGCAATGGTCCGGCCTTGGCGTTTACGCCAAGGTCAAGCCGCTGGAATGGCTGTCGCAGCATTTCACCTGCATTGCGTTTGACCGGCGCGAATGCGGCCAATCGGGCGGGCGCGTGGAGCGCGTGACGTTCCAGCATTTCGTCACGCAAGCCGCTGGCCTGCTGGATCATCTGCACATCGAGCGCGCGCACATTATGGGCGGCTGCATGGGTTGTTCGCCCGTGACCGCGTTCGCCGTGGCGCATCCTGATCGCGTGGGCGCAATGGTGCTGTGGTGGCCGACGGGCGGGCCGAAATATCGCATCTCAAGCCACATGCGCTTTGCCGATCATCTTGGCTTCGTGCAGCGCGAAGGCCTGCAGGCCGTGGTCGATCTGGTGCAGCGCGACGGCAAGCCCTTCAATGCCGATCCGCGCGGCGGGCCCTGGGCCGCAGTGATTAAAGCTGATCCCGAGTTCGCCGCGCGCTATGCTGCGATGGACGTCGAGCGCTACAAGATCATCGTCGATGGACTATTGCGCACGATGTTTGACCGCGACACGGCGGCGGGCGCCGAGCCTGAAGACATGATGCAGCTCGACATCCCCGCGCTGATCGTACCCGGCGCCGACGCCTTCCACGGCACGTCCGCAGCGCGCTATTTGCAGGAATGCCTGCCAAAATCTGACTATTGGGACGTTGGCGTGGAAGGCCAAACGCGCGAAGCCGCCGAAGCTCGTGTGGTGAGGTTTTTAAGGGCGCATAATTGGTGAGGCGCCACGGCTAACGCCGTTTACGTGGATGGCTTTCCGGCTTTGGCTGTTTGCAGCCTAAAGCAACGGCTTACGCCGTTTTGCGGGCTGGAAGCCCGCATTCTTTGGGATATTTGCTTTCCTAATGCCTACTGCCTACTGCCTACTACCTACTCTCACCTTGTGCGCCGCAGCAGGCGCGGCTATAAGCGCTTCTCCATATACAAACACTTGCGAGACTTTTCGACATGGCGATTGAACGCACGTTTTCCATTCTGAAGCCCGACGCAACGCGTCGCAACCTCACCGGCGCGGTCAACGCGAAGATCGAGCAGGCAGGTCTGCGCATCGTCGCGCAAAAGCGCGTGCACATGACGCGCGGTCAGGCTGAGACTTTCTATTCCGTCCACAGCGCCCGCCCGTTCTTCGGCGAGCTGGTCGAGTCGATGATCTCCGGCCCCGTCGTCGTGCAAGTTCTTGAAGGTGAGAACGCCATCAAGACCTATCGCGACGTGATGGGCGCCACCAACCCGGCCAATGCCGATGCTGGCACCATCCGCAAGGAATTCGCAGTCTCCGTTGGCGAAAACACTGTGCACGGCTCCGACGCCCCCGAGACCGCCGCGATTGAAATCGCGCAATGGTTTGCTGGCAACGAAATCGTCGGCTAGGCAGCGGTTTTTGCACTGACCCTTGAAGCGGAGCGTATAAGCGCTCCGCTTTTTTTGTTGGCCACTGCCAGAGGATTCGTGTAGTCAAGACTCTGTTCATTGATGCAAATTTTTATCGGTCATGAAGGGAGCATCCCGTGCTGAACCGCAGAAACCTGATCGCGCTGGCCACAATAGCCGCCGCAGCGCTCGCCCAGCCTGCATTCGCCGCCGATACAAAGCCGTTCACGCAAGCAGCGTTCAATGCAGCGCAGGCCGCAGGCAAGCCAATTCTGGTGGAAATCAGCGCGCCCTGGTGCTCCGTCTGCACCAAGCAAAAGCCAATCATCGCATCGGTAGCCGCTGGAAAAGACTTCGTCGGCCTTAAAATTTTCGTGATCGATTTCGACAGCCAGAAAGACGCCGTGCGGGCGATGAAGGCAAACATCCAGTCAACGCTCATCAGCTTCAACGGCAAGATTGAGAAAGCGCGTTCGGCGGGCGTGACTGACGCGGCTGCGATTGAGGCCCTGATGCGCTCGGCGTTGAACTCGTAAACGCAGGCGACCAGATATGGACGGGACACTAGGGCTGGCGTTTCTCGCCGGCGTTCTCTCGATATTATCGCCCTGCGTGTTGCCGCTTTTACCCATGGTGCTTGGCGGAGCCGTGAGCGAGCATAAATTCGGCCCCGTCGCGCTGGCGGCGGGCCTTGCGCTTTCCTTCACCGCCATAGGCATATTCGTTGCGCTGTTTGGTTTTGCGCTGGGGTTGGACGCAAGCGTGTTTCGCGTCGCAGCCGCAGTTCTTATGATAACCCTCGGCGCGCTGTTGCTGATGCCTGCCTTGCAAACGCGGGTTGCAGTGGCCGCAGGCCCGCTGGCGAACTGGACCGAGCAACGCTTTGGCGGCTTCTCAACCTCTGGGCTTGGCGGCCAGTTCAGCGTCGGGCTTTTGCTTGGCGCGGTGTGGGCGCCATGCGTGGGGCCAACGCTGGGAGCAGCCTCTTTGCTGGCGGCGCGCGGAGAAAACCTCGGCGCCGTATCGCTCACCATGCTGGCGTTTGGAATCGGCGCGGCACTTCCTTTATTGCTGCTGGGGTTCGCCTCCCGCGAGACAATCCAGCGCTGGCGCGGCAAAATGCTGACGGGCGGAAAGGCTGGCAAAATGCTGATGGGCGCGGCCCTGCTGGTTATCGGCCTCGCCATTCTCACCGGCTTTGACAAAACGCTTGAAACTGCGCTCACGCAAGCCGCGCCTTCGTGGCTGGTCGATATCACGACCCGCTTCTAGCGATTGCAACAATGGCCTCCACTCGCCATGATGCGCGTGGAGGTCCTGACATGAACGCGCCCGCACAGATCGAACATCGCCCGTCCGTTTGCCCGCATGATTGCCCGTCCGCCTGCGCGCTGGACGTTGAAGTGATCGACGGCAACACGATTGGCCGCATACGCGGCGCCAAAGATCAAACCTACACGGCGGGCGTGATCTGCGCGAAGGTGGCGCGCTACGCCGAGCGCATTCATCATCCAGACCGGCTGCTTTATCCCATGCGCCGCACCGGGCCGAAAGGCTCCGGCCAGTTTGAACGCATCTCATGGGACGACGCTTTAAGCTCTATTGCGGAGCGCTTTCTTGAAGCCGAGCGTGAACATGGCGCCCAAAGCGTCTGGCTGAATTATTACGCCGGCACCATGGGCAAGGTGATGCGCGACGGCGTCAACCGGCTGGCGCATTCAAAGAAATACTCGCGCCACAACGGCACCATCTGCGTCAACCTTGCCTGGCCGGGGTTTCTGGCGGGCACTGGCCGCATGGCTGGCCCCGATCCGCGCGAGATGGCCAAGAGCGATTGCGTCGTCATCTGGGGCACGAACGCGGTCGCCACGCAGGTCAACGTGATGACGCACGCCATGCGCGCCCGCAAGGAACGCGGCGCCAAGATTGTCGTTATCGACATCTACGACAACGACACGATGAAACAGGCCGATATGGCGCTGCGCCTGCGTCCCGGCACGGATGGTGCGCTGGCCTGCGCCGTGATGCACGTATTGTTTCGCGATGGCCTGGCGGATTGGGATTACCTGAATAAATATACCGACGATCCGCGCGGACTTGAGGCGCATTTGGCGACCCGCACGCCGCAATGGGCGGCGGCGCTGACAGGCCTCAGCGTCGAACAAATCGAAGCGTTCGCGCATCTTGTGGGGAAGCGCAAGCGCACGTTCTTCCGGCTGGGCTATGGTTTCTCGCGCCAGCGCAATGGCGCCACCAACATGCATGCGGCGAGCTGCATCGGCGCGGTGACCGGCGCGTGGCTGCTGGAAGGCGGCGGCGTGTTTCATAATAACGGCGCTATTTATAAATGGCGCCAGCCGCTGATCGACGGCTCCGACGTGATCGACAAAGACGTGCGCATGCTCGATCAATCGCAAGTCGGCGCCGTGCTCTGCGGCGATGCGGACGTGCTGGCGAACGGGCCTCCCGTCATGGCGATGCTGATCCAGAACACCAATCCGATGTCGATTGCGCCGGACCAGACGCGCGTGCGCAAAGGCTTTGCGCGCGAGGATTTGTTCGTCGTCGTGCATGAGCAATTCATGACCGAGACCGCACTCATGGCTGACATTCTTTTGCCCGCGACCATGTTTCTTGAACATGACGACGTCTACACCGGCGGCGGCCATTCCTACGTTGAACTCGCGCAAAAACTCGTTGAGCCGCCGGGCGAATGTCGCAGCAATCACGATCTCATTTGCGCGCTGGCGCACAGGCTCGGAGCGGAGCATCCGGGCTTTCACAAGAGCCCGCGCGAACTGATTGATGCAACGCTGCGCGACATCGGCTGGGGCTCGTTCGAAGAGTTGGCCGCAATCAACTGGCGCGACGTGCAGACGGACTTTGCGCAGGCGCATTTCATTGAGGGCTTTGCATGGCCAGACGGGAAGTTCCGCTTCCGCGCCAATTGGTCTGACGTGCCGTTCCGCAGCCCGCGTTCGGGCTCATGGGAGGGGATCCCGACGTTCCCAGATCATTGGGCCGTGACGGAATCTTGCGACGACGCGCACCCCTTCCGCCTCGCCACATCGCCCGC
>CAMCMI010000130.1 GCA_945875875.1 Rhizobium sp. Q54
AGGGGCTGGTCATCGACAAGTCCGCCCATCTTGGCCATCTGAAATGGGTGCTGGAAGAATTCTGCAAGGCGTTCTTTGAAGTGCCGAGCGTGAAGATGCGATTCCGCCCGTCGTTCTTCCCGTTCACCGAACCGTCGATGGAAGTCGACATCCAGTGCAGGCGCTCGAACGGCGAGATCCGCTTTGGCGAGGGCGAGGACTGGCTCGAAATTCTGGGCTGCGGCATGGTCCATTCCAACGTGCTGCGCAATTGCGGCATCGACCCCGACGTTTATCAGGGCTTTGCCTGGGGCATCGGCATCGACCGCATCGCCATGCTGAAATACGGCATGTCGGACCTGCGCGCGTTCTTTGAAGCCGATTCACGCTGGCTGTCCCATTACGGTTTCCGCCCCCTCGACCTGCCGAGTTTGGCTGGCGGGTTGAGCGCATAAAAAGAGCTGACATGAAACTCACCCTCTCCTGGCTCAAGGACCATCTCGAAACGGACGCGCCTCTCGACGAGATCGTCGAGACGTTGACGCGCATCGGCCTTGAGGTTGAAGGCCTCGACGATCCAGCCAAAAAGCTGAAAGACTTCGTGATCGCGCATGTGATCGAGGCCAATCAGCACCCTAACGCCGACCGCTTGCGCGTCTGTATGGTCGATTGCGGCGAGGGCGCGCCAATTCAGGTCGTCTGCGGCGCCCCCAATGCGCGCGCCGGGCTGAAGACGGTGTTCGCAAAGCCTGGAACCTACATTCCCGCAAAAGACATGACGCTCGGCAAGGGCGTGATCCGGGGCGTTGAATCCAACGGCATGTTGTGTTCAGCCGCAGAACTCGAGCTCTCCAGCGACCACGACGGCATCATGGAGCTGCCCGAAGACGCGCCCGTTGGGGCTCGCTACGTGGATTTTGCCAAGCTCTCGGACGCAATGATCGACGTCAACCTCACGCCCAACCGCCCGGATGCGGCGGGCGTGCATGGCATTGCGCGCGATCTGGCCGCCGCCGGTCTTGGCAAGTTGAAGGATCGCGCAATCAAGCCAAGCGCCGGCGCGTTTGCCTGCCCGCTCTCCGTGAAGCTCGATCTGTCGGCTGAAGACGCGCACCTTGCGCCCGCCTTCGCCCTGCGCCTCGTGCGCGGCGTCAAGAACGGCCCTTCGCCGGACTGGATGCAGAAGCGGCTGAAGGCCATCGGACTGCGCCCGATCAACGCGCTGGTCGACATCACCAATTACCTCACCTTTGATCGCGGCCGCCCGCTGCACGTGTTCGACGCGAAGAAAGTCGCGGGCGATCTCGTGGTGCGCCGCGCGCGCGCGGGCGAGAGCGTCGTCGCGCTCGATGGCAAGACTTATGAGCTCTCCGCCGACAACATCGTGATCGCCGACGACAATGGGGTTGAGTCCATCGCCGGCGTGATGGGCGGCGAGCATTCGGGCTGCGACGAGACCACAATTGACGTGCTGATCGAATCGGCCCTCTGGGACCCGATGAACATTGCGCGCACGGGCCGCAATCTCGGCATCGTGACCGATGCGCGCTATCGCTTCGAGCGCGGCGTGGATCCGGCGTTCTGCATTCCCGGCGCCGAGTTAGCCACCCATCTGGTGATGGAGATTTGCGGCGGGCAGCCTTCCGAATTGATCGTCGAAGGCGCCCCGCCTGCGCCGCACATCAAGGTCGATTTCCCGTGGAGCGAGGTCAAACGCCTCACCGGGCTTGAGCTGCCAGTGGAGGAAATGGCTGGCACGCTGGAGCGACTGGGCTTCACCCTGCAAACGCAGGATGCGGACCGCGTGCATGTGACCGCGCCGTCATGGCGCCCCGACATTGAAGGCAAGGCCGACATCGTCGAGGAGATCGTGCGCATCGCGGGCGTGGATCGCGTGCTGGCGACGCCTCTGCCGCGCATGGGCGACAGCGTGCCCGCGCCCATCCTCACCCTGTTGCAAAAGCGCACCCGGCTTGCGCGCCGGGCGCTTGCCTCGCAAGGGCTTGTGGAAGCGGTTACATGGTCGTTTGTCTCGCACGAGAAGGCGGAGCTGTTTGGCGGCGGCAAGAGCGAGCTGGCTCTCGCCAATCCCATCGCCGCCGATTTGTCGGACATGCGCCCGAGCCTGCTGATCGGTCTGCTGACCGGCGCCCAGTGCAATGCCGATCGCGGCTTTGGCGATGCGGCTTTGTTCGAGATCGGGCAGATTTTCAAGGGCGCCGGCGAGAAGGACCAGCGCATGGCGGCGGCCGGCGTGCGGCGCGGCAGCGCGAAGGCGCAGGGCGCAGGCCGGCATTGGTCGGGGAAAACCCAAAGCGTCGACGCTTATGACGCCAAAGCCGACGCGATGGCGCTGCTCTCGACGCTTGGCGTGGCGCTTGGCGGGCTGAACGTCGTTCCCGGCGGGCCGTCCTACCTGCATCCGGGCCGCTCCGGCACGTTGCAGTTTGGCCCAAAGAACGTCGTCGGCCATTTCGGAGAATTGCATCCGCGCGTGCTGGAGGCGCTCGACGTGTCGGGTCCGCTCTGCGCGTTCGAATTCATCCTCGATGATCTGCCCCCGCCTCGCGCCAAAGCGACAAAGGCCAAGCCCAAAGCCGACATCAGCGAGTTCATGCCGCTGGAGCGCGATTTTGCTTTCGTGGTGGGCCGCGACGTCAAGGCCATCGACATCGTGCGCGCCGCGCAAGGCGCCGAGCGCAATCTGATCGCGGGCGTTGACGTGTTCGACGTCTATGAAGGCCCCGGCGTGCCGGAGGGCTCAAAATCAATCGCCATCGCCGTGACGCTGCAACCGCGCGAGCGCACCTTGGCGGAGGCCGACATCGAACAGATTGCGGCGCGCATCGTGGCGGACGTGACCAAGAAGACCGGCGGCGTTCTGCGCGGCTGAGGCATCAAGGGAGGGGACGCGGCATGATTGTGAGCGTCACCGCCATTCTGCTGTGCCAATTGCTTGGGGAAGCGCTTGCGCGCGGGCTCGCCCTGCCAGCGCCCGGCCCCGTCATCGGCATGGCGCTGATGCTGGGACTGCTGGCGTTGCGGCCATGGCTTGCCCCCACCTTGCCGCGCGAGATCACCAACGGCGAACTTGAAAGCGCCTCCAAAACAATTCTGGCCCATCTGTCGCTGCTGTTCGTGCCCGCAGGCGTGGGCGTGGTGCAAAACCTTGACCTGATCGCCCGCCACGGGCTGGGGCTCGCAATTGCGCTGGTCGTCTCGACGGTGCTTGCGCTGACGACGACGGCTTTCGTGTTCAGCTTTACCTCGCGCCTGCTGGGCGAGGCTGCGGACACAAACGGGTCGCCGCCATGAGTGCGCCGGACCTTGCGCTCTGGGTCTACCTTTCGCGCACGCCGCTGCTCTGGCTCACCGTCACGCTGGTCGTTTACGTGATTGCCGACCGCGCCTCTGCGGCTGCCAATCGCCATCCGCTCGGCAATCCGGTTCTGCATTCGATCTGGATGCTGGGCCTGCTCTTGTGGCTGACAGGCACGCCCTATCGCGCCTATTTCGAGGGTGCGCAATTTGTTCATTTCATGCTCGGGCCGGCGATTGTGGCGCTGGCGATTTCGCTATGGGAGACGCGGAGCCAGATCGCACGCGCCTTTCTGCCGATGATCGCCGCTCTGGTTGCGGGCGCAATTGTGGCGCTCACGTCTGCGGTCGCCATCGCCATGGCTTTCGGGGCGCCCCGCGACGTGCTGATCGCGATTGCGCCCAAATCCGTGACGGCGGGCGTGGCCGAATCTTTGGGCGGCGATCCGGCGCTTGCGGCGGTGCTGGTGATCCTGACCGGCGTTCTAGGCGCTATAATCGTCACGCCGCTGATGAATGGTCTTGGCCTGCGAGATTGGCGGGCGCGCGGATTTGCGGCGGGGCTGGCCTCGCACGGGATCGGCGCTGCGCGCGCGTTTCAGGTCCACCCGACGGCTGGCGCCTTTGCAGGCGTAGCCATGGGGCTGAACGCCTTGTTCACGGCGCTCATCGCACCCTTCCTCGTGCGGCTGCTGCTGGATTAGAACGATTGACGCGTCATCGGCTTTTACATGTTGGCTGTCTTCGCTAAGATTGGCGATAACCGCGCCCGCCGATCCAGAACGAGCGCTGCTGAAATGGGAGGCGTCATGCCATCAAGACCATCCGCTCTTGGTTATCTGGTCGTCAGCGCCAGTAACCTTGAGGACTGGCGTGCCTTTGGCCCGGGCCAGCTGGGATTGCAGCGGGTGGACAAAAGCGCCTCAACGCTTGCCTTCCGCATGGACGATCGCAAGCAGCGGTTGCTGGTGCATGCAGACGGCGGCTCCACCATCAGCGCCTATGGCTGGGAAGTTGAAAGCGCCGCAGCGCTTGACGCATTGGCGGCGCAAGTCGAGGCCGCTGGCGTGAAAGTCGAGCGCGGCTCGCAGACGCTGGCCGATGAGCGCCATGTGCGCGATCTTGTTGTGTTGCATGATCCTGCCGGCAACAGGATTGAACTGTTCCATGAGCCCGCAATTGCGAGCGATCCGTTTGCGCCGGGCCGCAACATCGCGGGGTTTCGCACTGGCGCGCTGGGGCTCGGCCACGTCGTGGTCCAGAGCGCCGACATCAATCCGATGATCGCGTTTTATCGCGACGTGCTGGGCTTTGGAATCAGCGATTTCTACGACAAGCCCTTCACGGCCTGCTTCTTCCATCTCAACCCGCGTCATCACAGCTTCGCCCTGATCGAAAACGCCAAGAGCCAGGTCCATCATCTGATGATGGAATATTATGCATTCGACGACATGGGCCATGGCTGGGACATTGCGCAGGCTGAGGAGCGCGTCGCAGTCACCATGGGGCGCCACGCAGGCGACGACATGACGTCCTTCTACACGTGGACGCCGTCGGGATTTATGGTCGAATCAGGCTGGGGCGGCAAATGCATCGACCCGGAGACCTGGGTTCCGGGCGAGCGCAGCGCGGGCCCAAGCATCTGGGGCCATGACCGCACTTGGATGCCGCCGGAAAAACGCAAGCAGGCGCGCGATATGGTTCTGCGCAACGGCCACAACGGCTTGCGTCGTCCCGTGCAGGTGATCGAGGGCAATTATAATTTGATGCCCGGAATCTGCCCGTGGTGGGACGGGACGAGGCCGAAAGACTAGAGACAATCCGGGCGGCCTGCAGGAAAGCCGCCCGCCGTCCTCACATGTGAATGGCGCGCTTGTCGACGGCCAGCGCGGCTTCGCGAACGGCTTCAGAAAGCGTCGGATGCGCGTGGCAGGTGCGCGCCAGATCTTCCGACGAGCCGCCAAACTCCATCAGTACGGCAGCTTCGTGGATCAACTCACCAGCGCTAACGCCGATGATATGCACGCCGAGCACGCGGTCGGTCTGCGCATCCGCCAACACCTTCACGAAACCGTCGGAAGCCCGCATCGCGCGCGCGCGGCCATTGGCCGTAAAAGGAAACTTGCCGACGGTGTAGGCGATGCCAGCGGCCTTCAACTCTTCCTCGGTTTTGCCGACCGACGCCACTTCCGGCATCGTGTAGACGACGCCGGGAATGACGTCGTAATTTACATGGCCGTGCTGGCCGGCGATGATCTCAGCCACAGCCATGCCCTCGTCCTCGGCCTTGTGCGCCAGCATCGGGCCGCGCACGACGTCGCCAAGAGCGTAAATGCCCGCAACATTGGTCTGGAAGCGGTCGTCGATAACCACGCGGCCGCGATCCAGCGCCACGCCCGCCTCTTCAAGGCCGAGCCCGTCGATATAGGCGCGGCGGCCCGTGGCCACCAAAGCGACGTCGGCTTTCAGCGTGACGGCTTCCCCGCCAGCCACGGGCTCGAACATGACGGAGGCGCCGGCGCCGTCCTTTTCAATCGTGGTGACTTTCGACGACAACAGGAACTTGAAGCCCTGCTTCTCGAGGATACGCTGGAGTTGCTTGGCGACTTCCGCGTCCATGCCCGGAAGAATGCGGTCGAGATATTCAACGACGATCACTTCGGCGCCCAGACGGCTCCAGACCGAGCCCATTTCAAGGCCGATCACGCCGGCGCCGATGACAATCATCTTGTCGGGACGCGCCTCAAGCGCAATGGCGCCCGTGGACGTGACGATGGTCTTCTCGTCAAATTCAACTTTCACGCCCGGCGGGGTCGCGGCGTCCGAACCGGTGGCGATCACGATGTTGCGCGTCTCAAGGCTGGTGATTGCGCCGTCGTCGGCGACCACGTCAACCTTGCCCGCGCCCTTGATGATTCCGCGTCCAAAGAACGATTCGATCTTGTTCTTCTTGAGCAGGAAGCCGACGCCGTTGACGTTGGCGGCCACCGTGTCGTCCTTGTGCTTCATCATCGCCGCAAGATCGAGCTTGGGCTTGCCGACGATCACGCCAAGCGCGGGCAGATCGTGGCTGGCTTGCGCAAACATTTCTGACGCGTGCAGCAGCGCCTTTGAAGGGATGCAGCCGATGTTCAGGCAAGTGCCGCCATGGGTCTTGCGCTTCTCAACCACAGCCACCTTCATGCCAAGCTGCGCCGCGCGGATGGCGCAGACATAGCCGCCGGGGCCGGTACCAATGACAATGAGATCGTAGGACATGACGGCGCTTTCGTTCGTGTGTCTGGTCAAATGACTTTTTCTGCAGATGCTCCCCTTAAATCGGGGAGCATCTGTGCTGCGAAGACAAATTAGAGATCGAGAACCAGACGCGCCGGATCCTCAAGCGCTTCCTTGACGCGCACGAGGAAGGTCACGGCCTCCTTGCCGTCCACGATGCGGTGATCGTAGCTGAGCGCCAGATACATCATCGGGCGCACTTCGATCTTGCCGCCGACCACCATCGGGCGCTCCTGGATCTTGTGCATGCCAAGAATGCCGGACTGGGGCGCGTTGAGGATCGGCGTGGACATCAGCGAACCGTAGATGCCGCCGTTGGTGATCGTGAACGTGCCGCCCTGCATTTCGTCGATCTTGAGCTGGCCGTCGCGGGCGCGCTTGCCAAAATCGGCGATGGTCTTCTCGATTTGCGCAAGGCTCAGCGTGTCGGCGTCGCGAACGACGGGAACGACAAGGCCCTTCTCGGTGCCGACCGCAATGCCGACATGATAATAATTCTTGTAGACGAGGTCCGTGCCGTCGATCTCGCCGTTGACCGCCGGGATTTCACGCAGCGCCTGCACGCAGGCCTTGGCGAAGAAGCTCATGAAACCGAGCTTCACGCCATGCTTCTTTTCAAACACGTCCTTGTAGCGCGAACGCAGCGCCATGACTTCGGTCATGTCCACTTCGTTGAACGTGGTCAGCATCGCCGCCGTGTTCTGGGCCTCCTTCAGGCGGCGCGCGATGGTCTGGCGCAGCTTGGTCATGCGTACGCGCTCTTCGCGCGAAGCGTCGTCCGCAGGCGCGGGCGCGCGCATCGCAACGGGAGCGGGCGCAGCGGCGGGAGCGGCCAATGCGGCCAGCACGTCGCCCTTGAGAACCTGACCGCGCTTGCCGGAGCCCGCGACCGAGGACGTATCGAGATTGTTGTCAGCCGCGATCTTTGCGGCGGAAGGCGCAGCAGGCATGGCGGCGGCGGCTTTGGCTTCAACGGGCGCAGCCTTGGCGCCGCCTGCTGAGATCTGCCCGAGCAAGGCGCCGGGGGAGACCGTTTCGCCGTCTTTGGCGACGATTTCAGCCAGAATGCCAGCCGACGGCGCGGTGACTTCGAGGGTGACCTTGTCCGTCTCCAGCTCAAGCAAAGGCTCATCCGCCTTCACTGCGTCGCCGGGCTTCTTGAACCATTTGGCGATGGTGGCTTCTGACACGGATTCGCCAAGCGTGGGAACTCTGATTTCAGTGCTCATGTCGACTGTCACGCCCTGAGGGCGGCCCTTCTGTGATTCTGATTCGATGGAGATTTTCGCTTATTCGGCGAACGCCTCATCAAGAAATGCTTTCAATTGCGCCATATGCTTGGACATCAAACCCGTAGCGGTGGCGGCAGACGCAGGGCGACCGACATAGCGCGGACGCTTTGTCTTTCCCGCCGTCTGCGACAG
>CAMCMI010000131.1 GCA_945875875.1 Rhizobium sp. Q54
GGAATTTCGCGACGGCATTCTGCCGTGGGCCTATCAGCGCAACATGGCGCTGGTGTTCGACGAATATGATGCGGGCCGCCCGGACGTGATGTTCGTGATCCAGCGCGTGCTCGAATCATCCGGTCGCCTGACGTTGCTTGACCAGAGCCGCGTTCTGCGCCCCCACCCCGCTTTCCGCCTGTTCGCCACCGCCAATACGGTGGGCCTTGGCGACACGTCCGGCCTCTATCACGGCACGCAACAGATCAATCAGGCGCAGATGGACCGCTGGTCCATCGTCACGACGCTGAATTATCTGGCGCATGATATGGAAGTGGACATCGTTTCGGCCAAAGCCAAACACTTCCAGACCAAGGAAGGCCGGGACGTCATCAACAAGATGGTGCGCGTGGCCGACCTCACTCGCAACGCCTTCATTGCAGGGGATTTGTCGACCGTGATGAGCCCGCGCACGGTCATCACCTGGGCCGAGAACGCCGAAATCTTCCGCGACGTCGGCTTCGCCTTCCGCCTGACCTTCCTCAACAAGTGCGACGAACTTGAGCGCTCCCTCGTCGCCGAGTTCTACCAGCGCGCTTTTGGCGAGGAATTGCCGGAAAGCCTTGTTAATCTGGCGCTGACGTAAACTTGGGGGGCAGCCCCCCTCAACCGTCGTTTGCTGACGCAAACGCCACCTTCTCCCGCAAGGGGAGAAGGGCGCATACGATCAGCATCGGCGCCTCTTTCTTCCTTCTCCCCTTGCGGGAGAAGGTGGCGCGCGAAGCGTGACGGATGAGGGGTTCTTCTACTGCCTATCGCCTATGACGAAGGCTCTCACAGCTCTTGTCATGTTGCGCCCACGGGTTATGTTGCAGCTATGTCAACGCCATCAAATCGTAAGCCTGCCGGCAAGAGCGAAGCCCCGCAGGAGCCTTTCAAGCGCGCCGTCGCCGGGTGCATGCGCGCCATGTCGGGCTCGCGCGAGCTTGAAGTCACCTTCGCCGCCGAACGCCCCTCGCTCATAGGATCGGGCGAGACCGCAAAGGCCCGCCTGCCGGAGCCCGCGCGCAAGCTCACCCCGGGAGAGGCCGCCATCGTGCGCGGCCACGCCGATTCGCTGGCGCTCAAACTCGCCTGCCACGACAACAATGTGCACCGCCGCCTGACGCCACAAAATCAGGCCGCCCGCGCGATCTTTGACGCCGTAGAGCAATCGCGCGTCGAGGCCATCGGCTCGCGCCGCATGAAAGGGGTCGCGGGCAATCTGTCGGCCATGCTCGAGGACCGCTATCATCGCGGCACCTATGCGGAAGTCTCCGACCGCGCCGATGCGCCGATGGAGGACGCTGTCGCCATGATGGTGCGCGAGCGCCTCACCGGCCTGGCGCCTCCCAAAGCTGCGCAGAAAATCGTCGATCTCTGGCGCCCGATCATCGAGGACCGCGCCGGGAGCGAACTTGATAATCTGAGCGGCTCTATCGAAGATCAGCGCGCGTTCGGTCGCGCCATCCACAAAATGCTCCAGTCCCTCGACATGATGGACGAGGGCGCGATGGACCATGACGAGACGGGAGACGATTCAGGCGATTCGGAGCCCGATTCCAAGCCCGAGGACACCGACGCCGAGGGTGAGCAGGATCAGGCTGGCGATGCAGCTGAAATGGAGCAGGCGGAGGATTCCACCGAGGACGTGGAAGACGGCGCCATGGATGCCGACGACGCCCCCACCGGCGAATTGCCCGAAGATTCGGAAATGGGCGACGCCGACGATTCGGCTGAAAGCCGCCGTCCGCCGATGGGCCAGCTGGTTGAGCATCGCGGGCCGGACTACAAAGTCTACGGCGCCCGTTTCGACGAGACGATCACGGCCGAGGAACTCTGCGAGCCTGAAGAGCTGGAGCGCCTGCGCGCCTATCTCGACAAGCAGCTCACCAATATGTCGCCCATCGTCGCGCGCCTCGCCAACCGGCTGCAACGCCGCCTGATGGCGCAGCAGAACCGCTCGTGGGATTTCGATCTGGAAGAGGGCATGCTGGACCCCGCCCGTCTGTCCCGCGTGGTGATCGACCCCCAGCAGCCGCTCTCCTTCAAACAGGAGAAGGACACCAATTTCCGCGACACCGTGGTGACGCTTCTGCTCGACAATTCGGGCTCGATGCGCGGGCGCCCGATCACGGTGGCCGCCACCTGCGCCGACATTCTGGCGCGCACGCTGGAGCGCTGCGGCGTGAAGGTCGAAATTCTCGGCTTCACCACGCGCGCCTGGAAGGGCGGGCAATCGCGCGAGGCCTGGTTGCAGGCGGGCAAGCCGCAGAGCCCCGGGCGCCTGAACGACCTGCGCCACATCATCTACAAATCGGCGGATGCGCCGTGGCGCCGCGCGCGCCGCAATCTCGGGCTGATGATGCGCGAGGGGCTGCTGAAAGAAAACATCGACGGCGAGGCCGTGGACTGGGCGCACAAGCGCCTGCTGGGCCGCACCGAACAGCGCAAAATCCTGATGGTGATCTCGGACGGCGCGCCGGTGGACGATTCAACGCTGTCGGTGAACCCGGGCAATTATCTCGAAAAGCACCTGCGCTGGGTGATCGACGAGATCGAAACCCGCTCGCCCGTGGAGCTGATCGCCATCGGCATCGGCCATGACGTGACGCGCTATTACCGGCGCGCAGTCACCATCGTCGACGCCGAGGAGCTGGGCGGCGTGATGACGGAAAAGCTGGCCGAATTGTTTGATGAGACCCCGCAGGCGGTTCCGCAATTTGGGCGCCGCCGCAAAGTGGCGGGCAGGTAGAGACGGTTACGTGAACAATACCTTGTGCTGCGCTACCGGGATCATCGCGCGCACTTTCTCAATCCGCGCAGGGTAGATGCGCGCGGCGACATAGCCAGCCCCGTCAGAGGCGCGGGCGATCACGTGGCCCCATGGATCAATCGCCATTGAATGGCCGTAGGTGGCGCGCTGCTCGTCGCCCTGCATGTGCGTGCCGGTTTGCCCTGCAGCGCAGACGTAAGTTTGCGTCTCAATCGCGCGGGCGCGCAGCAGCACTTCCCAATGGTCCTTGCCGGTTTGCAGCGTGAAGGCGGCGGGCAGCGCGATCACGTGCGCGCCACGTTCGGCCAGTGCCTGAAACAGATCGGGAAAGCGCAGATCGTAACAAATCGAGCAGCCGATGGTGAGGCCCTCGCAATCATAGGTCACGATTGCATCGCCCGGCTTCATCGCCGCGCTCTCGTTATATTGCTGGCCGTTTGGCGCAGTGATGTCGAACATGTGGATCTTGCGATAACGCGCGATCTCTTCACCCGCGCGGTTGAACGCAATCGTCGTGTTGCCAAGCCGCTCGTCGCCGGGAATGGCCTCGAGGATCGAGCCGCCGTGGATGAACACGCCATGGGTTTTGGCCATGTCGCGCAGCATCGTCCAGGCGGGACCGCCGGGCAGCTCCTCGGCGGCGCTGCACTTTTCAGCGCGCGAGCCGCCCATGAAGTCGAACACTTCGGGCAGGCAGATCCAGTCCGGCTTTTCCTCGCGCACGGCTTGTTCAATCAAGCCGCGCGCAGCCGCTATATTGGCAGCTTTGTCAGCGCCGGAATTCATCTGGATCAGCGCTATTTTCATGGCTTACCGCCTTTGAAGCTTACTTGCCTTTGGAGGCGAGCCATTTGCGCATCATCGCGATCTCGGTGTCCTGCGCTGCGATCACTTCTTCCGCCAGCTTGCGGATGGCGGGATCTTTGCCGTGCGCGAGGACGATCTTCGCCATGTCGATGGCGCCCTGATGATGGGGGATCATGCCGCGCACAAAATCAACGTCGGCGTCGCCGGTCAGGGGGACGTTCATGTCGCGATGCATCGCATCGTTGGCGGCCTTGTAGGCTTTGGTCGCAGCACTCTCGGTCGCAGCAGGCGCCGCGCCGTGCCCTGCATGTCCGCCGTGCGATCCATGGCCTGCGTGCTGGGCCAAAGCGGGCGTCGAGAATGCGAGCGCCAAAGCAAGAGCAATGCTGGTTTTCAGCATGATTTTTCCCTTCCGTTTATGACTTCTTGTAGAGATCGGAATATGTCGCGCGTATGGCCGCCTTCTGCACTTTGCCCATGGCGTTGCGCGGCAGCTCGTCAACGAAGAACACGCGTTTGGGGAGTTTGAATTTCGCCAACCGCGTCTCCAGCGCCGCAATCACCTGACGCTCGCCGATGTCGGCGCCCTTGCGCGCCACTATCAGCGCCGTGACGCCTTCGCCAAAATCAGGATGCGGCACGCCCACAACCGCGCTTTCAATCACGCTGGGTAGAGCGTCAATCTCGGTTTCCACTTCAATCGGATAGACGTTGAAGCCGCCCGTGATGACGAGATCCTTGTCGCGTCCGACGATAGAAACGTAGCCACGCGAATCAATTTTCCCCAGATCGCCGGTGATGAAGAACCCGTCGCTGCGAAATTCGGCGGCCGTCTTCTCGGGCATGTTCCAATAGCCCTTGAACACGTTGGGGCCCTTCACCTCGATCATGCCGATCTCGCCCTGCGGCAGAATCGCGGCGGTCTCGGGATTGGTGATGCGCACGGAAATTCCCGGCAGCGGAAAGCCCACGGCGCCGGGCACGCGGTCGCCCTCATAGGGGTTGGACGTGTTCATGTTGGTTTCAGTCATGCCATAGCGCTCAAGGATCGCGTGGCCTGTGCGCTGCGTCCATTCGCGATGCGTTTCGGCCAGCAGCGGCGCCGAGCCCGACACGAATAGGCGCATGTTTTTCGTAGCCTCTCTGGTGAGGCCGGGGTGCTGCAACAGCCGCGTGTAGAACGTCGGTACGCCCATCATGGCGGTGGCGCCGCGGCCCATCAATTGCAGCATCAAATCGGGATCGAGCTTTGGCAGGAAGAACATCGATCCTCCCGCCAGCAGCATCGTGTTCATGGCCACGAACAGCCCGTGCGTATGATAGATCGGCAGCGCGTGGATCAGCACGTCGTCTTGAGTGAAGCGCCAGTAATCGGCCAGGGTCAGCGCGTTGGAGGCCAGATTGTCGTGGCTGAGCATGGCGCCTTTTGAGCGGCCCGTGGTGCCGGACGTATAGAGGATCGCGGCCAGATCGTCGGGGCCGCGCACGACGTCCTCAAAAATCTCTGGCGCGGCGCGGGCAGCCTCCAGCAGCGAGCCGTCTTCGCGCACGCCAAGAGTCTCGACGTGCGAAACCCCGGCGCCCATGGCGACAGCTTGCAGCTTGTCGCGGTTTTGCGGCTCGCACACGAAGACGCGCGGTCGCGCATCGCCCAGAAAGTATTCGATCTCGGCAGGCGTATAGGCGGTGTTGAGCGGCAAGAACACGGCGCCGGCGCGCAGGCACGCCAGATAGAGCAGGATCGCGTCGGGCGATTTATCGACCTGCACCGCAACGCGGTCCCCAGCGACCACGCCGCGATCAGCCAGCACATTGGCGATTCGGGCCGAACCTGCAGCCAGATCGCCGTACGTGACCTTGCGGCCCTCCGGCGTCTCGATGAAAACCTTGCCCGGCGAGGGCGCGCGGCGCGCGAAGTGATCGTACAGACAGGCGGCCATGTTCCCCCGGCAGGCTTGAAGCAATAGGCAGATTCTAGCCTATATCGCTTTATTTTCCAGCAGCAGCGTTTTGATCGGCGCAGGGGCCAGCCGGACGCGGGCGCCGGCCTTCAACATTTTACGCACGGCGCTGGAGGCGACGATCTCGTTTTGATTGGCGAAGGCCTCGTGGTTTTCCTCAATGCGCGACAGATCGTAGAGATAATTGACCATCAGCCCGGCGCCCTCCGCCAGTCCTTTCTCGGAAATGTCGCCGAGCCAGTTGATCCGCTCCAGCCCCGCCCCATTGCCCAGATGGAAGCGGGCGACAGGATCGACCGGCTTGTTGGACGCATTGCGCGCCTCCAGAAAATAGCGGGCGGCCAGCGGCTCCAGCAATACCCGGGCGCGGACGGAAAAATCCTGATCCTGCGGCCAATCGGGATCGTCGAGGCTTTCCAGCACTTGCGCCTCCTCCATCGACAGCCCGTCGAGCGCGCCCGCCTTCTCCTGCGCGCGAAGCCAGCCCATGAAGCCGGGCACGGGCGACAGAGTGACGAAGGTCTCAAGGCCCGGCAGCTCCCGGCGCAATTCCTCCACCACCTGCTTGATGAGGAAATTGCCAAACGACACACCGGCCAGCCCCTGCTGACAATTGGAGATCGAATAAAACGCGGCGGTGCGCGCCTCAGAAAGAGCGCACGGCGTGCGGTCCTGCGCCAGTAAGGGCTGGACGGCGGCCGGAATCGTCTGGCTGAGCGCAATCTCCACAAAGATCAGCGGCTCGTCGAGAAGGGCGGGGTGGAAAAACGCGTAGCAGCGCCGGTCCGGCGGGTCGATGCGGTTGCGCAGATCGTCCCAGCCGTTGATCTGGTGCACGGCCTCGTAGCGGATGATCTTTTCCAAAATGAGCGCGGGCGAGGACCAGTCGATCCGGCGCAGCACCAGAAAGCCGCGGTTGAACCATGAATTGAACAGGTGGACGAGATCGCGGTCGAGCGATTTCAGCTCCGGGTGCGCGCGCAATCGCGTCAGCAGATCGGCGCGCATGGCGACCAATGCCGCCGTGCCGCCGGGCGCGCGATTGAGGCGGCGGAAAATCTCCTGCCTGCGCGGTTCGGAGGCGTAATGCAGGCGCCCCGCATTGTCCTCGCCGGGGTCAGCGTTCCACGCTTGAACCGCACGCACCAGCGCGTCTTCGTCCTGCCCGAAGCGCAACGCCAGCGCCGCGTAGAAACTCACCCTGCCCGCATCGTCAAGGCTCGCCAATATGTCGAGCATCTCGCGCGCCAGCGCCGTGCCCGAGGCCTCGCCGCGCCCTGACAGCAGGCGCTCGCACAATTCGGCAAGGCCAGCGGCGCGCATCACCGGATCAATGGAGGGCGCGGGCAGGCCCAGCAGGGAGCGCCCGCGATCGGCGATTGTGTTCATGAGTTCAGACAGGAAGGCTGTGTTCATGGGCTTCACGCAGCTCCGGTTTGGCGCCGACAGGCTCGCAAGGAGGATAGCCTAATGCGGTTCTGGCGCGGCGGGTAATGATTTTCGCGTGAAGCTTCGCGACGCCATCTTGCTGGTTTATGCTGGCGCCATGACATCAAAAGCGCCCGAAAATATCGCCGCCGAACAAATCGCCTCCCCGTCCTATCGCCTTGCCGCGCTCGATCAGGATTTTCTCCTCTCCGATCCCATGCGCGGCGTGCGGTTTTTGCTGGAATACGCAAAGGCCGAGCTGGCTTTGCGCAAATGGTGCATCCGCTCCACCATCGTGGTGTTTGGCAGCGCCCGCATTCGCGAGGACGGCCCGGGCCAGCAGGCGTTTTGGTACGCGCAGGCGCGGGAATTTGGCCGCATCTGTTCGCTGAACGGCGGCGCGCTTGACGGGCATGAGGGGACGCCGCGCGACAATGTGATCGCCACGGGGGGCGGTCCCGGCGCGATGGAGGCCGCCAATCGCGGCGCGCGCGATGCGGGAGCGCCGAGCATCGGCTTCAACATCACACTGCCGCACGAGCAGGCGCCCAATCCATGGTCGACGCCGGAGCTGACCTTCCGCTTCCACTATTTCTCGATGCGCAAAATGCATCTGGCCATGCGCGCCAAGGCGCTGGTGGTGTTTCCCGGCGGCTATGGCACGTTCGATGAATTGTTTGAGATTTTGACTTTGGCGCAAACCGGCAAGGCGCCGCGTGTGCCCATCGTGCTGTTTGATAGCGCCTACTGGAAGGGCGTGGTCAATTTTGAAGCGCTGGCGCAGCACGGCATGATCGACGTGCGCGACCTTGACCTGTTTTGCTACGCCGACAGCGCGCAGGAAGTCTGGGACCATCTGGTCGAGCGCGGCGTGCTGGCGCCCGTGGAGCCGAAGATTACGTGATTGGCAGG
>CAMCMI010000132.1 GCA_945875875.1 Rhizobium sp. Q54
GGCCGCTCGATCAAGCCCGAGGACAATGGCGACGCCTCCGGCGACAAGCTGGTGCCCGCCTGCCCGGCCAACACCAATCCGCTGTCGGGCGAGGGCGCCAAATACGTCACGCAATATGAATTCGCCCGCGCCGGAATCATCACCGAAGAAATGGTCTACGTTGCCGCGCGCGAAAACCTTGGCCGCGAAAAGATGCTGGAATGCGCGCATGCGCAAATGGCGCAGGGCGAGAGCTTTGGCGCCGATATTCCTGGCTTCGTGACGCCTGAATTCGTGCGCGACGAGATCGCGCGCGGCCGCGCCATCATCCCCGCCAACATCAACCATCGTGAATTAGAGCCGATGATTATCGGCCGCAATTTCCTCGTGAAGGTGAACGCCAACATCGGCAACAGCGCGGTGACGTCTTCGGTCGCCGAAGAAGTTGAGAAACTGGTGTGGTCGATCCGCTGGGGCGCGGACACGGTGATGGACCTGTCAACAGGCCGCAACATCCATAACATCCGCGACTGGATCGTGCGCAATTCGCCCGTGCCGATTGGAACCGTGCCGATCTATCAGGCGCTGGAGAAGGTCGGCGGCGATCCTTTGAAGCTTGATTGGGAGGTGTTCAAGGACACGCTGATCGAGCAGGCCGAGCAGGGCGTCGATTATTTCACCATTCATGCGGGCGTTCGCCTCGCGCATGTGCCGCTGACCGCCAACCGCACCACGGGCATCGTCTCGCGCGGCGGCTCGATCATGGCGCGCTGGTGCCTTGCTGGCCATCGCGAAAGCTTTCTCTACGAGCGCTTTGACGAGATTTGCGATCTCATGCGCAAATACGATGTGTCATTCTCGCTTGGCGACGGTCTGCGCCCCGGCTCGATCGCCGACGCCAACGACGCGGCGCAATTTGCCGAACTCCAGACCCTTGGCGAACTCACGAAGGTCGCGTGGGACAAGGGTTGTCAGGTCATGATCGAAGGCCCCGGCCATGTGCCGATGCAAAAGATCAAGGTCAATATGGAAAAGCAATTGCGCGAATGCGGCGAGGCGCCGTTCTACACGCTTGGGCCGTTAACGACGGACATTGCGCCCGGTTACGATCACATCACGTCCGGCATTGGCGCGGCGATGATCGGCTGGTTTGGTTGCGCGATGCTTTGCTATGTCACCCCGAAAGAGCATCTGGGCCTGCCGGATCGCGACGACGTGAAGACCGGCGTTATCACCTATCGGATTGCAGCCCATGCGGCGGATCTCGCCAAAGGCCATCCTGCTGCGCAATTGCGCGACGATGCGATGAGCCGCGCGCGCTTCTCGTTCCGCTGGGAAGACCAGTTCAACATCGGCCTCGATCCCGACACCGCGCGTCGCTACCACGACGAGACGCTGCCCAAGGATGCGCACAAGACCGCGCATTTCTGCTCGATGTGCGGGCCAAAATTCTGCTCGATGAAAATCACGCAGGATTTGCGCGTCGAGGCCGCCGCCATGCTCGACAACGAGAAGGCGGCACTGGAAGGCATGGCGCAAAAGAGCCGTGAATTTCTGGAGCAGGGCGGCCAGCTTTACGTGAAGAGCTGAAGCCTTCGACCTGCGCGGGCGCATCGGCGCCCGCGCAGATTGTTTGAAGTATATGAAAGACAAAATCATGAAGCCCACACGCCGCAACATCCTCGCCGCCTCCGCAGCCGCAGCGGTTTCCGCGCCCTCGGTGCTTCGTGCGCAAGAGGGACCAATCGTCTGGCGCATGGTGACGTCATGGGCCAAAAGCCTGCCTGGCCCCGGCGTCTCTGCCGATCGCCTCGCCCAGCGCATCAATGCCATGAGCGGCGGGCGCCTGCGCGTGGACGTATTTCCCGCAGGCCATATCGTGCCAGCCTTTGGCGTGATGGAGGCCGTGTCCACGGGCGCCGCCGAAATGGGCCACACCGCTTCGTTCTTCTGGGACGGGCAATTGCCCGGCGCCGCCTTCTTCACCACCGCGCCGTTTGGCATGAGCCCGCTGGGCCACCAGACATGGATCGAGCAACGCGGCGGCCAGCAGCTTTGGGATGAACTCTATAAACCGCGCGGCGTGCGCGGCCTGCTGGCGGGCAATACCGGCCCCTCGATGGGCGGCTGGTTTCGCAAGCCCATCGAGAGCGTGCGCGATCTGTCGGGCCTGCGTATCCGCGTGCAGGGCATGGGCGGGGAAGTCTATGCGGCGCTGGGCGCCGTGCCGCAATCCATCGCGCCGGGCGATATTTATCCCGCGCTCGAAAAAGGAACCATCGACGCGGTGGAAATTCTGGCGCCCGTCAACGATCTGCCGCTCGGGCTGCATCGCATCGCGCCCTATTACTATATGCCCGGCTTCAACAAGCCCAACGGCGCAGGCGAAGCGTTGATCTCGCTGGCAGCTTTCAGCAAGCTGCCCGCAGACTTGCAGCGCGTGATAGAAAACGCCTGTCAGGCCGAGCATTCCGCCGCTTTGAGCGAGGCGGAACATCTGAACGCCGGCGCCATCGTGGAACTCGTGCGCGGCGGCGCCAAAATCACTGCGTTTCCCGCCGACGTTGTGAAACTGGCGCGCGAGAAGACCGTGGACGTGCTGGACAAGAAAGCAAAAGCATCGCCGATAGCCGGACGCATCGTCGCCTCATGGCGCGAGGCGTTGACAGCCGGAGGCCCCTGGTCGCGGGTGGGCGCCTATATGGAGCACGCGCTGCGGGGTTAACTGCAATCTGGACCGCGCGCGTCCCCGCGCGCTCTTCCTTGCACGTTCAAAGAAGCGCGCGAGGCCGCGCGCGGTCCAAAGCGGCGCGCTACAGCGTCGCCTCAATCGCTGCCCGCAAATCAGGCGTCACGTCAGGCAAAATCCCAAACCATTTCTGGAACGCTGGCCGCGCCTGATGCAGCAGCATGCCGAGCCCGTCCACGCCCACATGGCCGCGCGCACGGGCTTTGGCCAAAAGCTGCGTCTCCAGCGGGGCGTAGACGATGTCGCTGACCACCGCCCCCTTCGGCAAATCATCGAGCGCAATCTCCAGCTCCGGCTGGCCGACCATCCCCATGCTGGTGCAATTGACGAGCAGGCTCGCGCCCGCCAGCGCTCCTTCGCGCTCGCGCCATGTCACCGGCTTGACGCGCGCGCCAAATTCGTCCGCCAATCCCTGCGCGCGCTCCAGCGTGCGGTTGGCGAGCCGGATTTCAGGCGCGCCCTCAGCCAGCAGTCCGGCGATGATCGCGCGCGAGGCGCCGCCCGCCCCCAGCAGCACGCAGGGGCCAGAATCCGCCCGCCAGTCCGGCGCCTGTTCGCGCAGGCTCGCGATGAATCCAAACGCGTCGTAATTATAACCTTCAAGCGCGCCATCGCCGCCAATGACCACGCAATTGATCGCGCCGATGCTTGCCGCCAGCGGCTCGATGCGGTCGACGATTTTCAGCGCCAGCTCTTTCAGCGGGATGGTGAGATTAACGCCGGAGAAACCCAAAGGGGCCAACGCGCGCAGCGCTTTCTCCAATCCTGCGGGCTCCACCAGCAGCGGCGCGTAATGGCCGATGAGCCCGTGTTCGGCGAGCCAAAGATTGTGAATTTTGGGCGAGCGCGAATGCATGATCGGGCTGCCCATGACACCCGCCAGCAAATAGCGATCCGGATGCGCCATCAGCCCTTCTCCTCGATCCGCTCGACATAGATCACGAGGCGATGATCGAGGATGCGATAGCCATGGCGGGCGGCGATTTCAGCTTGCAGGGCTTCGATCTCGGGCGCGTGAAACTCGATCACCTCGCCGCTTTTCACGTTGACGAAATGATCGTGGTGCTCCTGCCCGCCATGCTCGTAGCGCGCGCGCCCCGTGTGAAAAGCATGGCGCTCGACGATGCCCAATTGCTCGAACAATCGCAGCGTGCGGTAGACGGTGGCCAGCGAGATGCCGGGATCGAGCTTTTGCGCGCGCCGGTGCAATTCCTCGACGTCGGGATGATCGACGGCCTCGCCCAGCACCCGCGCAATCACCCGGCGCGGCGCCGTCATGCGTGCGCCGCTGTCCTTCAACTTGATCTCAAGCGCGTCGGCTGTGGTCTCCATCCTTGGGTTTTAACCAAGAGCGGGCGCGAAGTCGAACCGTCCAAAAGTCGGCAGCGCCGCAAGTTCAAAGGCTGCAAGTTCAAAGGCGTTCCGCTTCAGGTCGCTTTTGCTGTAGTATTCAGGAGGAATCACTTCGGAGATACGTCCTTTGGCCAGAGACAAAAGCGAAGACAAGCCAGACGTAGCGAGCCTTAGCTTTGAACAGGCTCTGGGCGAGCTGGAGAACATCGTCGGCGCTCTGGAGGGCGGCCAGACCGCGCTCGATCAATCCATCGAGCTTTACGCGCGCGGCGAGGAGTTAAAAAAACGCTGCGAGGCGCTGCTGAAAGCCGCGGAAGCCCGCATCGAGAAAATCAAACTCTCTGCCGACGGCAAGCCCAAAGGCGTCGAGCCGCTGGACGTGGACGAGTGAGGGGCAGGCGATAAATATCAGAGCCCGCCGCGCGGTTTAATGCGATAGACATTGCTCGAAAGCCGGACGAACAAACGCCGATCTCGTAACCCAAACCGACAAGATCAGTCGAGTGATGGCGCTCCCTGCGGGAATCGAACCCGCCTTTGCCGCGTGAGAGGCGGCTGTCCTGAACCGATAGACGAAGGGAGCAGGTCGCCCGAAAGGCGACGAAACTTTCTTAGCGGCGCAGGCGCGCGCTCGCAAGCAAAAGGACGCCTGCGAGTGCGTTTTTTGCAGGATTATTCCCCTGCCGCCGCCGACCGCCCGGGATTTGGCGCCGGCGACAGGCTGGCCGGGCCTGATTTCGGGGCGACAGGCGAGCCTCTGGCCGGGATTTTGCGGGAATTAGACACCCGCAACATTTCTGCGGCGAGTTCGACGATTGCCTTGCGCAACAAATCATCGCCCTCCGCCGACTTGTCGTCGAGCGCTGCGGAACCGGAGCCCCGGCGCAGGCTCTCCGCCTCCCGGCGCGCCGCCTCCAGAGCGCCCGCCAACGCGTCCCGCTCCACCCGCAGCGCCTGCCATTTGTCGGACTGAAGGCGCGCCTCCTCGCGCGCATGCAGAGCTTGTTTTTGCGCCTGAGCCGCAGCCTCCGCCTCTCTCATGCGCGCCAGTTCGAGCGCATGCATGGCGTCGGCGGCCTCGCGTGCAAGGCGGGTCTTGTCGCGGCGCAGCTCGCGCAATTCCCCATCTTGTTCGTCTGCTTTGGCGTGCGCTGCCTCAACGGCGCCTTGCAGGGCGTCGCGCCGGGCGCTGGCTGCCGCCAGATCGGTCAGGACGAAGGCGCGTTCGCGCTCAATATCTTCGAGCGCGGCGCTCGCCTGCTCCAGCCTTGAACGCGCTTTGGCGAGTTCGTCTTCAAGATCGGAATTGGCGAGGCGCAAGCTCTCGACGCCTGTTTCAAGCGCGCTGATCTCCAGCCGCCCCGCCTGATTCAAAACATCAAACTGAACCTGCGCCTGCTCCGCCTGCGCCTGCACGTTTGCGGTTTGGGAAATCGCGGCGCCCAATTGCGTTCGCAGGTTCGCGCTCTCGCCCTCCAGCGCTCCAATGGAGGCCGCCCGACGTCCCTGTTCGACCATGTCTCTGGCGCGGGTGTGTTGCAGGGCCTCATGCGCCTGTTCGATGCGGCGCCTGTCGCTGGCGAATTGCGCGCGCAATTGATCCCGCTCGGCCACGATCTCGTCCATCGACAGCGGCATCTGCATTTCCAGCCGTCTGCGCGACAGCCGCAATGCGCGCCGCCAAAGCGCCGGCAGGAAAAGGAGCGCCAGAAGTCCCGCGAGGAGAAACCCGGCCGCAAACACCATGGTTTGTTCGATCATGCACGCAGCTTGTAAAAATGGATATGCCTGACGTAACCATGCCATGGACTATCGCGGAACGCAAAGCGGCGCCGCGCGTCATTTGCGCAGCGCCGTCTTTTTCGTCGGTCCAGCGTCAGGGCGCCGCCAAAGCGCCCCGCCTGCGCAAGCCTCAGAACGGATTCCAGGTCGAGCTGTTCGTGAATTTCAAATAACCAAGGTTCACGCCCAGCCGCGCGCCAAGCCCTGCGCGGATCGGCACCACCACCACGTCATCGGCCGTCAGCGCCGTAAAGCCGAAGCCGCCAATCAGATAGGCTGATCCGTCAACGCCGCCAAAGCGACGGTAGATCCCGTCGCGCGAGGGCAAATTGTAGACCAGCATCATGGTGCGGGCGCCGTCGACGCCGGCGTCGAAGCCAAGCGAAGGCCCTTGCCAATAGAGGCGTTGATCGCCCGCGTTGCGGGTGTACATGACGCCCTCGCCGAAACGCAGGCCGGCGACGAACGCGCCCGATGCCTCCTGTCCCAGAATATAGGCGTTGGGCTGGCCCCAGCGGCGCGTGGCCTCCTCGACGACGGAGGCGAGCCCGCGCGAAACCGTGCCAAAGAACTGGTGTCCATTGTCCACCAGTTCGCGGCTCGTGAAGCGTTGCGGACGGGCCCCTTGCGCCAGAGCGGGGGGAGCTATGAGCGCGGCTGCGGCGCTGGTCAAAGTCTTGATTGCGTCCCTGCGCGAATGTGAGCGCATGCATGTCTCCCGAAAAACCTCAGCCTTCGCTTCTACACGGCGGACAAAGGCGAAACTGCGGGCGAAACATGGCCGCGCAAAGGCGCCGCCAGACGTTTCACGCCTTGCGGGAACGATGCAGCAAGAGGGTTAACGATCCGTTGTCGACCTTTACGCCAGCGCCTGAAAACAGACGCTGTTTCAAGCTGTTTGGGGCAGTTTCAATCCTGCTGGCCAGGCTTTTGGTCTGGTCGTGCGCCCCAGGCGATAAAACAGGGACTGCGGAATCCCTCTTCCGGGCGGCCATAAACCAGCGGGCGCCCGGCCTCGTCGAGCACGATTCCCCCCGCCGCCCGCAACAGGGCGTCGCCAGCCGCAATGTCCCATTCCATCGTCGGCCCAAAGCGCGGATAGACGTCGGCGATCCCTTCCGCCAGCATGCAAAACTTCAGCGAAGAACCGACCGCGCGCCGTTCGCGCACGCCCGCAGCATCGAGAAACGCATGGATGCGCTCATCAGGATGGGAGCGGCTGATCAGCGCCGTCAGCTCGCCCGGCGCGGGCCTGCGGGCGCTGATCGGTTGCATCGCCTCCAGCGCCGGCGCCAGGCCGCCGGGGACCGCGTCGCACGCCACAGCGAGCGGGCCGGCGGGATCGAGATCCGAGCCGATCCATAACCGGCCAAGGAGTGGAGCATAGACGGCGCCAGCGCGCGGCGTCCCGTCTATGATCAAAGCAATGTTGACGGTAAAATCCTGCGATCCGTTGAGAAACTCGCGCGTGCCGTCGAGCGGATCCACGAGAAAGAACGCGCCGCCCGCGATTGCCGCGCATCCGCGCGAGGCGGCCTCCTCGGCGATGACCGGCACGTGGGCGAAATGCTCCTGCAGACCGGCCACGATGATCAGCTCGGCCGCCTCGTCGGCGTCGCACACGGGCGAATCGTCAGGTTTCCGACGAACGCGGGGTCCGATCGCGCGCGCCTGCATGATGGCTCCGCCCGCCAGCACCGACAGCCGCGCCATTTCATTCAGGAGCAAATGGTTCGAAAACAGATGATGACGGTCCTGCGCCTCATCGACGCCAGCGCGCACATTCATGCGTCAGAATCCTTGTCCACAACCGCCCCGGCGCCATCTACGTTCATATTCAGCGCAAGGGCGCGCTGGTCAAGGCGCCTGCGCATGTTTAGACCAAAGTGCGTCGCCGGGGTT
>CAMCMI010000133.1 GCA_945875875.1 Rhizobium sp. Q54
GTGATTGCGTTCGCTCCTTCCACCACGCGGCGGCAGACGGCCAGGATCAGCGCCATCGTCATGTCGGCGGTGTCGTCGGTCAGCACGCCGGGCGTATTGGTGACGGTCAGCCCACGCGCGAATGCTGCGCCAACGTCGATATTGTCGACGCCATTGCCGAAATTGGCGATCAGCTTCAGGTTTGGGCCAGCCTGCGCCAGAAGCTGCGCGTCGATCCGGTCGGTGACGGTGGGCACAAGGACGTCGGCGGTCCGCAAAGCTTCCGCCAGCTCGCCCGCGCTCATGGGCGCGTCGGCGACGTTGATCCGCGTATCGAACAACTCGCACATGCGGGTTTCGATCACGTCCGGCAGTTTGCGCGTCACGATCACCAGCGGCTTTTTGCGCATCATCCTGCTGTCCCCGATCCCTGACTGCGATCAATTCGCCGCAGCAAAAAAACACACTTGTTCACGGCGCCTTAACGCGGTCTGCGCGATTGTGCGCAACGCCTGCGGAAAATGCGGCCCTGCGTCATGCCGTCCGCGCCATGCCGCGAGCCTTGTTGAGCAGGCAGCTAAGACACAAATCCGGAGCGGCGCAAGGCGTTCGCTCTCGTACTTTGGAGTGTTCGGGCATGCGGGGTGCGTCGGCGTTGACGAGTTTGGGTGCATTCAACGGCTGGCCGACCGCTTGCGCGCTTGCGCTTGCGTTGGCGGCCGCACTGGCGCCGGTGGAGGCGGCGGCGCAGGTCGGCACGGTTACCGGCCTGCCGGTTCCCCGTTACGTCAGCCTGAAATCGGACCGCGTGAACCTGCGCGAAGGCCCCTCCAAAGAGCATCGCACCGCTTGGGTGTTCCAGCGCGCAGGCCTGCCGGTTGAGGTTACCGCCGAATTCGACAATTGGCGCCGCATCCGTGACTCGGAAGGCTCCGAGGGCTGGGTGTTGCACTCGCTGCTCTCGGGCCGTCGCACCGCGCTGGTCGCTCCCTGGCGCAAGGGCGAGGTGATTCCCCTGACGACGCAGGCGGGGGGCGCCAATATCTCCGCCCAGCTCCAGTCGGGCCTCGTCGTCAGCGTGCGGCGCTGCGACAAGGCGTGGTGCCGGGTGTCGGGCAGGGAGTTTGACGGATACGTCGAGCAGAAGATGCTTTGGGGCGTTTACGCCAACGAACGCGTGGAATGAACGTGGACTGAACTTTCAGACGCCTTTCGGCGCCAGCGAGCTTGTGTTAGAGAGCGCGCTTCTGGCCGGCCCTGTCCGGCGATTCCGGCTTGCGTCGGTATTGAACAGAGGCGGGCGGATATGGGCGAGCGTCGTTCGAGTTTCGAGTATGAGGACCTGCTGGCGTGCGGCCGCGGGGAATTGTTTGGCCCCGGCAATGCGCAATTGCCGCTGCCGCCCATGCTGATGTTTGACCGGATCGCCGAAATCTCGGAGACGGGCGGCGCCAATAACAAGGGCTTCATTCGCGCCGAATTCGACATCAAGCCGGACCTCTGGTTCTTCGGCTGCCATTTCAAGGGCGATCCCGTCATGCCCGGTTGCCTTGGCGTTGACGCGCTGTGGCAGCTGGTGGGCTTCTATCTGGGCTGGCTGGGCTCGCCCGGTCGCGGTCGCGCGCTTGGCGTGGGCGAGGTGAAGTTCACCGACCAGGTTTTGCCATCCGTCCGCAAGGTCGTCTATGGCATTGAGTTCAAGCGCGTGTTTCGCGGCAAGCTGGTCCTTGGCATCGCCGATGGCTGGCTTGAGGCGGACGGGCGCAGAATTTACGAGGCCAAAGACCTGCGGGTCGGCCTGTTCCAGCCGGGCGCGCCCGACGCGGCTTGAGCTGCGCCCCGCTCGTTCGCTCGCTTGATAGAATCTGGAGGACATATGAGACGCGTTGTCGTCACAGGCATGGGCATCGTTTCTGCGATTGGAGACAATACGCAGGACGTGCTGGCATCATTGCGCGACGCCCGTTCGGGCATTTCGCACGCTCCCAAATATGCCGAGCTTGGCTTCCGCAGCCAGGTCTACGGCCAGCCCAAACTGACCGATCCCGAGACTCTGGTGGATCGTCGCGCCATGCGTTTTCACGCCATGGGCACGGCGTGGAACCACGTCGCCATGGATCAGGCCATCGCCGATTCCGGGCTTGAGGCGCACGATATCTCCAACGAGCGCACCGGCATCATCATGGGCTCTGGCGGCCCCTCGACGCGCACCCTGATCGAGGCCGCCGACATTACCCGCACCAAGGGCCCCAAGCGCGTCGGCCCGTTTGCGGTGCCCAAGGCGATGTCGTCCACCGCGTCGGCTACGCTGGCCACATGGTTCAAGATCAAGGGCTGGAATTATTCGATCTCGTCGGCTTGCGCGACCTCGTCCCACTGTATCGGCAACGCCGCCGAGCTCATTCAATGGGGCAAGCAGGACGTGATGTTTGCGGGCGGCTGCGAAGAGCTCGAATGGTCGCTCTCGGTGCTGTTCGACGCCATGGGCGCGATGTCGTCGTCCTATAACGACACGCCCGCCACAGCCTCGCGCGCCTATGACAAAAACCGCGACGGCTTCGTCATCGCCGGCGGCGCGGGCGTGCTGGTGCTGGAAGAATACGAGCACGCAAAAGCGCGCGGCGCCAAGATCTACGCTGAACTCGCCGGTTACGGCGTCTCGTCCGACGGCTACGACATGGTCGCCCCTTCAGGCGAAGGCGCCGAGCGCTGCATGCGCATGGCGATTTCGACGCTGAAGGCGCCCATCGACTACATCAACCCGCACGCCACCTCGACCCCGGTGGGCGACCTCAAGGAAATCGAGGCTTTGCGCCGCGTGTTTGGCGCGGGCGACAAATGCCCGCCGATTTCGGCCACCAAATCGCTGACCGGCCATTCGCTTGGCGCGGCGGGCGTGCAGGAGGCAATCTATTCCTTGCTGATGATGCAGAACGGCTTCATCGCAGAGAGCGCGAACATTCAGGAAATCGATCCTGCGTTCGAAGACATGAACATCATTCGCAAGCGGCGCGACAACGTGCAGCTGGGGGCGGTGCTTTCCAATTCGTTCGGCTTTGGCGGAACAAACGCATCGTTGGTGTTCAAACATGTCGACGTCTGAACACAAGCCGATTGCAGGCGCTTCCGCTGGCCTGATGAAGGGCAAGCGCGGCCTTATCATGGGCGTCGCCAACGATCATTCGATTGCTTGGGGAATCGCAAAAGCGGTTGCGGCCCAAGGGGCGGAGCTTGCCTTTACGTTTCAGGGCGAGGCTTTGGGAAAGCGCGTCAAGCCGCTGGCCGAGAGCCTTGGCTCGACGCTGGTTCTGCCGTGCGACGTGGAGGACATCGCCTCCGTTGACGCCCTGTTTGAAACCCTGCAGGCGCAATGGGGCACGTTTGATTTCGCCGTTCACGCCATTGGCTTTTCCGACAAGAACGAGCTGAAAGGCCGCTACGTAGACGCCACCACGCGCGAGAATTTCAGCCGCACGATGGTGATTTCGGCGTTCTCGTTCACCGAGCTCGCGCAGCGCGCGGCAAAGATGATGCCCAATGGCGGATCATTGCTGACGCTCACTTACGGTGGCGCAACGCGCGTCATGCCCAATTACAATGTGATGGGCGTGGCCAAAGCGGCGCTGGAGGCGAGCGTGCGTTATCTGGCGGCTGATCTTGGCCCGCAGGGCATTCGCGTGAACGCGGTGTCGGCTGGTCCCATCCGCACATTGGCGGGCGCGGGCATTGGCGACGCGCGCGCGATGTTCAACTTCCAGAAACAGCATTCGCCGCTGCGCCGCAGCCTCGACATCGACGATGTCGGTGGTGCCGCGCTCTACATGCTGTCGGATTTGTCGTCGGGCGTCACGGGGGAGATTCACTTCGTGGACGGCGGCTACAACGTCATCTCGATGCCGCGCCCCGAAGAGATTGCTGCGCAATAATGTAATTGTCTCCGGACAAGTCCGGGGACGGTTCTGTTCCGAGGAACAGCATCGGCTGCGGCCCCTTCAGCAGCACGGCGAGGCTCTTCAAAATGCCGACGTCGGCGCGCACCGAGCGCAGCCTAGACGTCGAGCTCTCGCGGCGCGCGCAATTCATGTCGGGGTCGCACCAGTTAACTTCAGCTCAAGCATTAAGCTTTAATGATGATGAACGCCGGTGTGCGTGCTGGCGATGGTCGCCATGCGCCGTGACGCGCCGACGAAAGCGGGCGTTCTTTCGAGAGCTCTCGAGGCGCGGCGATGACAGAAGCTTTTTCGACCAAGCCTGACGTGAAGCCCTCCATCATCGTTGGCGTGGTCGCGCTTGCTGTCATTCTTCTGCTGTCATGGCCGCAGATCACGGCGGTTTGGGCTGACGGTCGCCTCAGCGACACTGACGACGCCATGCGCATCGCGCAAATTCGCGACTGGATGGCAGGGCAGAGCTGGTTTGATTTGCGCCAATACCGGCTTGCGCCGCCCGATGGCGCGCCGATGCACTGGACGCGCGTGGTGGACGTGCAGGTCGCCGCCCTTATCCATGCGTTTGCTATTGTGCTTGAGCCCGCCCGCGCGGAAATTGCGGCGCGGCTGGCGTATATGCTGATCTTGTTTGGCGTCATGCTTTGGGGTGCTGCGCGCCTTGGCCGCACGCTTGCCGGGCCCGCTGGCGCGCTCCCTGCCATGGCGCTGATCGCGACCTCGGGCTTGATGTTCGGCTACATGCAATTTGGCCGCATCGACCATCATGCGCTGCAAATGGTTTTGCTGTTGTTTGCGTGGGAAGCTGCGATCCGGGCGCTCGACGAGCGGCGCGCGCAGGCTGCGGCGATCAATGGAGCCATCGTCGCCCTGTCGTTTTCCGTTGGCGTTGAAACTGCGCTCTTGCTGGCGGGCGCTTGCGTGATAGCGCCGCTGAACTGGGTGGCGCGCGGGGCGCCTGCGCGCAGCTCGCTTCTGTGGTTCGCCGCCGGCCTTGGATTTGGGTTGGCGGTGTGCGGGGCGCTGTTCATCGCCATGAGCGCGACCGGACAGGCCGCCTGCGATTCGCTGTCGTCCGCATTCGTTTTCGCTGGATTTTCAGGCGCGCTGGCTTTGGCGCTTTTCTATTCTGGATCGCATTTTCTCTTAAGCTGGCAGGCTCGTCTTGGCGCGCTCCTTCTCGCGGGCGTCGTCGCGCTCGGCGTCGTTTTGTTCGCCTATCCTGTCTGCGCCGCCCATCCCTATGCGACGATGGACCCGCTGGTGCGGGCGATCTGGCTGGAGAATGCGCCTGAGTCTATGCCGTTTACGAGCATGCTTGGGCAGGACTGGATGGCGGCGATCGCTTTCATTCCGCCAATCGCGCTTGGCGCTCTCGCATTGGGGCTGGCGATCTGGAAGACGCAAGGTCTGGCGCGGCGCCGATGGATCGCCATGGCTGCGGCTTTTGCAATTGCGTTCGCTACAATCTTCCTTGAAGTGCGCGCGTTGACGCAATTGGCGGTGATCGGCTATTGGGGCGCGGTATTTGCCGGAATCGCCTTCGCGCGGCGCATAAAAGCCCCTCTGCTGGCGTTTGCGCCCGTCATTGTGATGTCGCCGCTGTTCTGGGCGACCATGAAAGCTGCGACCATCGATGCGCCTGCCGGGCCGCCGTCATCGAAGCAATGTTATTTGCCTGCCTCCTATCAGGCGCTCGCCGCGTTGCCGCAGGGCCGCGTGCTGGCCCCGATCAACCTTGGCGGACATATCATCGCGCATACGCATCATGCCGCGCTTGGCGGGGCCTATCACCGTATCTCAAAGCAAAATCGCGCCGTGCTTGAGATGTTGCTGGCGCCGCCTAGCGCGGCCGAACCTCTGCTGCGCGAGGCGGGCGTGCGCTATGTCGCGTTATGCTTTGACGCCGATACGCTGGCGACCCTGGTAAAACACGCGCCAAACGGATTGGCGGCAAGCTTGATGGGCGATCAAACAGCCCGGGCGCAAGATGTTGATTGGCTATCGCCTGTCGTTCAGAAATCGGGGCCGGGCGCGTTGCGCCTTTACGAGGTGCGGTAGGGTCTTGAGGCGCGGCGCTCTTGCACAGCGCGCCCATAGCCTCCATGTGCTGAGGATGTTCCAATCCGCGCGCGCGGCTTTGCCGCAGATTTTGTCGCCGCCGTTTCGTGCGGCGCTCTGGAAGGTTCTGGCTCTCACGCTGGCGCTATTGACGCTGGCATGGATCGGCCTCGACAATTTGATCGAAAGCTACATCGCGGTCTCGAACCCGTGGCTAGCGACTACGCTCTCTGTGCTGACCGGTGTGGGGCTGTTCTTTGGGCTGGCTTTCGTGGTCGCGCCCACCTCGTCTCTGGTGGCGGGCTTCTTTCTCGACGAGCTGGCCGAGCGCGTGGAGCGCGAAACCGCGCCGCCGGGCGCCCCGATAGGTCGGGCTTTGCCAGCTGGGCAGGCGATCTGGCTCGCGAGCAAGTTCGCCGCCGTCTCATTGCTGGTCAACATCATGGCGCTGGGCTTGTTGTTGCTGCCGGGCGTCAACATCATCGCCTTTCTGGCGGCCAATTCTTATTTAATGGGGCGCGAATATTTCGAGCTTGCCGCCTTGCGCTACCGACCGCTTGAAGAGGTGCGGGCGCTGCGGCGCAAGCATGCGTTCTATCTGTTTGCAGCCGGCGTTCCGCTGGCGCTGTTCGTGGCCGTGCCGCTCATCAATCTGCTGACGCCGCTGTTTGGCGTGGCCTACATGGTGCGCATCCACAAGCGGCTTGCGCCCGTGGATGCACCTCCATCAGGGGCGCGGTGAGGGACCGGGCGTATTGCGACCGAACTGGCCGGTCTTGCGATAGCGATAAAGATACGTCGGCACGATGGTTTCAAGCGCTTCGGGCTCAATTCCGAACGCGGCCAGCGTGCGCCCTTCGGCCAAAGCTTCCCGCGAAACGATGTTGTCGCTTTGCAGCGAGCGAACCTGATCGCGGGTGATGAGCATCATCGCGGGCATCAGCCCAAGGCTGACCTTGCTGGCGAACTCGGAGCCGGTCGCAATGATATTGGCGAGCGGGTAGGGGATCGGCGCCAGAATTTTGCGGCGTCCGGTCTGCTCGCAGATATATTCCATCAATTGCCGGAAGGTCTTCACCTCCGGCCCGCCCAGCTCGAACGTCCGCCCAGCTTTTGAGGCGTCCTCAACGGCGCGCACGACGGCCTCCGCCACGTCGCCGACATAGACCGGCTGAAAGCGCGTTCCCCCGCCGCCGATCAGCGGCAGCATCGGCGCCACGCGCGCCATGGCTGCGAAGCGATTGAAGAAATCATCTTCCGGCCCAAAGACGATGGAGGGGCGCACGATCACGGCATCGGGGAAATTCTCGCGCACGGCGGCCTCGCCCGCCGCTTTGGTGCGGGAATAGAGCGAGGGCGATTGCGAATCGGCGCCGATCGCCGACACGTGAACCAGAGCCTGCGCGCCAGCGGCTTTTGCCTCGCGCGCGACGATTCCGGCGCCAAGGGCATGCACGGCCTCAAAACGCTGGCTGCCGCCCTGCGTCAGAATGCCGACCAGATTGATAACGGCTTCCGCCCCCTGAACGGCGGCTGTCACCGATGCGGGATAACGCAAATTCGCCTGCACGGACTGAATTTGGCCCACGCGCCCCAGCGGCTGCAAATGGCCGGTCAGGTCCGGGCGCCGGGAGGCGACGCGCACCCGCCAGCCGCGCTTGGCCAACGCGCGCACCACATAGCGGCCAAGAAAGCCGCCGCCGCCGAAGACGACCGCCAGGCGGCCCGAAGGGTTCTG
>CAMCMI010000134.1 GCA_945875875.1 Rhizobium sp. Q54
CTGAGAATGTTGTATTTCCTGAACGGCTCCTGCGTATAGGCGACGTAAAAACAGGCGATCAGCATCACAATATTGACGATGGTGGTGGCCACGCCAGCGCCAAGCATATCAAGGTTTGGCAGGCCGAACGCGCCATAGATGAGCCCATAGGCCAGCAGCGCATTGGCGGGCACGGCGGCGACCATGATCCAGAGCGCGGGCTGGGGCCGGTTGACCGCGCCCATAAAGCCGCGCAGCGCGATGAACGCCCAGCCCGGCGCCACGCTCCACGCCAGCCCGTCAAGATAGCGCGCAGCCAGCACGGCGGTGTCAGGCGCCTGCCCGGCCAGCACCAGCAGCTCATAGCCCCAGAACTGCACCGCCGTCAGCGGCGCCCCCACCAGCAGCGTCGCCCACAGGCCCACCCGCACGGCGGCGCGCACGCCAGCGTCGTCGCCCCGGCCAAAGGCCTGCGCGGCCAGCGGCGCCACCGCCGAGACAAGCCCCATGCCCAGCACGAAGGCCGAGAACAAAATGGCGTGCGCCAACGCAGCCGCGCCCATTTGCTTTTCGCCAAGGCGGCCAATCATCACGACGTCGGTGGTGAGCATCGCGATCTGGCCCAATTGGGTCAGCGCCATCGGCCACGCCAGCGTCAACGTTTCGCGAATTTCTGCCCGGCGGGTGGATTGGTCAAAAAGTGTCATGGCGCTGCATACCGCAGTGCGGGGCGCGGGGCTATCCTTTGACTGCAACCTGGCTGGCGGCATGCGCGCGAGGCCGCGCGCGGTCCAAAGAGACGCCCCCCGGTTGCGCATGAGCAGGAGCCAGACTAGACAGTCTTGACAGGCTAAACTCCACAGCGCGAAGCATCGGCGAGGCATCCAAATGTCCCTCATTCTCCCCTTCATCATGTGCGGCGGCTCCGGCACGCGCATGTGGCCCGTCTCGCGCGAGAGCCTGCCCAAGCAATTCATTCCGCTGCTCGACGAGCGCTCCACCTTTCAGACCACGCTCGCGATGCTGGCGCGGCCGAAGCTTTTTGCGCCGCCTAGCGTCATCACCAATCGCGATTATCGCTTTCTGGTCGGCGAACAAATGCAAAGCGTGGGCGTGACCGGCGACATCGTGCTGGAGCCGATGCGTCGCGATTCCGGCCCCGCCGTGGCCGTCGCCGCCGAGCTCGCCTTCCGCCGCAGCCCTGATTCCGTCGTGGCCATGCTGGCGGCCGATCACGTCATTCAGGATCGCGAGGGCTTTGTGGCCCTGTGCGCGCAGGCCGCCAACGCCGCCGCCGAAGGCTATATCGTGACGCTTGGGGTGACGCCCGATCACGCGGCCACCGGCTATGGCTACATCCGCCCCGGCGAGCGCGCGACGAAGGTTGCTGGCGTGCGCAAGGTCGCAGCTTTTGCCGAAAAGCCGGACGCGCCCACCGCTACGCGCTATATGGCCGAGGGCTATCTTTGGAATTCCGGCAATTTCTTCTTCCGCGCGGATGCGATGCGCGCCGAGATTGAAGCTTTTGAGCCGGAGATGGCGCGCGCCGCCCGGGAAGCCGTGGATAAGGCGCAACGCGATCTCGATTTTCTGGTGCTGGACGCGGAAGCGTTTGAACAGGCGCCGAAGAAAAGCATCGACTACGCGGTCATGGAGCGCACCCATCACGCCGCCGTTTTGCCGTGCGATGTCGGCTGGTCGGACGTTGGTTCGTGGAGCGCAGTGCGCACGCTCTCAAACCCCGATGCTGACGGCAACGTCATTCGCGGCGAAGGCGTGGTGATGAACGCCTCCAACGTTTATCTGCGCGCAGACGACGGCCTCACCGCCGTCATCGGCGTCAGCGACGTGGTGGTTGTGAGCACCGGCGACGCCGTGCTGGTGGTGGCCGCAGACATGGCCGACAAGGTGAAAGACCTCGTGGGCGCGCTGAAAGCGGAAGGGCGCCGCGAGCCGCTGGAGCACCGCCGCGTTTATCGTCCGTGGGGCTATTACCAGAGCATCGACATTGGCACGCGCCATCAGGTCAAGCGCATTAGCGTCAAGCCCGGCGCCTCGCTCTCGCTGCAAAAGCACCATCACCGCGCCGAACACTGGATCGTGGTGCGCGGCGCAGCTTTAGTGACGCGCGATGAGGAGACGCGGCTGGTGCACGAGAACGAGTCGATCTATCTGCCCATCGGCTGCATTCACCGCCTGAGCAATCCCGGCAAGATCGAGCTTGATCTGATCGAAGTGCAGACGGGCAGCTATCTGGGCGAAGACGACATCGTGCGGATCGAGGACGTTTATAACCGCGTTTAGTTGGCGCGTTTAATTGGCGACGAACCCGTGCTTTGCAAACAAGGCGCGGCCTGCGTCCGTTTGCAGGAAGTCAAGAAACCGCTTTGCCGCAACGCTGTTCTTCGCTCCTGCCACAAGCGCGCACGGGTAGACGATGCGCGGGTGGCTGCCAGCCGGGAAGCGAGCCACCACTTTAACTTGGCGTTCCGCCTGCGCGTCGCTGGCGTAGACAATCCCCAGCGGCGCCTCGTTGCGCGAGACGTAAAGCAGCGCAGCGCGCACGTTTTCGCTCATCGCCAAATGTTGCCGCACGGCCTCCCAAAGCCCGGTGGATTCCAGCGCCGCGCGCGCATATTTTCCAGCAGGCACAGATTCGACATGGCCAAGCGACAAACGCCCGCCTCCCAGCGCTTGTACGAAAGCCTCCGGGTTCAGCGCCAGCTCTTGCAGCGGCGCGGTGCGATGCGCCACAACCACAAGAGAATTGCTGGTGAGATCAACCCGCGTGGATGCCTCGATCAGCTTGCGCTGCGCGGCGTAATCCATGCTTTCTGAATCAGCGGCGCAAAACAAATCCGCCGGCGCCCCCTGCTCGATCTGGCGCGCCAGCGTCAACGAGCCGCCATAACTCAGGCGGGGCGATGGCGAAAAGCTTTGCGCCGCCTCATCCAGCGCGCTCTTCAGGCTGACGCCTGCAAAGACCACAGGCTGCTGCGCCGCAGCGGTTTGCGCAAAGGCGAGACAGGCGAGAAGAGTGAAGGCGCGAAAGGTTTTCATATTCGCTATGTTGAGCCGCACGCACGCTGCGTCAAGGCTTGGTGAAAACTCAGCCTAGTGAAAATTCCGGCCCTTGGGCATGACGGCCACCGGCTCTCGACTATTCCCCATCTCACGCGGATCGCGCGCCAGCGGCCTGCGCACTTCATCGGCGCGCGCCAGCGAAGACAGATTGGCGCCCTGCGCTGATAGCTGGCCCAGCATCGGCGACAGATCTTGCAGGCTCTCAGCCACAATATGAATCACGCCGCCCTCGTTCTGCACGCGGCCTGTGACGGCGACAAAGCGCGCGCCGATGACAATGGCGCGATTGGCCTCGAACACGTCCGGCCAGACGATGATATTGGCCACCCCCGCCTCGTCCTCCAGCGTCATGAACACCACGCCGCGCGCCGAGCCCGGACGCTGGCGCACAAGCACAAGGCCCGCAATGGCGATGCGCGGCTTTTTGCCCCTGAGGTTAGCCAGGTCTGCGCTGCGCACAAAGCGCCTCTGCGCCAGCGTGCTTCGCAAGAACGAGACCGGATGCGCCTTGAGCGACAGCGACAGGCTGCGATAATCCTCCACCACATGTTCGCCCAAAGGCATGGGCGGCAAATGCGCGTCGGGCTCAATTTCGCTCAAGGACACATGACGCCAGAGCGCGAGATCGTCCTTGTCGCCCGCGCGGTTAAGGCCGCGCACCGCCCAAAGCGCTTGCCGACGATCCAGCCCGATGGAGCCAAATGCATCCGCGCCGCAGAGCTTTTCCAGTACGGCGGGCGACAGGCCGGTGCGCAGCCACACGTCGCGCACGGAATCATACCCCCTGCCCCGCAGCTCCACGAGCTTGCGCATGTCGGCCTCGCGCACGCCGGAAATCATACGAAACCCCAGCCGCACAGAATGATCGCCTTGAATGTGCGGCGCCTGTTCTGCATGGCGTCGCACAATGCGCCGCTCATGACCTTGCGCGTTCTCCAGGCTGCAATCCCAATCGGATGCGTTAATGTCCACCTCGCGCACGCAGGTTCCGTGCTCGCGCGCATCGCGCACGATTTGCGCAGGCGCGTAAAAACCCATCGGCTGCGAGTTCAAAAGCGCGCACGCAAACACGTCCGGATAGCGGCATTTGAACCAGCACGACGCATAGACCAGCAGCGCGAACGAGGCCGCGTGGCTTTCGGGAAAACCATAGGTGCCAAAGCCCTCAATCTGCGCAAAGCAGCGCTCGGCGAATGCGCGATCATAGCCGCGCGCCGCCATGCCCTCGATCATCTTGATGCGAAACGTATGGATTGTACCCACGCGTTTGAACGTCGCCATCGCGCGCCGCAGCTTGTCGGCTTCCGACGGCGTAAAGCCTGCGGCGACAATCGCGATCTTCATCGCCTGTTCCTGAAACAGCGGCACGCCAAGGGTTTTCCCCAGCACCTCCTCAAGCTCTTTGGAGGGATAGCGCACCTGCTCCAAGCCCTGACGGCGGCGCAGATAAGGGTGCACCATATCGCCCTGAATGGGGCCGGGCCGCACGATGGCGACCTCGATCACCAGATCATAAAATGCGCGCGGGCGCAGGCGCGGCAGCATCGACATTTGCGCGCGGCTTTCAATCTGAAACACGCCGATGGTGTCCGCGCGGCAGATCATATCGTAAACGCACGGCTCTTCAGCGGGCAGGCTCGCCAGCGTGAGGCTTTGCCCGTAATGGCTCTCCAACAGATCAAACCCACGCCGCAGGCACGACAACATGCCAAGCGCCAGTATGTCGATTTTGAGAATGCCGAGCGCATCGAGATCGTTCTTGTCCCACACAATCGTCGTGCGCCCGTCCATCGCGGCGGGCGCAATCGGCACGACTTCGTCAAGCCGCGATTGCGTGATGACAAAGCCCCCGGTGTGTTGTGACAGATGACGCGGAAAGCCCGCAATTTCCTGCGCAAGGCGCATCATGTGCGCGACGTTTGGATCTTGCGTCTCAAGTCCTGCCGCTTGCACGGCTGCGCCGGCCTCGGACGATCCGCCCCAGATGGTGGACGACATCGCCGCCAGCGCATCTTCCGCAAAGCCAAACACCTTGCCGATCTCGCGCAGCGCTGAGCGAGAGCGATAAGTCGTGACGGAGGCCGTCAAGCCCGCGCGTTGCCGACCGTAGCGCGCGTAGATATATTGCATCACTTCTTCGCGCCGCTCATGCTCGAAATCAACGTCGATGTCAGGCGGCTCGCGACGCTCTGGCGACATGAAACGCTCGAACAAAAGATCATGTTTTGTGGGATCGACTTCCGTGATTCCAAGACAAAAACATACCGCCGAATTGGCGGCCGATCCGCGCCCCTGACAGAGGATGCCGCGCCCGCGCGCAAAGCGCACGATGTCATGGACGGTGAGAAAATAAGCCGCGTATTCGAGCTGCGCAACGATGGCCAGCTCATAGATGATAGCAGCGCTCACGTTGTCAGGAATGCCTGCGGGATAGCGGTTTTTTGCCCCCTCCCATGCAAACGCGGTCAGCGCTTCCTGCTCGCTGGAGAAACCCTCACGCAATTCGCTCGGATATTCATAGCGCAATTGATCGAGCGAAAACTTGAGGCTCGCCAGAAAGCGCACGCTCTCGCCCACAGCTTGCGGCGCCTCGGTAAAGATGCGCGCCATTTCATCGCCGGACTTCAAATGGCGCTCGGCGTTTGCGTGCAAAAGCTTGGCGCCTGCGTGCGCAATCTGCTCGCCCTCGCGCACGCAGGCGAGTGCGTCGGCAAGGTCACGCCGCGCGGGCTCATGCATCAACGCATCGTTCACTGCGATCAGCGACAAGTTTGCGTCGCGCGCAAGAATCACGCGGCGGCCAAGCCTTTCGCGCTGGCGCGGGCCGTAGTCGAGTTTGGCCGCAATCCACACGCGGCGCGGGGCGAACGTTTTGAGACGGCTGACGAACGCGGCTTGATTTGCACCGCCTTCCATCACGATGAATTGCAAGCCCTCATGCCAATCTTCAAGATCGTCGAAGAACAAAATGCACTCGCCCTTTTGCGCGCGCATGTTGCCAATGGTCAGCAAGCGGCAGAGGCGCCCCCATGCGGCGCGGTCTTGCGGAAAGGCGAGCACGTCGGGCGCGCAATCGCTGAAGACGAGGCGCGCGCCCGGCGCCACATGCAGACCAAGCTTGTTCTCGCGCGCATAAACATGGGCGCGCACCACGCCCGCCACCGAATTGCGATCGGCTATGCCAAGCCCCGCAAGTCCCAACGCATGGGCCTGCGCCACCATTTCTTCGGGGTGCGAAGCGCCGCGCAGGAAGGTGAAATTGGTCGTGACGGCAAGCTCGGCATAGGCGACCATTACGCAAACAGGCCTTGCACAAACCAGCGCGGGGCTTGCGTTTCGCTGACGTAAATGCCCTCGCGATAAAGCCAGAAGCGGCGCCCGTTTTTATCCTCGACGCGGAAATAATCGCGCGTGAGGCTTGGCGCGGCGCTGCGCCACCATTCAGGTGCGATCCGCTCAGGCCCCTCATATGCAACGACATCATGAATGACGCGGCGCCAGCGAAACTTCAGCGGGGGACCGTCCGGCGCCTGCGCAATGGCGTCGATCCGCTCAGGCCGCTCGAACAGCCGGAGGGGCCGTTCGTCGACGGGCGCAGGCGGTTCCGGCTGAATGAGCCCGCGCGCGGCTGGCGTCAGGATCATCGCGCGCTCAGGCATATGCGTGTCCTGCGGCGACAGGCGCAGCACGCGCTGGGCGCCAAAGCGCGCGCTCATGCGATCCAGAAAATCGGCCAGCGCATCTTGCGCCTGCCCTGTGCGGGCAAAGCCCGCGCCTTCATTTTGCGCCTGCGTCACAAGGTCTTTTGACGCCTCAATCCCTGCAATCTTGTCCTGCCGCGCGCCCAAAGGCTCGGCGTGCATGACGGCGAGGCGGATGAGATCGAAGCCGTAGCCGACATCCAGGCTGTTATTATCAGCCTCTATGGAATCGAGCTTTTCGCGAAACAATCTGGCGATCAATGCGGGATCGCGCTGGGGCCTGCTGGTGGCCCAATTAATCCGTCGCACCGCGCCGTCGACGCGAAACAAAACGGCGGCGATGCTGCGCGCGCCCTCGTCGTGTTTGACCAGCATGTCGCAAACGTCGTGGGCCAGTGCAAGGATCGTCGCCTCAATATGTTCGCGCGCGCAAACGCCGTCCACATAACGCCGCTCGGCCACATAGGCAGGCGCCTCAAAGCGAGGCGAAATCGGGCTTTTCGATTGCCCCAGCATGGCGTCGAGCCGCGCGAAAACCGATGCGCCAAACCGGGCGGCGATGGGGGCGCGCGGGCGCAGCGCAATATCGGCGATGCGTTTTAGCCCCGTTTGCGAGAACGCCAGCGCGATGCTGGAGTCTATGCGCAAAGCGGCGACCGGCAGATTGGAAACAGCGCGCATCAGCGCTTTGGCATCGCCGCTGGCAAGAATACGCTCGCGCGCCAGCTCCGGCCCAAAGCGGGCCATTGCCCAACCAGCTTCCGGCGTGTCGGCGATTGCCGCGCGGGCGCAATGGCGGGCCAGCTTGCGCTCTATCAGCGCAAGCAACGCCGCCTCGCCGCCAAACAAATGCGCGGCCCCGGCGACGTCCAGCACCAAGCCGTCAGGACCATCGGT
>CAMCMI010000135.1 GCA_945875875.1 Rhizobium sp. Q54
TTTGTGAAAAACGGTTATGGCCGCTATGTCGCCCAATTAGGCGGGCTTGAAAAAGATCTGACGCAGATGAGCGACATAGTGAAGGACGAAGACGCACGCCGCCTTGTGAACCTCATCAGCGTGCAAGGAAATATTGCGCGTCTCACCGCGGCGCCTCCTGGCACGCAACCCGCTCAACTTGGCGCCCTGCGCGCTGCGTTCAAAAAGTCGATGGAAGATCCGGATCTGCGTGAGCGCGCCAAAAAGGCGAACATGCCCATAGAGCCGCTTTACGGCGAAGACGTCGCAAAGGCCGTTTCAACAGCTCTGAAGCAATCTCCCCGCGTCGTCGAATTGCTGAAAGAAGCGTTCAACAAAGATAAAAAATAAGCCAAACGGCACACACAGGAGAGCCTGAATAAATGGCCCACGACGCAAACGACATGACCCATTGGCATGAACCCAAAGCCGGCGAAAACGCTGGCTTTGGCGACTTCTCGCGCCCGAAAATGCCTTACGACCGCTTTATGGAAGCAGAAGGCATCCCGGTGTTTCGCGGCATCGGCGCGCGCCGGGTGCAAGACCTGCCGATGAAAACATGGGCGCGCCTTGGCGGGCGCGGCAGCTACATCCAGCTCTACGGCACCGAAGGGCTGTGGGGCATGTACATCGCCGAAATCCCCGCTGGCGGCGCGCTCAACGTCGAGAAGCACTTGTATGAAAAGCAGGTGATCGTGGTTGAGGGCCGTGGCTCAACGGAAATCTGGCGCGACGACCCGACAAAAAAACAGACGTTCGAATGGCAGGCTGGCTCATTGTTCTCGATCCCGCTCAACGTCAATCATCGCTTCGTCAACGCAACCAATGCACCTGCGCTGATTTTGTGCGGCACGTCGGCGCCGAACGTGATGAACCTGTTCGATAACCCCCGCTTCGTTTTTGATTGCCCGTTCGACTTCTCGGACCGCTATTCGGGCGAGGCCGATTACTTCCAGCCCAAGGACGACATCGCGCCCGATCCGGTGCGCGGGCTTGCGATGAAAACAACTAATTTCATCGCCGATGTGTTCAACAGCGAACTGCCGCTCGACAACCGCCGCTCGCCCGGCTATCGCCGCCTTGAGCCGCATATGGCCAGCCAGCGCTTTCATCTCTGGATCGGCCAGCATGAAACCGGCCGCTATTCCAAAGCCCACAAGCACGAAAGCGCCGCCGTGCTCATTTGCATCAAGGGCAAGGGCTACACCTACACATGGCCCGAAGGCATGGGCATGACGCCCTGGCGCGACGGCATAGGCGACAAGGTGTTGCGGCAGGATTACGAGCCCGTGGGCATCGTCTCGGCGGCGCCCATGTCGGGTGATTGGTACCACCAGCACTTTGGCGTCAGCAAAGATCCGCTGCGCCTGACGGCCTGGTTTGGCCCCAACAACCATTCGGCGCTGAAGCCCGGCATTCCCGGCGAGGCGATGTCGGACATCTGGGCCATCGACGTCAACAAGGGCGGCAAGGCCGTGCCTTATTGGCTCGAAGACGAATACATCCGCAAAGAGTTTGAGGAGACGCTGCGACAGGAGGGCGTGCCCTCGCGCATGGAAGACAAGCTTTATAAAAAGCCTGAATAGCAGGCTCTTTCAAGATATGCCCGCCCGTCGGCAAGCCCGATGCGGCGGGCGTTTTATTTTAAAGAACCCTGCGTCGGTTGCGGCGCGACGCCGCGCGCTTCTCGCCGCGCACCAATACGAGCAAAACGTAGAGCGCATGAACAAGCGCAAATGTTGCGATAAAGACGAGAATGAGAATGAGGGTTTTCATCGCAGCGCTGCGCCCTTCTCACTTCTGGAAAGGCCGCCTCGCGAATGTGCTTTATGCATGTCATAGGCCCCCGCCATATCTGATGCGATCAGTGCAAAAACTTACTGCTCTTCTCTCGTGGGGATGTAAAAGCTGCGGTGCAAACTCGCTTGCCGGAATTGACCGGGCTGTTGCGCCCCCTCCACATCAACCGTTTGAGAGGGCAGCGAACGCATGTTCAAGACCACGCTGGCGGAAGGCGCCACCCTCTCAAGCCATGCGGACGCCAGAAACGAGGCAAGCCCCGCCATGACGAGGGCGACCAGTGAGGTCAGCTTTGGAACAGCGAACATAAAAGGCTCCGGAGTGCAGGATGGCTGAAGCGTCCGTTTGGTTTGCGCTCGATTTCATAACTATTGATTACAAATGTAAGCAAGGGCAAGCATAAGCCATTCTTACTCCAGATCAGGCTTAATTTAGGGTTCTGTTGTGGGCAGAAAGACACACAAGCTGGAGCGTTTGATCTTTAGCTTTGCTATTCTATCTTCTGATTTTATTGAGTTTTAGATAGATAAGATCAAGAAACACAGAACTATAGTAGAGATGCAGCTTTATGAGCTGCCGAGTTCACGGTGGATCAAAAACGCCATGAGCGCGTTGATTCGCTCATTTCATATTCCTCTCCATAGGCCTCGCGCACAGCTCCGGGTAACGTTCAACGCGCTCGCGCAGCAATGGGGAGCGCCCTCTGGCGGCGCTCTCAAAATCCGTTAAGCTGCCGCCATCAGTGTGCCGCCAAAAAGGCGCCCGACGGCGAAAGGGGAGGAAAATATGAAGTCGCTCAAGACATCGCTGACGCTCGCGTTCACCTGCGGGATTCTGGCGGGCGCAACATTGTCCGCGCATGCGCAAGCTAACAACACGCGCATCATCGTGCCGTTTGCAGCGGGCTCCGTCCTCGACACGCAGGCGCGCTTCATCGCGGAAGGCCTGACGCAGCGCTGGGGCAAGCAAGTAATCGTGGAGAACGTCGCGGGCAGCGGCGGCAACACCGGCGCAGAGCGGTTTTTTCGCTCGGCGCCCGATGGAGCGACGCTGTTTGCGGCGCCCCCCGGGCCATACACGGTCAACCGCCTGCTCTACAAATCCATCAATTACGACGCCTCTAAATTCATGCCGGTGTCGTTGATGAGCACGGTGCCCAATGCGCTCATCGTGCGCAAGGATTTCCCCGCCAAGAACGTACCGGAGTTTCTGGCGTATGCGCGCGCCAACGCGGGCAAGGTGAGCTACGCCTCGCAAGGAATCGGCACCACGCCGTTTCTGATAGCCAAGCGCCTTGAATCGATGACCAACATCAGCATGAACCACGTTCCCTATCGCGGCTCGGCGCTTGCGATGAACGACATCGCGGCGGGACATATCGATTCGTTCTTTGACGCCGTCAGCAATGCGCTTTCGCTCACCCAATCTGGCAGTTCACGCATTCTGGCCGTCACCGACGTGAATCGCTCGCCGTTATTACCGGATGTCCCGACGATGGCGGAAACCATTCCGGGCTTTCGCTCGCTCACCTGGTTCGCCATCGCCGCGCCCCCCGGCACGCCTGCGGAGCTTGCTCAAAAGATCAGCGCCGACGTGGCCGCCGTCATCGCCTCGCCTGCAATCAACAAGCGCTTTGTCGAGCTGGGCCTGACGCCCGTGGGCGGCACGCCGGCGGAGCTGGCAAAATTCATCGCCGAGGAAGACGCGGTGTGGAGCAAGCTCATCACCAGCCTGAAGATGGAGCCGCAATAAAGCGCCTATTGCGCAAACGGATTACGCCATCCGCCGCGGCCCGTGCGCGGCGGATAGTGCTTTTCCAGATAATCGAGCATCACTTTTTGCTCCGCCTCCGCAAGCTCGGGCATGTTGTGACGCTCGACCATCAAGTGAATCGTGTCCTCCCATTGGCGCCGCGTCATGCCTTGCGCTGACACCAGCGAAAAGTTGTGGCACGCGGTGCAGCCGTAAAACGTCTCCTCGCGCCCCGGCCCTTCGGGCAAGGATTCGACGTCCTCCTGCCTGGCTTCAAAGGCTGTTTGCGCCGGTGCAAATTGTCCCTGTGCAACTGGCGCAAACAGAATCAACGCAGCTAACGCAAACGTGCGCCTGGCGCCTGTCCGCATATCAACCCACCAGAACGGCGATGCGGTGCATCGGATTGGCGCCATAGCCTTGCGGATTCCAATTGCCCGCAACGTGGGGCTGCATGCGGCCCTCGCTGTCAGTGGCGCGCACCCATGCCTCATAATAGCCGTCAAGCGGCAAGGATGCGGCAGCGCTCCAGCGCGTCCAGTCATAGCGATTGCGCGGACGCTCAAGGCTCGCCTGAACCCATGTTGCACCGTAATCAACGGAGACGTCGACGCGCGAGATTCCGGGATCGCCCGCCCATGCGGCCCCGCGCAACGCCAGCGCGCGCGAGCCAGCAGGCAGGCGCGCGCCGTTTTCCGGGTTGGTGATGATGCCGCGCACCGGCATGGATTCCAAAATACGAAAGTTTGAATCGTCAGCCTTGCCGCCGGGAACCATCGGGCGAATTGCGACGCGATAGGATGTGCCCGTCATGCCCTGCCCATCATGCTCGCGATCACGAATCCATATGCGCGAGAGCCATTTGTGCGACAATGATCCCGGCCAGCCCGGCGCTATGATCCGCAACGGCCCGCCGTGGATATTTGGCAGCGGCTCGCCGTTCATCGCCCACACCAGCATCGTGTGCTCTTCCATGGCTTTTTGAACCGGCATGCCGCGCGACAACGCCTCGCGGCTTGCATCGCCAGACAAATGCGGATCGGCGCCGTAATGCCCCGTGTATTTTGCCCGCTCGTTCAAGCCTGCTGCGCGCAAAACGTCGGCGAGCCGAACGCCGGTCCATTCCGCGCAGCCCACGCCGCCATTGGTCCATTGATTGCCGCGCGCGGTCGGTTCAAACGAGGCGCGGCCATTGCCGCCGCATTCCAGCACCATGCGAAACGTGACCGGCTGGAAGCGTTTCTTCAACTCTCCCAGCGTCAACGCGAGCTTGTTGTTAATCTCGCCGTCAATCGCGAATTTCCATGAATCGGCATCCTTGACCGCTTCTGGAATCTGCCCGTTGTTGCGAATGAAAAATTTCGCCAGCGGCGTTGTTTCGTCGTTGAGCAAATGCTCGGGCGTTTCGGCCACCAGCGGCTTTTCGCCCAGAATGCTCAGGCCAGGGTCTTTGCCGGGAAAGTTGAACGGCTGGCGCTTGGCGTCTTTGGGCGCATCCTTCGCGGCGCCGCCTTGCGCCAACGCGGCGGGCGCAAGACCCAAAGGCATGTTGCGGGAGAAGGGGATCGCAGCGCCGATGGCCGCGCCCATCGTGGCCAAACCGGCGCCGCCGAGAAAGCCGCGACGGCTGGAATCGGGAACCCGTCCAAAAATTACGGCGTCAGCGCGTTCGTGATCGTCCTGATACAATTCTTGCAGCGAGCGCTCAATGCGTCGGGCCATGGGGCGTCCTCCCGAAAAGAGAAACCGCCCCTTGCCATATGAGGGTAGGTTTGAACGCTCGCAAGTCAAGCGCCGCCTGGGCGATTGGGCGCAGCGCGATAAGGGCGTGCACGAGATAGGGACTTGTAATTAGCGCGAACTATGGCATCGTTTCAATCGTTGACGAGAAGCGCGACTAAAGAGAGCGCATCGTCAATTGAGGACTGGAGCGCTAGTCCAAAGGTTGAGGAACGCACTGGAATGAGGAATCGAAATCGCTCGCGCCGTCTGCTGTATTTGAGCGTTATGGCAGCTATCACGACAGCCAATAGCGCTGCGGCGCAAGGCTCTGGCGCGTCCGGATCGGCTGAAGCGTTCTACAAGGGCAAGACGCTTAACTTCGTCGTCGCGCTCGCTGCTGGCGGCGGCTACGATCAATATGCGCGCACGCTGGCCCGTCATCTTGATCGGCATATTCCCGGCAGCCCGACGATTGTCGTGCAAAACATGACGGGCGCCGCCGGCATGCGCGCCACCAACTGGATGTATAACGTCGCCCCGCGCGACGGACTCACCATCGGCATGACGCAGCACTCTGTTCTGGTTGAACCGCTCTACGGAACGAAAGAAGCGACCTTCGACCCCACCAAATTTTCATGGATCGCGAGCCTCAACGAAGAGGCCTTTATTGCAGTGACATGGAAAGATCGCGGGCTCGACAGCATCAAGGATGCGCAAACGCGCGAGTTTCCAGTCGCCGCCGACGGCCCGGCGTCCGACGATTACACATGGCCCGCCGTGCTCAATCAGGTGATCGGCACGAAGTTCAGGATCATCTCCGGCTACAAGGGTAAAGCGGAGGAACGCCTGTCCGTCCGGCGCGGAGAGACTCACGGTCTGATCGGCTGGAGCTGGGGCGCCCTGCAAACCTCCGAATGGGCGGATTACAAGGCCGGCAATTGGCAGATTATCGCCCATCTGGGACGCGGCAAGCACCCGGATTTTTCCGCTCCCTCGATCTATGATTACGCAAAGTCGAAAGAGGCGACCGACGCGCTCGACTTCCTTGTCGGCACGCTTGTCCTGGGCCGCCCGGTGTTCGCGCCGCCGCAAATACCATCTGATCGCGAGGCGGCTCTGCGCGATGCTTTCATGGCGACCATGGCGGACCCGGCCTTTCTCGCCGAAGCTGAAAAGCAGAAGCTCGAAATCAGCCCGGCGCCCGGCGCAGAACTCGCCGACCGCCTGAACAAGCTCTACCTCACGCCCAAAAGCATTGTGGAGCGTGCGCAAGCCGCCCGCAGGCAGGCGGGCGCGCCCTAGCCTGCGAGTTCATGTCCCGCTTTCTAAAAACCACAAAGAAAGGTTCTTAAAATGTCGAATACATCCTCCCTTCGCCTCGTTTCCGATGGCTCGCAGATGCCAGCCGGTTGCAAGGTCACGCAATTGCAGCCCGCAGTCGGCTCCACGGTTGCGGGCTATCGCTTCGACGGCAAGCCGCTGAGCGATGAGTTTCGCACTGCGCTGCGCGATCTTTTGCACAACCGCGGTCTTGTCGTGTTCGAGCCCGGCACGGTGACGCCTGAAAACTTCACGGTGTTTGCCGGCTTCCTTGGCGAGTTCTTCCATTACGCTGGTCCGCACACGCCGCGCGCGCCGGAAAACCCCGACGCCACCACCATCGATTCCGTGCGCGACAAGCATTTGCGCAATCACATCTGGCACGCCGACGGCGGCTTCCGCCCAGACGCTCCGGCCTTCACCGCGCTTTACGCCCACCAGATCCCCGAGACCGGCGGCAACACGATGTTCAGCAGCGCCGCCTGGGTTTATGAAAACCTCGATCCGCTGTTCGCCGCCTATCTCGACACGCTCACCGTGATCCAGTCGGCTGACGCGACCGGCCACATCACTGACCGTTATCTCGACGCAGAGGAAGCTTCCGCCGCGCGTATGCGGATGCCTCCCTTTGAAATGCCGCTGGTGCGCGTGCATCCGGTGACGGGCCGCAAGTGGATCGCCGTCAATGAATCCTATGTCGCCTACATCAAGGGCGTCAGCCGCATCACCAGCCAGAACCTGCTCGGCATTCTGTTCGACATGATCAAGTCTCCGGAAGCCACGGTGCGCTACGCATGGTCGCAGGGCGCTCTGGCGATCTGGGACAATCGCGTGGTGCAGCACAAGGGCATCAAGGACTACAGCGGCGCGCGCCGCATCCTCTACCGCGCCACGATGACTGCGTAAGGAGAAGCACATTGAGCGACGTCCGCGCCAGAACCCTCATCACTGTTCAAGACCTTGCTGAGAGCCTGAAGGCGCAGACGCCGCTTGTGCTGCTCGACGTGCAGGACGAGAAAGCGACCGCACGCGCGCGGCC
>CAMCMI010000136.1 GCA_945875875.1 Rhizobium sp. Q54
AAAGCTCGACCATTGAGTCGGACTGAAAACAGTCGATCAAGCGTATGCAGAGGTAGAATTATGGACAATTCCAGCGAAGGCCAGGTAGTAAAACAACGGCGCGGATTTGCAGCGATGGACCCTGAGCGCCGAAAAGAAATCGCCTCCAAGGGCGGTCGTTCGGTGAAGGCGGAGAATCGCAGCTTCTCGAAGGATCGCGAACTTGCAGCCACCGCCGGCAAAAAGGGCGGCATGAGCGTTGGTCCGGAAGATCGCGCCTTCAGCCGCGACCGCGAACTCGCCCGCGCAGCCGGCCGCATCGGCGCCCGCCGCAGCAAAGACCAGGGCTAGGCCTGACGGAGCTGTTGCTGCAAGGCGCATGCACCAAAGTTAAAGCGCAGCCCCAATGCCGTCATGGACGGGCTTGTCCCGTCCATCCACGCAAACGAATCAAGCCATGGCTTTGCTCTGTCGGCGGCGATTCACACGACAGCATGGGTGGTCGGGACTGATCCCGGATCAAGTCCGGGGACGGCCATGACGTGTTTGGGATATTGAGTAAGTCGGCAAACGTTGCTGATGCAACGCGCGTTATCTACCCCCGTCCGCCCGAGCCGATCTGAAGCATGCCGCGCCCAACCTGCGTTATTTTGTCGATGATCCGTCCCGACAATCGCTCAAATAGCCATGGTAGCGTGACGCTGACCCGGACCTTGTCAGGCTCGACGTCAATCTGCGCCTGAACATCCTGTCCCAGCGCGCCGACGACCACGTCTGCGTGATGATCTGTCCACGTAACGCCGCTTGTCACGACGCTTTGCGCAAAGTTTGTGCGCACGCGCTCCAGAGCGTCCACGACCCGCAATCTCGCCTCTTCCTGGCCCAGCGTGTGGGGAAAAACGATCGTAATTTCCTTCGTCATACCGCCCGCTCTCCGGAACCGCATACTCGTGGCCTACAAGTCCAGAACGCACAGGCGGCGCACGTTGTTCATCAGGGCGTGGGCGCAAGCGCCGCGCTGTCGCCGTTGCGCATCTGGCCCAGCATGCCTTTGCGCTTGGCCTCGTAATAGAAGCCCTTTGAGTAAAGCGCCCTGGCGCGGCGCGCATCGCCGCCCGCTACGCGATAGGCGTTGCCAAGATAAGCCATGCCGTAACGCAGATTGACGTCAGGATCGAGCAGCCCGCTGGCAGGACCGCGATAGCCAACGCCGTGCGCGGTCTCAAAGCGCAATTGCATCAGCCCCAAAAAACTGCGGTTGCGCGCAGCTGGATTATAGCGGCTTTCCTTCATCACAATCTGATGCGCCAACGCAGGCGGAACGCCATGATGGCGCGCATGATGGTCGACGAGGGCCAGCAATTCCGGCGACGCAGCCTGCTGCGCATAAACGAAGCCGGGCGCGCACAAACAAACGAATGCAAAATATAAGAATCGCAACAAACCGAACGCCTCCCGCTACGCTCTTGTCAGATGGAAATCGGGCTTTTCTGAGTCGGGTTCAAGTTTATACTCCGCGCAAGCGTTGCGGTATGTGCACTGGCCTGTTTAAAGCTGAGCTAAAGGTTGTTTGGCGAATCGAAAAGCAGGTTCACATGAACGCAAATGCAGAAGGCCGCTCGCTGGAGCTGTATTTCATTGAGGGGCGCCCCGATGGAATGCTGACCGCGGAAGTGTTCAACTGGACCGGCCACGTCCTCATGACGCCGCGCACCCGCATCGGCGCGGCGCTGGCACGCAAGGAGGCCGGCTATACCGGTGTCTATGTGTTGCTTGGCGACAATGATGGCCAGCCAACAGCCTATATTGGCTAGGGCTAGGACATCAGCGACCGCATTCGCAGCCACGACATTCGCAAAGACTGGTGGTCCAGCGCGGTTCTCGTCACGTCCGCCGCCAACAATCTGAACAAGGCGCACGTCAAATATCTGGAGGCGCGGCTGGTTGAGGAAGCGCGCACGCTGAAGCGCGTCGCCCTCGATAACGGCAACACCCCTCCCCGCCCCGGATTAAGCGAGGCCGCGCAAGCCAATATGGAAGCGTTTCTGGGCTATCTGTTTATGGTTTTGCCCGCGCTGGGCGTCTATATGTTCGACAGGAAAACGCGACCCACGATCATGCAGAGCGCAACGGAGCCAGAGACGTCAACGCTGCGCTTCACGCTCACTAATCGCAAGCAAAGCCTCTCCGCCAGCGCTATTTTGCAAGACGGCGAGTTCATTGTGGAGGCCGGATCGCAAGCCCGCCTGCAATGGGAGGGGCAAGGCGGAAACGAAACCGGATACGCCACGCTGCATGAAGAGCTGCGTAAATCGGGAGTTCTGAAAGCGAGCGGCGATCATTGCCGCTTCACCCAGAACTACGCTTTCAGGAGCACGAGCGCCGCCGCAGCGGTCGTGAACGGACGATCATCAAACGGCACTGTCGAATGGCGCCTTGATGGCAGCGACACGACCTACAAGGAATGGGAAGCCGCGCAATTGGCGCTGACGCGTTAACACGGGAAATAAATGGCGACCCCAGCAGGGCTCGCCGTCTCGCCTGAGCGGGATGAACAGCCGTCGGTAGCCGGAGCGGATTTTAAATCCAAGTGGCGGAAAGACGCAGTGGCGGGTCAGCTCGTGACATGGAGTAATTCATGCACCTTCGTCGAGAGCGAAGCAACGTTGAAGGGCTTCGTCAGGATCGCCATCCCATCTTCCATCTGAGCGCTTCCAAATTCTGCCTGTCCATCATAGCCGGTTACAAAAAGCACTTTGAGATCAGCCCTGAATTGGCGCGCAGCATCCGCCAACTGCCTGCCTGTCATGCCGCCTGGGAGGCCGATATCAGTCAAAAGCAGATCGATGCGATTGGGAGACATAATATACTCCATCGCAGCATGACCATTGTCTGCTTCAAGCACCGTGAAGCCATCCTCTGTGAGGATGTCGGCCATCATAAGACGCACATATAGTTCATCCTCAACCAACAGAACCGTTGCGCCAGCTTGCAATTGAGGGAAATGAACCTCGAGTACGTCTTTCGTAATATCCGCAACCGCTCCCAGATAGCGGGGCAGATAAATCGCAACTGTCGTACCTTTCCCCACAGAGCTTCGAAGCATCACATGGCCACCGGATTGCTGCATAAATCCATAAATCATCGACAAGCCGAGGCCCGTGCCTTGTCCAGTTGGCTTGGTTGTAAAGAAGGGATCGAAAGCCCGCTCTATAACGGCCGGAGACATCCCGCCGCCAGCGTCTGTCACAAAAAGCGCGATATATTCGCCGTTCGGCACACGACCAGAAAAGTCGTCGGCCTTCGGGCCGCGCCAGTCTCCAAGTAAGAGATTAGATGTCTCAATTTGAATATGCCCCCCTCGGGGCATGGCGTCGCGTGCATTAATGATAAGGTTAAGAAACGCATTCTCAAGCTGATGGGGATCGCAGAGGGTTAGCCAGAGCTCTGGCGCCATTATTGTGTCAATTTTTATCCCGGGTCCCACCGTGCCCCTGAGGATATTCAACATCCCTTCGATCAGACGGTTTACGTGTGTGGGCTTTGGATCAAGCGTCTGCTGCCTAGAGAAGGCGAGTAGACGGTGTGTGATTGCCGCAGCACGGTCCACAGAAGTCGTTGCCGCTTCCATATAGCGACCGATTTCAGAGGCGCGACCCTGATCGACGCGTTTACCGATGAGTTGGAGACTTCCTGAGATCACGGCAAGCAGATTGTTGAAGTCATGCGCGAGCCCACCGGTCAACTGGCCAACGGCTTCCATCTTCATGGATTGACGGAGAGCTTCTTCCACCCTGCCACGTTCCGCAGCTTCCTCCTGAAGCAGTTGATTTGCTTTCATTAACTCGCTCGTGCGATTTGCGACCGCTTCCTGCAGCTCAATCCTTAAACGGGCTTCGCTCTCGCGCACTTCCTGCAAGACTCGAATACGGTCCACAGCTGCTGCGATTAGATTAGCGTAGCTGCTTAGAAATAGAGTGTCCGACTGTGTAAATTCGCGCGGCTCACGACTATCGATCTGGAGCACGCCAAATGCCGGTCTTTTAGAGCTTCCAATAATGATCACGTTAGCGACAGCCCGCACGCCATTGTCGATTAAGAACTGGGGATATGTGAAGCGTGATTCTTTGGCTATATCCGGGGAGATCATAGGTTCGCCGGTGCGCAAGCAATGTCCTTCGGACGTTTTTTCAGTGGCTGAGATCGTAGCCACGCCAACGACGTTAGGCGCCCAGCCGACCCCGGCGCACACGATCATCGTCTTTCCGTCCGCTTGCAGTTCGACAACCTTCGCCAGATCGGTCCCCAAGACCTCGCCTGCGAGACGACAGGCCTCAGTCAATATTTCATCCAGATTCTCAGACTTGAGCGCCAGCTCTCCGAATTGCGCAAATTCTATCTGCTGCTTGAGCGCCAGCTCACCAGAGGCAGCTAGATTTTCATTCATGCTAAATCTACCTCAGGCGACTTTGTCGTTTTACATTATGTTTTGAAGCGGGGTTAAGTTCCGCTGCAGCCTGTGCGCCCGAATATCCTCTTTCGGCGTGGATGTGACCTCCCACCAAATTATGCAGTTTGAAAAGCAATCACGATCGTCAAGATATCTAGCTCAGCGGCATCACCTTCATCTGCGGCGCGGCCCGCAAGCCGCTGACCAAGAAATCCTTTGGCAACATGTTCCGCGACGCCTGCAACGCCGCAGCCGTAAACGAAAGCGCACATGAGCTGAGCCTGGCCGGGGCGACACGGGCGGCGGAGAATGACGTTACTGTGCGGGAGCTGGAAGCGATCCTCAGCTGGGAGTGCGGCCAAATGGCGGCGCTCTTCACGCCAGCGGCGAACCATCGCAAGATTTCAATAAGGGCAATGCGCAAACTAGTGAAGATCGAACACTGAACGATCTATCCCCACACCTTCAATTTTCTCCCCCGCACCCTTTTAAAATATCGTTTAAATACAGTAACTTATAATATAACCACAAAACCAAGCTTTGGCGACCCCAGCAGGGCTCGAACCTGCGACCTGCCGCTTAGAAGGCGGCTGCTCTATCCAGCTGAGCTATGGGGCCGATTGGTATTTCTTAGTGCGTCCACTGGCCGACGCGGCTGGTTTTGAAATTATCCGAATACGCCATCACCCTGCGCGTCACGGGCCTTGGCTCGATCACGCGGAAAGCCAGCCCTGCCCGTTTGGCGTAGGCCACTGCCTCTTCCTTATCGGCAAAAGAAAGGCGCACCTGGCCGCGCGTGCCGGAGGAGCTGGTCCAGCCCATTAGCGGCTCGATCTCGCGCGCCGAATCAGCCTCAAACTCCAGCACCCAGCGATCGGACTTTGCCAGCCCCGATTGCGTGGCCGGTCTGGCCGGTTTGAAGATCTTCGCCGTCATTTCTGACCTGCTTTCCTGCTGTTCGTCCGCATGCGCGACTATATACGCCGGAGCCGGTCTGAACGCAAAGTGACCTACCCAACCGCGCGATTTGTGAAGCCTGTTGGCGACCCCAAATTCTAAGGAGCGAACGCCATGTCTGACGAACCCACGGGCGAACCACAAGGCGACGAACAGGAGCGTTGGCGCGTTCTGGGCCAGCTCGAAGAATGGCTGGAGACGCCGATGCTCGTCCTCAGCTTTGTCTGGCTGCTGCTCGTGCTGGTTGAGCTGGTCTGGTCGACGGCGGGGATTTTCACGCTACTTGGCACTGTGATCTGGATCATCTTCATCGGCGAGTTCCTGCTGCGATTGATTCTCGCGCCCGACAAACTGCGTTTCCTTAAACGCAATCCAGTGACGATCATCGCGCTGGTCGCCCCGGCCTTCCGCTTCTTCCGGGTGCTGCATTTTCTGCGTCTGACGCGCGGGTTGCGGCTCGTGCGCATTGTCGGCACGGCCAATCGCAGCCTCAACGCCTTGCGCATGAGCTTTGGCCGCAGGGGGCTCGGTTATGTACTGGGAGCGACGGTTCTCATCGTCACGCTCGGCGCCGGCGGCATGCTTGCGTTTGAGCCTCGATCAGAGATCGTCGGCGGCTTCGCTAATTACGGCGATGCGCTTTGGTGGACGGCCATGATCGTCACCACTATGGGATCGGGCTTCTGGCCGGAAACGGCGGAAGGCCGACTGCTCGCGTTTTTGCTGACGCTCTATGGCTACGCCGTGTTCAGCTACATAACCGCGAGCTTCGCGACCTTCTTCATCGGGCAGGAAGCCCACGCGGAAGATAGCGAAATAGTCGGCGCGCAGGATATTCGCGCGTTGCGGGGCGAACTCGCAAGCCTGCGCGAGGAGCTGGCCAGAGCGCGTCCTAACAATATATTTTAGATTCAAAGGCTTAATGGTCGGGGCAGCAGGATTCGAACCTGCGACCTGTAGTTCCCAAAACTACTGCGCTACCGGACTGCGCTATACCCCGACGGCGACAAATCGAATGAACACGATTCACCGCTACGAGCGGTTCATATCACAGGCGCACGCCAAGCCGCCAGCGGCTTCAGCGAGAAAACAACGCATGCTTGACCTGATCGCCCGCCTTAAGCCCAATCCTGCGGGCAACGCCAGCGTTCACCTCAAGCACGGAAAAAGCGGGCGCGGCCGACGAGATCGTGCGCTCGGACAGCGGCTCGGTGTCTTCCGCCACGTTGATGACAATTCCTGTCTTCGTGATGAACACCATGTCGAGCGGGATATAGGTGTTGCGCATCCACATCATCACGCGCTGCTCGGTTTTGAAGTCGAACAACATCCCGCGATCTGCGGGCATGTGACGGCGAAACATCAACCCGCGCGCACGCTGCTCGTCCGTGCGCATGACTTCGACCTTGAAGACATGCTCGCCTGTACTGGTGACGAGCGTCAGGCTCTCCAGCTCACCCGCAGGAGCGCCCTGAGCGAAGCCGGACGCCGGCGCAAGCAACGCGCCAAAGGCTAACGCCGCGCAAACCGACAGGACGCGCCACAATGCGCCAAGTTTGCCAAAGGCTTTATGGTTGGGCCGCGCCATCATGCCAAGCTCCCCGCCTGAATACGCAATCGGGCTTCAATAGCACGGCGCAGGGCCGATGTAATGATCTTGGACCGCCTGCGTTTTGAGAGCTTGCAGGAAGAAGCGCCAATCTGGACCGCGCCCGGCCCCGGGCGCTCTTTCTTTCAGCTCTCAAAGAAGCGCGCGAGGTCGCGCGCGGTCCAAAGGGGCGCTCGTTGACGGGCACGGCATGCAGGAAGATGTGGTCCTGATCGTGCTTGAATAGCTCTAGTGCGAGCTGGGCAGATTGGCTTCGAGCGGCCGAACCTCGGCGGCCATAAGCCCCTTGGAGCCCGGTCCAAAACGCACGAGCAAAGCATCGCCGGGCTTCAAATCAACAATGCCGTAACGACGCAGCGTCTCCATGTGGATGAACACGTCTTCCGTGCCCTCTCCGCGCGTGACAAAGCCAAAGCCGCGAACACGGTTGAACCACTTTACGATAGCGATTTCGAACCCGCCGGACGGCACGACCTGCGTATGGGTGCGCGGCGCCCGAAGCATTGCTGGATGGGTCGCAGTCGACTCGTCAAGCGACAACAACTTGAACACCTGCCTGCCCTTGGAGCGTTTGTGCGCCTCGCACACGACGCGGGCGCCTTCC
>CAMCMI010000137.1 GCA_945875875.1 Rhizobium sp. Q54
CTCTGGTTTTACCGCCGAATCTGTCGCAATTGCCACCGCCCGCCGCAAACGTGGGCGACCGTAATCAGGCGTGGCCGCAGGATTTTGACAAGACCAGCCGCCAGAGGCAGGCGGAGGAGCGCTCCCGCCGTCCACGCGACGACAGCGACAAGCCGTTGTCGGTCGAAGAATTGCGTAAGGGCCGCATCGCTGGCGGCGCACCGCGCAATCCCGGTGCCGAACAGTGCGAGGAGGGCGGCCTCGAACGCCTCTGCAACCCAGGCGACTTCTGGGGCAAGCTGAAGAGCGTGCGTGCGAGCGCCGACACGTCGAAGGATCTTGTCCCCGGACAGGAGCCCACGCGTCGCAATTTGACCGATCCGCCAACCGGACTGCGCAAGCCGACCACCGCCGTCAAATATACCTTTGAAGCCCGCCGCGAAGTCGATCCGATGGACCCGCGCGCCCAGCAGCGCGAAGAGGCCCGCCGTCGCGAGGCCGCCCAGCGCGGCGAGAATATCGATTAGCGTTTTTGATTTTAATAGCGTCAGGCGCAAAAGCGGCGCCTGACGTGGACGCACTTCGTGTCTATATAGGGGCGAGGCGCGCCACAGGGTGCGTCCAGGTTCGGAGGTTCGCCCCTGATGCATAGCCCGGTTTTTTCTTCTCCCGCCGTCGCCTCGCTGACTCCATCCGCCATGAGCGGTGCTGCGACCCCGTCTGCCGGGCCCAAAATCGGTAATTTCCGGCTTGAGAACGGCATGGAAATTGTCGTCATCCCCGATCATCGCGCCCCCGTGGTCACACACATGGTCTGGTATCGCAACGGCTCAGCTGACGATCCATTGGGCAAATCGGGCATCGCGCATTTTCTTGAGCACCTGATGTTCAAGGGCACAAAGAACCACGCCATCGGCGAATTCTCCGAAGTCGTGGCCGAACTTGGCGGACAGGAGAACGCCTTCACCTCGAACGATTACACCGCCTATTTCCAGCGCGTACCCAAAGAGCATTTGCGCGTGCTGATGGATTTTGAGTCCGACCGCATGACCAATCTCGTCCTCACCGACGAGATCGTGGCGCCCGAGCGCGACGTGGTTCTGGAGGAGCGCCGTATGCGCACCGACGGCGATCCGGGCGCGCAATTGAGCGAGGCGATGCACTCGGCGCTCTACACGCACCACCCCTACGGCAAGCCGATCATCGGCTGGCAGCACGAGATTGAATCGCTCAACCGCGAGGACGCGCTCGCCTATTACGAGCGTTTCTACACGCCCGAGAACGCGATCCTGATCGTGGCTGGCGACGTGACGGCTGAGGAGGTCGTGAGCCTTGCGCAGGCGACCTATGGCAAGCTGCCAGCACGCGGCAAGGCGCCGCAGCGTTCGCGCCCGCGCGAGCCCGCTCCCCGCGCCCATCGCATCGTGACGTTGAGCGATGCAAAGGTCGAACAGCCCACGCACCAGCGGATTTATCTCGTCCCCTCCTACCGGACGGCTGAGGCGGGCGAGGCTGAGGCGATGGAGATCGCAGCCCACCTCATTGGCGGCGGTCCCACCAGCCTGCTCTATCGCAAGCTTGTGATGGAAGATCGCGTCGCGGTATCGGCGGGCTCCTATTTTTATGGCACGGCGCTGGATGATTCAGGCTTCTACGTCTGGACGGTCCCGACACCTGAAACCACACTGGAACAGCTCGACGCGGCGGTGGAGGCCATCATCGGCCAAATGGCGCGCGAGCCTGTGGCGCAGGAAGATCTCGCCCGCGCCAAGACGCGCCTGATCGCCGATGCTGTCTATGCGCAGGACAATCAGTCGATGCTGGCGCGCTGGTACGGCGCCGCGCTCACCACCGGCGAGACGGTGGAGGCCGTGCAAACCTGGCCTGATCGCATTGACGCGGTAACGGCTGAAGACGTGCGCGCCGTGATCGCCAAATGGCTGACGCGCAAGCGCTGCGTCACCGCCTATCTGATGCCCGAAGACGAGAGCGCGGCGGCTTGACGCCGCCTTGCTTTTGTTTGTCTGCCTGCACTTGCCTGCATTAATTGCACGCGCAATCCGGAACGCTTCATGACCGCTCTGAAAGATACGAACGCCCAAGCCCCACAGGCCTCCGCTTACGCTTCGCGGGTGCAGAAAATCGTCACGCCGCTTGGCCTTGAGGCCTGGCTGGTGGAAGATTACGCGGTGCCAATGCTGGCGTTCGATTTTGCGTTCAAGGGCGGCGCAAGCCAGGATCCCAAGGGCCGCGCTGGCGTCGCGCATATGTTGTCAGGCCTGCTCGACGAGGGCGCCGGGCCTTATGATTCCGACGCCTTCCATCGCGCGCTTGACGACAAGGCGGTGGAAATCTCTTTTCAGGAGAGCCACGATAATTTTTCCGGCCAGATGAAGACGCTCTCGCGCCATATGGATGCGGCGTTTGAACTGGCCCGATTGGCTATTTGTGAGCCGCGCCTTGAAGCCGAAGCGATTGAGCGCGTGCGCTCTCAGATCGTGGCCGGCCACAAGCACGACGCGCAAGACCCCAATTCGCTGGCCGCAAAAGCCTTCCGCATCGCAGCTTTCGGCGACCATCCCTACGGGCGCCCCACCAAGGGCGATCTCGACACGATTCCCGCTGTCACGCGCGACGATCTGGTGAACTTCCATCGCGCCGCGCTCGCCCGCGACAATCTGAAGATCGCCGCTGTCGGCGCCATTGACGCCGCGCGTCTGGCCGCCCTCATCGACCAGACGTTCGGCGCCCTGCCCGCAAAATCGGCCCTTGTGGACGCCCCCGAAATTGTGGTGAATTTTGGCGCAAAGCCCACAATCATCGACGTGGATGTGCCCCAAACCACGATCCGCTTTGGCCTGCCGGGCGTTTCCCGCCACGATCCCGATTACATGGCCGCCGTGGTGCTGAACCACATTCTGGGCGGCGGCTCGTTCTCGGCGCGCCTCTTCAAGGAAGTGCGCGAAAAGCGGGGGCTGGCCTATTCGGTCTATTCGCAATTGATGAACCGCGACCATAGCGCGCAATTCGTCGGCGGCACCTCAACCAAGAACGAACGCGCCGCCGAATCGCTGACCGTAATTCAGGAAGAGATCGACAAATTGCTGACCGAGGGCCCCGGCGAGGACGAGCTGGAGAAGGCCAAGAAATATCTCATCGGCTCCTATGCGCTGCGCTTTGACACCTCGACCAAGATCGCCGGGCACCTCGTGGCCATGCAGACGGACGGCTATCGGGTGGAGTTTCTGGACGCCCGCAACGGCATGGTGTCCGCCGTGACCATGGCCGACGTCAACCGCATCGCCAAGCGCCTGTTTGAAGGCAAGTCGCTGCTGGTGGCGGCTGCGGGCCGGCCGGAGGGATTCTAGCCTCCATGGCCTCGCAGCCCTGGGCTTCGCAGCCCCGCAAAAAATTCTGGGCCAAGCCGCTCGCCGATTTCGTGGGCAAAGCCATGGGGCCGGTTGCGGCAAAACAGGGCTTTGGCGAGAGCGACATCATCCTGCATTGGCCCGACATCGTCGGCGCCCGGCTGGCGGGGGCCAGCGAGCCGTTGCGGCTGCAATGGATGCCCCGCGCGCCCCAACGCCCGCCCGATGCGCCGATTGAGCCGTCCACTTTGCTGGTACGGGTGGAAAGCGCGTTTGCGCTGGAGTTCCAGCATCTTGCGCCCAATATCATCGAGCGCGTCAACGCCCGGCTCGGCTGGCGCTGCGTGGGCCGCATCGGCCTGCGTCAGGGACCTATCGGACAGGCGCGTCCGCGCCGTGCGCTGCTGGTCATCGACCCGAAGGCTGCGGAGCAGGCGCAGGCCGCAGCCGCGCCGATTGAGGACGAAGCTTTGCGCGCCGCGCTGACAAGGCTTGGCGCAGCGGCGCTCTCGGACAAGAAGCGGCTTTAGCGCCTTTAGATCGCGGGCCTCCGGTCCGCATTCTTGGAAATGCGCCGAAAGTGGGCGGGCCTTTGGCCCGCTTGCGCGCTGGAAGCGCGCGGTCCAAGGGGTGCCCTCTATGGACCGCGGGCTTCCAGCCCGCATTCTTTGGGATGCCCCGGAAAGTGTGCGGGCTTTCAGCCAGCTTGCGTGCGGGGACGCGCGCGGTCCACAGAGGCCTTGCGCCCGTGCCTCGACTCGCCACATTGTGGCTATAGATTTCAACGACGCCCCTGTGGGCCCCAGCAGATCGGATTGATGATGGCGACGAATTTCCTCCCCACCCGGCGCCGCGCTCTGGAGCTGGCCGGCTCCGCCATCGCCCTCGCCGCTTTGTCGCCGCTGCCGGCTCTGGCCCAGGGCGCAAACGTTTCGCCCGAGGCGCTGTTGCAGGAAGGCCCGCTGCCGGACCTGTGGCTGGGCGACAAGGCCGCCCCGGTCACCATCGTCGAATACGCCTCCACCACCTGCTCGCATTGCGCCACGTTCCACAATACGACGTTCAAGGAGCTGAAAACAAAGTACATCGATACCGGCAAGGTGCGCTTCGTGCTGCGCGAGTTCCCGCTCAACAACGTCGATCTGGCCGCCTATATGCTGGCGCGCTGCTCGGGCGAGGACAAGCGCTATCCCGTCGTCGATCTGTTGTTTGCCCAGCAAAAAGCCTGGATGAACGACAAGCCCGTCGCCAGCCTCTCGGGGCTTCTGCGCCAGACCGGCCTGTCGCAGGAGAAATTCGAGGCCTGCCTCAAGGATTCAGCGCTTTACGACAAGATGACCAAGGCGCGCGACATCGCGACCGAGAAGTTCGCCGTCAATTCCACCCCCACGTTTTTCATCAACGGCCAGCGTCAGGTCGGCGCGCTCTCCATGGCCGAAATGGAAAAGGTGATCCTGCCGTTCCTGAAATAGGCCTGTTTCGCACAGGAATCTGCCCGACCGGACTTGCTTCCAGCCCTCGTTTATGACGGCTTGGAGGTGTGGCGTGCGAGCGCCCGAAAACCCCGTTAAAGGCGTAGTCGGCGTAGCGGCCAATGGCCTGCGTCGGCGTGGCGCATTGGTGGCGTCAGGAATTTGGGCATGAAGTTCAACCGCTTGCGGCTCGTCGGCTTCAAAAGCTTCTGCGAGGCGACAGATTTCCAGATCGAGCCCGGCCTCACCGGCGTGGTGGGCCCGAACGGCTGCGGAAAATCGAACCTTGTCGAAGCCATGCGCTGGGTCATGGGCGAGAATTCCTACAAGTCGATGCGCGCCTCGGGCATGGACGACGTGATCTTTTCGGGCTCGGGCAACCGCCCCTCGCGCAATATCGCGGAAGTGGGCCTGCAGCTCGACAATTCCGACCGCACCGCGCCCGCCGCCTTCAACGATTCCGACGTTCTGGACGTGACCCGCCGCATCGAGCGCGAGCAGGGCTCGGTCTACCGCATCAACGGCAAGGAAGTGCGCGCCCGCGACGTGCAATTGCTGTTTGCCGACGCCTCCACCGGCGCCCGCTCCCCGGCCATGGTGCGTCAGGGCATGATCGGCGAGATCATTTCCGCCAAGCCGCAACAGCGCCGCCGCATTCTGGAAGAGGCGGCTGGCGTGGCCGGCCTGCACTCGCGCCGCCACGAGGCCGAGCTGCGCCTGAAGGGCGCCGAGGACAATCTCAACCGGCTTGAGGACGTCATCAAGCAGCTTGATTCGCAATGCGAGAGCTTGAAGCGGCAGGCCCGTCAGGCCGGTCGCTACAAGAACCTTGCGACCGACATCCGCAGCAACGAAGCGCTTTTGCTCTATCTCTCGCATCGCGACATCGGCCAGCAATTGTCGGAGGCCGAAGCCAAGCTTCTGGCGGACGTGCGCGAGGTCGAGGACCGCACGCTGCAACAGGCGGAAGCCGCCAAGCTGCAAGCCATCGCCGCCTATCAATTGCCGCCCCTGCGCGACGCCGAGGCCAAAGCGGGTGCGGCCTTGCAGCGCCTCGTGCTGGCGCGCGAACAGCTTGAAGGCGAGGAGGAGCGCGCCAAACAACGCGGGCTGGAGATCGAACGCCGTCTTGTGCAGCTCGACCGCGACCTTGCGCGCGAACGCGCCCTGATCGAGGACGCCGCCAGCGTGCTCGCGCGGCTTGACGCCGAAGAAGAGGATTTGCAGGCCGCCGCCGAAGCCTCCGAAGAGACTGATTGGGAGGCCAAGGAAAAGCTCGCCGACGCCGAGGGGCGCCTGAGCGATTGCGAGGCCGCGCTGGCGCAGGCGCAAGCCGCGCTCGCCGATCTGAACGCCCGCCGCAGCGCGCTGGAGCAGGCGTTGGCGGCCGAAGACCAGCGCCTGCGCCGCTTTGAGGGCGAGTTGGCCAACGTCGTGCGCGAGCTTGACGCCTTGCGCGAACAGGGCGGCAGCGCGGAAGATTTTGAGGCCGCCGCCGAGCGTCTGGAATCCGCGCAAGCCGGTCTCGACATGGCCGAGGAATCCGCCATGGCCGCCGAGGATGCGCACGGGGAGGCCCGCGAGCTGGAGGCCGCCGCCCGCGAGCCCTTCACCGAGGCTGAGCGCAAGGCGCAGCGTCTTGAAACGGAAACCCGCACCCTCTCCAAACTGCTCGCCACCGCAGAGAGCGATCTCTGGCCCCCGGTCGTCGACGAAATCAAGGTCGAGAAGGGCTATGAGGCAGCCCTTGGCGCCGCCCTTGGCGACGATCTCGACGCCTCCACCAATTCCTCCGCGCCCGCCCATTGGGGCCTGTCGCCGCCCGCCGACGATCCCGCTTTGCCGCCCGGCGTCGTCGCGCTTTCGAGTCTCGTTCAGGCGCCTGCGCAACTCGCCCGCCGCCTCAACCAGATCGGCATCGTGGTGCGCGCCGACGGCGCCCAGTTCCAGAAGCTCCTGAAGCCCGGCCAGCGCCTCGTCTCCAAAGAGGGCGATCTGTGGCGCTGGGACGGCTTTGTCGCCGCCGCTGAAGCCCCCACCCCCGCCGCGCGCCGCCTTGTTGAAAAGAACCGCCTTGGCGAGCTGCTTGAACAGACCGAGCTCGCACGCCTCGAGGCCGAGGCCCTCAAGGCCCGCCATATCGCCGCGCAGGATGCATTAAAGCTGGCCGGACAGACCGAGGCGCAGGCCCGCGCCGACGTGCGCGAACGCCAGAAGGCGCTGGCCGAAGCGCGCGAGGCCTCCGCCGCCGTGGAGCGCAAGCGCGGTCAGGTCGCCGCCCGCATGTCGGCTTTGGAGGAAGGCGCCAACCGCCTCTCTCAAAGCCGTGACGAGGCCGCCGCCACGCGCACGGAGGCTGAGGAAGCCTTGCAGACGCTGGCCGCCACGCAGGCCTTGCAGACAAAGCTGGAGAAAGCTAGAGCCTCCGCCGCCCACGCCCGGGCCGAGACTTCGGAGGCCCGCGCCGCCGTGCAGGGGCTGGCGCGCGAGGGGCAGATTCGCGCCCAGCGCCGGCAGGCCATAGCCACCGAGCGGCAATCCTGGGACGGGCGCCGGGGATCGGCCAACAAGCAGATCGCCGATTTTGAGGAGCGCATTGCGGAAGCCCGCGAAGAGCAGATGGAGCTGGCGGAAGCCCCCGAGCTGTTTCTGGAGCGTCGTCGCGCTCTCATCAACGAGATCGACCAAGCCGAGGAAGGCCGCAAGCTCGCCTCCGACAATCGCGCGCAGGCCGAAACGCAGCTGGCCGAATCCGACCGC
>CAMCMI010000138.1 GCA_945875875.1 Rhizobium sp. Q54
CCAAGGCGCGCCAACAGGTCGAGCACTTCAGGCTGCGGGTTCGCCTTCACGGCGTAAAATACGCGCGTGTCCGGCAGAGCCTTCGCGAAAGAGGTGTAATTGTCGCGAACGACGTCGAGGTCGACGACAAGGCACGGACCATTGTCGCGGCCTTCTTCACGGCGTCGGCGCAGAAAATCCATAATGCGATCGGTCATCGCGGCATCCCCCAAGGCACGGCCTTACGCCGTACAAAACGTCCAAACATGGGATGGGCGAACGTCAGCGCTGCGGCGCCGCTGTGGAGGCGGCGTCGTGCAAAGTACGTCCGTCCTGGACCGCGCCGTCTTCGCCGAACTGTCGGCGACGAACAATGCGATCCGGTGCAGCGCCGTAGGACACGTACGACCCCGAAAACGAGCGCAAGCGCGCACGCGATCAGAGTGTCAGTGGCCATCGATTGGAAAGGGAAAACCCTGTCCGCACGCCCGGCAAGAGAGACAAGCCTCTTCGGTACGCCGACCTTTGGAGGGGTCGACCGAGACGAAAAAGCCCGGTCCGTCGTTGCTTTAAGTCGCGTCCCCCGTTTGGCGGGGTTCGCCGGTTCGCTCCGGCTGCCGGCTTTTAATGACGGTTAACCGGCCTCTTGTCCGGATCCCCGCCAACCGACACACGACCACAGGCACGTGCGATTTGGGCAAGGCGGAACATATGCATACGCCGCCGCAGATCAAGCAATTTTTTGCCTTTGAACGAAAAAACTACGGGATGAGGCGCCGGCGCCGCATCCGGGAAGGGAAATTGGCACATTCGTCCGCTCCGAACAACCGGCAACGAGGAACTTGCGCCGGACAGTCCCGATCTCGCGCTCAAGAGCTTGCCCGCGCCCGAGAACCTGATTACGTCATGAAATCGCACCCGCGACCAACGCCCTATCCCGGATCACGCCATGACGGAACTCGACCGCCGCACGCTCCTCGCAGGCCTCGCCATTTCAGCCGCCAGCCTTTCCGGGGAGGCTCACGCGCAGACGCCGGCGCCAGGGCCGCAGGGCCAGCGCCCGGCCCCGCCGCAATCGGCGTTCAGTTTCGACGACGTGGTGCGCCGCGCCCGCGACGTCTCCTCGGCCCCCTACGACGGCGCCGTGCAGCCCTTGCCCGAACAGCTCACCCGCCTCGACTTCGACGGCTGGCGCGAAATTCGTTTCCGCTCCGACCGCTCGATGCTGGGCGGGGCGGGCGGCAAGTTTCGCCTGCAATTGTTCCATCTTGGGCATTTGTTTCTGAAGCCCGTCACCATCAACATCGTGCGCGACGGTGTGGCCACGCCCATTCCCTACACCGCCAGCCTGTTTGATTACGGGCGCGCCAAATTCGACAAGCCCCTGCCCGTCAACATGGGGTTTGCGGGCTTTCGCGTGCATTACCCGCTGAACGATCCGCGCGGCTCGGACGAATTGCTCTCGTTCATCGGATCAAGCTATTTCCGCTGGCTTGGGCGCGCGCAAAAATATGGCCTTTCGGCGCGCGGCCTGGCGCTCGGCACCGGCCTGCTCGACAACAAGGAGGAATTCCCCTTCTTCCGCGAATTCTGGCTCGACACGCCCGACGCCAACACGGATTCGATCACGATCTATGCGCTGCTTGATTCTCCCTCGGTCTCGGGCGCCTACAAGTTCGTATTCCATCCCGGTCCCGATTCGCCGGTCGATATTGAGGCGACCCTGTTCCCGCGCAAGCCGCTGGAGCTTTTGGGCATGGCGCCCCTGACCTCGATGTATTTCCTTGGCGAGAATGATCGCCACATGAACGCGCCCAACAAATATGACGAGTTCCGCGCCGAATTGCACGATTCCGACGGCCTGCTCGTCCACACCGAGAAGGGCGAATGGATCTGGCGCCCGTTGCGCAATCCGCTGATCCAGGAAGTCCACAACGTGCCGGTCACGGACGTCCGCGGATTTGGATTGATGCAGCGCGACAGGCGCTTTGAGCATTATCAGGATATTGAACTGGCCTATGAGGAGCGCCCCAGCTATTGGATCGAGCCCATCGGCAAATGGGGCGAGGGCCGCATTGAGCTGATCGAACTGGCGACGCGCGACGAGACGTTCGACAACATCATCGTCGCCTTCGTGCCCAACAAAACCATCGAGGCGGGCAAGCCCTTCACCTTCGCCTATCGCATGCGCTCGATGGCGGACGGCGGCGAGCTGCATCGCTTGGGGCGCACCATCCACACCTTCACCGCTCCTGCCTTTGCGCTGGGATCGGCGGAAGCCCAGCGCGCCGACACGCGCCGCTTCATGATTGATTTTGCCGAAGGCGACATGGCCTATTATCTCAACCAGCCCAATTCGGTCGAGATCGTGGCCTCAGCCATTGACGGCAAAGTGCTGCGCACGTTCCTCGTGCCCAATCCAGCCATCAAGGGCTTCCGCGTCATGATCGACGTGGAGCTAGATCCCGAAAAAATCACTTATGTGAAGTGCCATCTGCGCAACGGTCCGCGCGTGCTGACCGAGACGTGGAACTGGTCGTGGAAAATTTATAATCTTTGAGATTCTGCATCTGAGAAGAATGCGGGTTGGAAGCCCGCGGTCCAAAGGGCGCCCTCGTGGACCGCGGGCTTCCAGCCCGCAAAACGGCGCAAGCCGTGGCTTTAGCGAGCCCCGCTTGAGCCTGACAAGACGTTGACACCTGCCCGGATTTATGAAAAACGAACGATCATTCTTTTTCATTCCGGGTCAGGCTTCCCATGCCCAAGCTCACCGACGCCCAGCAGGCCGAGCGCCGCGCCCATATTCTGGATGCGGCGGAACGCTGCTTCACCCGCGCAGGCTTTCACCGCACCACCATGCAGGACATCTGCAAGGAGGCGAGCGCCAGCCCCGGCGCGGTCTACACCTGGTTTGACTCCAAGGAAGCGCTGATTGAGGGCATCACGTCGCGCAATCGCGACGAGGTTCTGGCCTCGTTCGGCTCGATGGAACACCCGGACGATTTCATCGCAGGCATGGCCGCCACTTTGGAGGAATGCGTGTTGAACCGACCGCGCGAGAAGTCCGTACTCTGCCTCGAGATCGCCTCCGAGGCCACGCGCAACTCGTCTGTGGCGCAGATGATGGCGAAATTCGACGAGGCGGTGAGCGCGTCCCTGAAGGGCATCATGGAGCGCGCCATTGAGGCGGGTCAGATCAGCCCGGCCTTGCCGCTGAAGGATCTGGTTGCGGCGATGAACGTCATCGCGGAAGGCATGTTCTGGCGCCGCGCCGTCGATCCCGCATTCGATGCGGCGGCGGCAGGCCGGGTGTTTGTGGCGATGGTCGAGGCAGTGTTGCGCCCCGTTGCGGCGCCACAAAAGCGTAAACCAAACAAAATTAACTTGAAGCCGATGGAATTGGCGGAGCAGCGGTCATGAAAAAATCACACGGTTTTATGATCGCAGGCCTGCTAGTCGTGGGCGTCGGCTTTGCAGGCTGGCAGGTTGCAGGACCGAAGGCTGCCGGGGCCAAAGCCCCTGTTGCGCAGGCGGAATTGCGCGCCGCCGCCGTCACCGTCACCCCCGCCGTGCGAGGGCCAGTCGTCGAGAGCGCCATGGTCACGGGCACGCTTGTCGCGCGCAGCGAAGTGCTCGTTGGTCCCGAGATCGAGGGCCTGCGAATTGTCGAATTGCTGGCGGAGGAAGGCGATTGGGTCGAGAAAGGCGCCGTGCTGATGCGCCTCTCGCGCGAGACCATCGACGCGCAGATCGCCCAGTCGGACGCAGAACTCGCCCGCTCGGACGCCGCCATCGCGCAGGCCCGCAGCCAGATTTCGCAGGCCGAAGCCAGCGCCAGTTATGCCGAGGCAGATTTGGCGCGCAGCCAGACGCTGCTGAAAACGGGCGCCTCAACGCAGGCAATCGTCGACCAGAAGCAATCGTCTGTGCGCGTGACGCGTGCGCAAGTGCAGGCCGCCATTGATTTCGAGCGCGCCGCGCAAGCCCAGCGCAAGAGCGTCGAGGCCCAGCGCCGCGAATTGCAGGTGCGCCTGTCGCGCACGCAGGTGCGCACCCCTGAAGCTGGAATCGTCGCCCGCCGCAACGCCCGCCTTGGCGCCGTCGCTTTATCAATCGGCGAGCCGATGTTTCGCGTCATCGCCAATGGCGAGATCGAGCTTGAGGCGGAGGCGCCCGAAGCCCGCCTTGGCGCCATCAAGCCCGGCCAGAGCGCGCAAATCATTCTGGCTGACGGAGAACGCACGTCCGGCGCCGTGCGGCTTGTGTCGCCGGAAGTTGATCGTACGACGCGGCTGGGTCGCGTGCGCATCAGCCTCGCCAAATCGCAATCGGCGCGCATCGGCTCGTTTGCGCGGGCCGAGATTGAAATCCGCCGCTCGCAATCGCTGCTCGCGCCCGCCAGCGCGGTCAATTATGCAAGCGATGGTGCCAACGTGCTGATCGCTGAAGGCGGCGCGGTGCGCAAGCGTAACGTCGTGCTGGGCGTGATCGACAACGGCAATGCGGAAATTCGCGAAGGCCTGAACGAGGGCGACAACGTAATCGTGCGCGCCGGCGCCTTCCTGCGCGACGGCGACGCAATTGCGCCTGTGCAGCAGAGTAAACAAGCGGAAGCTCCAGCCCGTAAAGCGGAGACGCGCCAATGAACTGGAACATTTCCGCTTGGGCGATCCGCAAGCCCATAGCCTCCATCGTCCTGTTCTTCATCCTGACTTTGCTGGGCGTGTTCGCGTTCGGCAAATTGCCGATTACGCGCTTTCCCAACATCGACGTGCCCATCGTCACAATCGGGGTGTTGCAATCAGGCGCCGCGCCGTCAGAACTTGAATCGCAGGTGACGAAAAAAGTTGAGGACGCAGTGGCTGGCATCGCCGGCGTCAAACGCGTCACGTCCTCGATCTCGGACGGCCTGTCGCAAACCACCATCGAGTTTCGCCTTGAGGTGAATTCGGATCGCGCAGTCAACGACGTCAAGGATTCTATCGCCAAAATCAAGGCCGATCTGCCGCGCACAATTGAAGAGCCTGTCATCCAGCGGCTCGACATCGCCGGGCTCCCTATCCTTACCTTCGCGGTCTCGGCCCCCGACATGAACCTCGAACAATTGTCGTGGTTCGTGGACGATGTGGCCGCGCGCGCTCTGCAAGGCCTGCGCGGCGTGGGGCAGGTGCAGCGCATCGGCGGCGTTGATCGCGAGATCAAGGTCGAACTCGATCCTGACCGGCTCTTGTCGCTGGGCGTGACGGCGGGCGAGGTGAGCCGGCAATTGCGCGCCACCAATTCCGACATCGGCGGCGGGCGCAGCGAAATCGCGGGCCAGGAGCAATCCATCCGCACGCTGGCTGGCGTGCGCAGCGTCGAGGACGTCGGCAATGTCACTATTGCACTGTCAGGCGGGCGCCATGTGCGGTTGATGGATGTCGCCAACGTCAGCGATGGCGCGGCTGAAGCGCGGCGCTTTGCGCGGCTCGACGGGCGCCCTGTCGTGGCGTTCGGCGTGGTGCGCGCGACAGGCGCCAGCGACGCCACGGTGGCCGCCCTCGTCACATCGAAAATTGAAGCCCTGCGCACCAACAATCCCGGCGTCTCAATCGACCTGATCGACAGTTTCGTCGATTACACTCTGGGCAATTACAAATCGGCGATGAACACGCTGATCGAGGGCGCCCTGCTCTCGGTGCTTGTGGTGTTCGTATTTTTGCGTAATTGGCGCGCCACCCTCATCACCGCGCTCGCCATCCCGCTGTCGATCTTTCCCACGTTCTGGGCGATCCACATGATGGGCTTCTCGCTCAATCTTGTCAGCCTGCTCGCGTTGACTTTGGCGACCGGCATTCTGGTTGACGACGCAATCGTCGAGATCGAAAACATCGTGCGCCATATGCACATGGGCAAATCGCCCTGGCGCGCAGCGCTGGACGCCTCGGAAGAGATCGGGCTTGCGGTCATGGCGATCACGCTCACCATCGTGGCGGTGTTTGCGCCGGTGAGCTTCATGGGCGGGATTGCGGGCCAGTATTTCAAACAATTCGGCCTCACTGTGGCCGTGGCGGTTTTGTTCTCGCTGCTTGTGGCGCGGCTGATAACGCCTCTGCTGGCTGCTTATTTCATGGCGCCGCACAAAGAGGTCGAAAAGCCTGAAGGCGTCGTCATGCGCGGCTATACGAAGCTGGTCGGATTCTCAGTCCGGCATCGCTTTCTGACATTGTTTGCAGGCCTTGCAATCTTCATGGGCTCGATACAGGCGACCAAACTGTTGCCGTCGGGCTTCTTGCCCGCCGAAGATGTGGCCCGCCTGTTGCTCGCCGTTGAACTGCCGCCGGGCGCGCGCATCGAAGATACGATGCGGGTCGCCGACGACATCGCAGAGCGCCTGCGCGCCAAGCCTGAAGTGCGCAGCGTGTTCGTGGACGGCGGGCGCCTCGGGATGGGCGCAGCCGAGGTGCGCAAGGCGCAGATCACCGTCAATCTGACTCACAAAAGCAAGCGCACGAAAAAGCAAAAGCAGATCGAGGGCGAGGTCGCGGCCCTCGTGGCGGGCGTGCCGGACGTGCGCTCGTGGTTCCTCAACGACAACGGCCAACGCGCCGTCTCGGTCGTCGTTCTGGGCGCCGATACTGCGCTTGTCGAAAAGGTTGGCCTCGAACTCGCCAGCCAGATGAAGCGTCTGCCAATGGTGGCCAATGTGGTCTCCAGCGTCGCGCTCGACCGGCCTGAAGTCCGCATCATTCCGCGCAGCGACCGGGCCGCCGAGCTGGGCGTTTCAACCGATGCGGTGGCCGAAGCCATTCGCGTGGCCACGATCGGCGACGTTGACGCCAACCTCGCCAAGTTCAACGCCGGCGACCGGCTTGTGCCGATCCGCGTGGCGCTGGAGCGCAACGCGCGCGCCGACATCGATATGCTGGGCAATTTGCGCGTGGCCACCAACCGGGGCGGATCGACGCCTCTGTCGTCGGTCGCCGACATCACGTTCAGCCAGGGACCAGCCAGCATCTCGCGCTATGATCGCCAACGCCGCATTGCGGTTGAGGGCGATCTTGTGGGCGGCGTGGCGCTCGGCGAGGCGTTGAGCAATATCTATGAATTGCCCGCGGCAAAAAATCTGCCCGCTGGCGTGACGATCACTGAATCGGGTGACGCGGAAGTTATGGCGGAAGTGTTCCAGGGCTTTGCGCAAGCCATGGGCGCGGGCATCATGATGGTGCTGGCGGTGCTGATCTTGCTGTTTAGCAGCGTCTTGCAGCCGATCACGATCCTGTTCTCGCTGCCGCTGTCGATTGGCGGCGTCATCATCGCCCTGCTGCTCACCGGCAATTCGATCTCAATGCCGGTCGTCATCGGCATATTGATGCTGATGGGCATCGTCACCAAAAACGCGATCATGCTGGTGGATTTTGCAGTCGAGCAAATGGCGCACGGCATGGACCGCACCACCGCCATCGTTGAGGCGGGGCGCAAGCGCGCGCGCCCCAT
>CAMCMI010000139.1 GCA_945875875.1 Rhizobium sp. Q54
AGTGCGCGAGCTGATGGCGAAACTGGGCTATCGCACGTTCAACGAAATGGTCGGGCAGATGCAAATGCTCGACAAGTCGCAGGCCGTCGACCATTGGAAGGCCAACGGGCTCGACTTCAGCGCCTTGTTCCACAAGCCCGAAATGCCCGGCTCCGTGGATATTTTCCACACGCAGGCGCAGGACCATGGCCTTGAGAAGGTGATGGACCAGAGGCTTATTGCGGACTCGCGCGACGCTATCGAGAAGAAGAGCCCCGTCGTCATCACCGGCTCAATCAACAGCGTGGACCGCGCCACCGGCGCTATGCTGTCTGGCAAGATAGCGTTGAAGTACGGGTACGACGGGCTTCCCGACCATACGATCCAGATCAAGCTGAAAGGCACGGCGGGACAGAGCTTCGGCGCCTGGCTTGCGCGCGGCGTGACGCTTGAGCTGGAAGGTCAGGCCAACGATTACGTTGGCAAGGGCTTGTCCGGCGGGCGCATCATCGTCAAGCCGCCGGTCGAGGCGGTTCAGATCGTGCCTCATGAATCGATCATCGTCGGCAATACGGTGCTTTACGGCGCGATCTCCGGCGAATGCTATTTCAACGGCGTTGCGGGCGAGCGTTTCGCCGTTCGCAATTCGGGCGCTATCGTCGTCGTTGAAGGCACGGGCGATCACGGTTGCGAATACATGACCGGCGGCATCGTCGTCGTGCTTGGCGAAACGGGTCGCAATTTCGCGGCGGGCATGTCAGGCGGCATCGCCTATGTGCTCGACGAGGCTGGCGACTTCGAAAGCCGCTGCAACCTTGCGATGGTCGATCTCGAATCCGTTGAGGAGGAGGAGGAGCTGAACCAGCGTCTCCACCATCAGGGCGGCGATTTGCAGATCCATGGCCGCGTTGACGTGATGTCCGATATGACGCGCTTCGACGCTGAACGTCTCCACCAGCTCATCGTCAACCACGTCCGTTACACGGGCTCGGCGCGGGCGCAGGAGATTCTTGATAATTGGGACGCCTTCAAGGGTAAGTTCCGCAAGGTAATGCCGGTTGAGTACAGGCGCGCGCTTAATGAGATGCAGGCGCAGCAAATGCCGCTGGCTGGGGAGTGATCCGATGGGCAAGGTAACCGGCTTCCTCGAAATCGACCGGCAGGATCGCAAATACGCGCCCGCCGCCGACCGCATTCGCCATTACAAGGAATTCGTGATCCCGCTCTCCGAGAGCGCCACGAAGGATCAGGCGGCGCGCTGCATGAATTGCGGCATTCCGTTCTGCCACAATGGTTGCCCGGTCAATAACCAGATCCCGGACTGGAACGACCTCGTCTATCGCGGCGATTGGCAGGAGGCGTTGAGCAACCTGCACTCGACCAACAATTTCCCCGAGTTCACCGGGCGCATCTGCCCGGCGCCGTGCGAAAGCTCGTGCACGCTGAACATCGAGGACACGCCCGTCACCATCAAGTCGATCGAATGCGCCATCATTGATCGCGGGTGGAAAGAGGGCTGGGTCAAGCCGGAGGTCGCAAAGGACAAGACCGGCAAGACAATCGCCATCGTCGGCTCCGGCCCCGCAGGATTGGCCGCCGCCCAGCAACTCGCGCGCGTGGGCCATGACGTGCACGTCTATGAGAAGAACGCCAAGCCCGGCGGCCTGCTGCGCTATGGCATTCCCGACTTCAAGATGGAGAAGCACTTCATCGACCGGCGCGTCGGCCAGATGACGGCTGAGGGCGTGACGTTCCATTGTAACGTGAATGTGGGCGTGGACGTACAGGTGGCCGATCTTGTCGCCAAACACGATGCCGTAATTTTGGCGGGTGGCTCCGAGAAGCCGCGCGATCTCAACATTCCGGGCCGCGATCTGCCCGGCGTGCATTTTGCGATGGATTTTCTGCCGCAGCAAAACCGCCGCGTGAGCTATGAGCCGGTCGGCACTAACGAGCCGATCCTGGCCAGCGGCAAGCATGTCGTGGTGATCGGCGGCGGCGATACGGGCTCCGATTGCATCGGCACCTCGGTGCGTCAGGGCGCGCTGTCGGTGACGCAGCTTGAAATTATGCCCAAGCCGCCGGAGACGGAAAACAAGCTGATGACGTGGCCGGAATGGCCGCTGAAGCTGCGCACCTCGTCCAGCCATCAGGAAGGCGCCGAGCGTGAGTTCGCCGTCAATTCAGTGGAATTCATCGGCGAAGGCCAGGTGCAGAAACTGCGCTGCGTGCGCGTGGACAACAAGTTCCAGGCGATCCCCGGCACCGAGTTCGACATCAAGGCCGATCTTGTTTTGCTGGCCATGGGCTTCGTCGCCCCGGTGCGGGAAGGCATGATCTCGGAACTGGGCCTGAAGCTCGATGCGCGCGGCAATGTGGCCGCCGACACCATCAAGTACAAGTCCACCGTCGAGAAGGTGTTTGCTTGCGGCGACATGCGCCGTGGTCAATCGCTGGTGGTGTGGGCGATCCGCGAGGGCCGCCAGTGCGCCAAGTCGGTCGATGAGCATCTGATGGGCGCGAGCTTGCTGCCGCGTTGAGCTGTTTTCGAACGATCTGATTTTCGCCCTCTCCGTTACGCGGAGAGGGCGATTTTGTTTGCGAACCTATTGGCGCGCAGCTGCAATGTCTTCACATAGAGCGGGGCGCCAAATCGCTGAACGGCGATTGAACGCGCTTGCGAAATCGCGCATGAAGAGCGCGCTATTTTGTTTATAATTTGAATCAAACTAAAGCCCTTAGTCTAAACGGGTAAGCTTTACGAATGATTGAAGTTGACCCGCAAATTATTCCGCAGGAAGGTCTCGGCGTTATTCATAATCCTTTGTAGTTGGAATTTTCCGATGAAACTGTCGCTTGCCTTTTTGGCGCTTGCGAACGTTGCGCCGCTCACGTTTATAATGCCCGCAAACGCCGCTGCACCGGTGCGAAACACCGGCGCCGAAAACGCCGTCAAAATTATTGCTGGCAAGGAAGTGGTGCACACGAAGTGTGAATGGCACAATTTCTTTCAATCAATGAATATTCGGCCAAAATACAGAATTTGCCCGGGAAAAAATGCGCAGGAAAGCTATGGCTTTTATGCGAGCGGGAATGCGTCGTCTTCCGTTCTGGAGGTGTTCCTGAAATTAAACCGCGGGCAAGAGAATGCGCGCCAGGATGACTTTGTGCGCCCCGTCGGTTCAAATCAATTAACGTTCAGGATTGGCGCGAAGGAGCGCCGCGCAAGCGTTTGCGACTGGTATAATTTGTTTCAGTCGCGCTATCGTACGCCCTATTATTTGAAATGCGAGGGCAGAAGCAATCGTGAGAGTTTCGGGAGAAACTCTGAGCCGGACTATCCGGAGGCTTTGGGTGACGTCGGCAACATAGCGCGGAGGGCTCCCAACATTTCCGGGTTTCTGGCTGGCCCACAAGGCTCAACGCCATTGAGGCTGCGAATTGGCGCGCAGAGCTACACGCGCAGCTTTTGCGAATGGCATAATTTTTACCAGTCGTTCAATCCTCTGCCGCGCTTCATCGTCTGCAATGGCAGGACGCGCAGCGAGAGTTTTGGTCAATATTTATTTGGACAGAACATCGTTGCTCTCAATATAAAAAGTCAAGCCAATGGCGATGCAACGTCGACAGGCTTTGGGGAACTCGTCAGCTTTCAGCTGGGCGCCCAAACGATCACCGCACAACGATGTGCTTTGTATAATTGGCTTCAGTCCAACATCCGCTGGCCAATTTATCGCGGTTGCGGACCGATACGCCAGGATAGTTTTGCGAACGCAGACCCGCGCGTCTTTCCAAAGGCTGACAGGCGCTATCTTTACAATCAGAATTACATAGACTGATAACGCGTGACGTGAACGAAAGCCTGCAGGCGCAAAGCTATTTCAAAAGTTAAGATAATACCGGCCGACGCGTCTCGACAAGCGCGTCGGTTTTTTTATTCTCTGACTGATAAGAATTATCTTAAATACGATTGTATTAAAATAAACAAATAAGGTTTCCGAGAGGTTGCGTTTGACTTGAGCTGGGCTTGTAAGGACAGTGTAATTGTTCATTAGCCACGACCGGCGCCTCGCCGCAGCTTATTAAAAAAGTTCAAAGTGGAGTTGTTTCATGAGTTTTTACCGTACGAGTCTTCTCGCGTTTGCGAGCCTTCTGCCGATCGCGCTGGCGATGCCTGCGCAGGCCGCAGGCGGCAATTTTCTGGAGTTGTCGAAGGACAACAAGACAAAGGTGTTCCGCGACATTGGCGGCAAGCAGGTCGATGCCCTGCGGTGCCAATGGTATAACTGGCATCAGTCGATCAGCCTCTGGCCGGTCTATGTTGCGTGCGACGGAAAGACCGCAAATTACGTGCGGGACGTTTATCATCCGGCAAAAAACAAGAACAAGAACGGCTTCTCCATCAACGCCATCAAGCTGATGGAGGCCCAGGCTGACAATCACAGCGGGATTTTCAAGGTTCCCAACAAGCACATCAGCTTCCACATCGGCGGCAAGGACCGCGAAGCCCTGCCGTGCGCATGGTTCAATTACATTGAATCGCGCCATCGTATGCCGCTTTATGTCGACTGCGGTGGCAAGTCCCATCGCCTCAGCTATGGCATGTATTCGGCGCCCGATTTCCTGAAGGACTTCGGCGTTGCTCCGCCCAAGGGCGGAACGGAGGCCCAGTTCGCAGCCTTGCGAATTTCGGCTGAACGCGCTTGGGAAGCCAAGCAGACTGGTCCCGCTCCTGATATCGTGAAAGCCATCAACGCAAGCGGCAATGTGACCAAACAGATCGGCGCAACGTCGATCACTCTGTCGCGCTGCGAGTGGAGCAATTTCTTCCAGTCGATCAGCTTCTTGCCGCGCTATGTTACCTGCAAGGCGGCTACGCACAAGGCGCAGCCCGCGGATTACGAAAACAACAAGAACCTGCACAAGATTGAATTCAAATTTGGCGCCGACGCAAGCGCGCAGGATGGCTCTGAGTTTGTAAAGTTTTTGGAGCTGAAAGTGGCCACGAGAACTGTAAAGGCCACCGTCTGCGAATGGTACAATCTTGTTCAGTCTGAAGCCCGGTGGCCAATTTATCGGAATTGCCCAACGAATACTTCCGACACAACCTACAGTGTGAAGAACAACAAGGGCCCCGGGCCTGACCTTCTCGTCCGCCACAAGCTCCACTACAAGAATTAGTCGCCAGTCTGAATTGAAAATATAACCCCGGGCGCCCGTCTCACCAGAGACCGGCGCCCGTCTTGTTTCAATACCCTTTGCGCCTCAAGCGTCCATTCCTTCCAGCTCCACGATCATGCCTTGAATCATATTAAGCCCGATCTGCCAGAAGGCTGGGTCGCGCGCGTCCAGTCCAAACGGCGCCAGCAGCTCGCTATGATGCTTTGTGCCGCCTGCTGACAGCAATGCGAAATAGCGATCCTGAAAGCCCTCGTTCGCGTCTTGATAAACGCCATACAGCGAGTTCACGAGGCAATCGCCGAACGCATAGGCGTAGACGTAGAACGGCGAATGCACGAAGTGCGGAATATAGGCCCAGAAGGTTTCATATCCCGGCCCCAGCCTTATCGACGGCCCGAGACTCTCGCCCTGCACGCTCATCCAGAGTTTCGAGATCTGGTCGGCAGTCAGCTCGCCCTCGCGGCGCTGCATGTGCAGCTTGCGTTCAAACGAATAGAACGCGATCTGCCGCACCACGGTGTTGAGCATGTCCTCAACCTTTGAGGCCAGCATCGTGCGGCGCTGCTGCGGGTTTGTGGTAGCGGCCAGCAGCGAGCGGAAGGTCAGCATCTCGCCAAACACGGATGCGGTTTCGGCCAGCGTCAAGGGCGTTTGCGCCATCAGCGCGCCATTGTGGGCGGCCAGCACCTGATGTACGCCATGGCCCAATTCATGGGCCAGCGTCATCACGTCGCGCGGCTTGCCCTGATAATTGAGCATCACATAAGGATGGGCGGAGGGCACGGTGGGATGGGCGAAAGCGCCTGGCGCCTTGCCGGGGCGCACGGGCGCGTCAATCCAGCGCTCGTCAAAGAAGCGGCGCGCGATGTCGGCCAGCTGCGGCGAGAACTTGCCATAGGCGGACAGCACGATCTCGCGCGCTTCCTCCCAGCGGTAAACATGGGTTGGCGTGTTGGGTAACGGCGCGTTGCGGTTCCAGTAATCGAGCGCATCAACCCCGAACCATTTAGCTTTCAGTTTATAATAGCGATGCGAAAGACGCGGATAGGCACCTTGCACGGCGTCCGTCAGCGCGTCCACCACTTCGCGCTCGACGCGGTTGGACAGATGCCGGCTGTCGGCCACGTCTTCAAAGCCGCGCCAGCGATCGGAGATTTCCTTGTCCTTGGCCAGCGTATTGGTGATGAGCGCAAACGTGCGCAGATTGGCGCCCAGCGTTTCCCCAAGCGCGATGGCCGCGCTTTTACGCACGTCTTCGGTGGGGTCTTGCATCAGGTTAAGAGTGGGCTCCAGCGCCAGCTCGCGCCCCTGCACGTTGAAGCGCAGGGCGGACATGGTCTCGTCGAACAGACGGTTCCACGCGCTGCGTCCGGTGATCGACTTTTCGTGGAATACCTGCTCCAGCCGGTCTTCAAGCTGATAGGGCTTTTCAAAGCGCACGTCCTCAAGCCACGGCCGCCAATGGTTGAGCGGCGCCGCCGACATCGCGGCCTCAAGCGCGGCGTCGTCGATGCGGTTCAGCTCCAGCGTGAAGAACAACAGGTCGGAAGATGCGTTCGTGATTTTCTCCTGCGCGTCGCCATAGAATTTGGCGCGCGTCGCGTCCGTCGTATCGCCTGTATAGATAAGGCTTGCGTAGGACATGATGCGGCCCAGCAAATCCTCCAGCGCCTCATATTCGCGCACCGCTTGAGCCAGAACATTGCTGGCGTCCGGTGCGGCGGCAATGTCAGCGAGCTTGCCGCGCCATGATTGCGCGAAGGCCCGGCATTGCGCCTCGGCGCGGGCGAGATCGTCTTGATAGGGGGCAGACTCCATGCCGGGGTAAAGATCGGCAAGATTCCATTCAGGAAGAGCGCCGAATGCAGCATTGCTATCGGCTGCGGCTGAAGCGATGGAGCTGTTCGTTGAATTGGTCATGTGGGCCATTCATGTAAAAAGCTGCGATGCAGCGCGCGGATCAAGTTTGAACGAAGCGTTTGTGAAACCTCGTTTGGGTATCGCGCGGCGACGTGATTTGGCAAGGCGCAAGCTGACCCAGCATCTGTGATCGCAGACCAGCCGGGCTGCAATTATTTTCTTACCATTCGTCAAGATTACAAAAAACTGTTTGCCTGTTGAGAGCACAAGCTTAACTAACAAGTGCTTTTTCGCGCCTGATTGGCGGGAGCTTAACGCGTCATTTACCCTAATTGGTCAAATTGCTCTTTGCGCGTCGGGGTCCGGCGCGGACAAGGGGCACGATGAATTCCACCATATTGATCGCCGACGACGATCCGGTCCAAAGGC
>CAMCMI010000140.1 GCA_945875875.1 Rhizobium sp. Q54
CTGCGCCGAGGTCAGAGACTGGAGGTCCTGCGATTCAAGCTTCACCAGCTGGTCCGTCGTCAGAGCCGCCACCTGACCCGTGGTCAGAGCCGCCGCCTGCGCCGTCGTCAGCGACTGGATCTGGCCCGTCGTCAGCTTGGTGAGCTGACCCGTCGTCAGGGAGCTAACCTGCGCCGTCGTCAGCGACTGGATCTGGTCCGTCGTCAGCTTGGTGAGCTGATCCGTCGTCAGGGAGCGAACCTGCGCCGAGGTCAGCGACTGGAGGTCCTGCGATTCAAGCTTCACCAGCTGGTCCGTCGTCAGAGCCGCCACCTGCGTCACCTTTAGCGACATGGCCTGCATATTGGTCAACGCAGCGATCTGGTCCGTGCTAAAAGAAGCAATGCGGTCCGCCGCGATGCCACCGATCGACGATGTGCTGATCGCCGCAACCTGGCCTGTGGTTAGTTTCGCGAGCTGATCCGTACCAAGCACCGCAATCTGGCTGCTGGTCAGCGCACCGATATCCTGACTTTCCATCACGACCAACTGGCTAGATGTCAAGGATGCCAGCTGTACGCTGTTGAGGGCAGAGACCTGGCCGGTCGTAAGCGCCTGAATCTGATCCGTTGTCAGATTGACGATCTGATCACTGGTGATTGCACGGACCTGAGCGCTATTGAGCGCTTGGAGCTGATCAGATGAGAGCTTTTCGATCTGGCTGGATGTGAGAGAGGCAACCTGAGCAGTAGTCAGTTTTGCGATTTGCGCGGTTGTAAGGCTTGAGAGCTGTGACGTCGAAAGTTGAGTAAAGTTCAAAGCATTAACCGCCGAACCGCTTATGGACGCAATAGACATGACATACCTACTGTTATTACGATCCCAGCCGCTTTGACGGGTTGAATACTGGTAAACGGGCGCGGAAGTTGTTTCTTTAACACTTTTTTAACTATTTTTACAGGGGCAAGTCGTCATTTGAGGCAAGCCAGCGCGCAGACCAGATGCAGAACCGCGAGGTAGTTGCATGCGGTTTTTCGTAGCCGGTGGCGATGCCATGAAAATGCTTGATGGTATTGAAGGACCGTTAAACGAGGTTGTATGAACAGCCGAGGTAAAGTGTACCAGTGAACCGGCTTTGACTGCCTTTTGATGGCAGAGCAAAAGTGTACCGGTCCTGTTAGGCCGCTTTGATGTCTTGAATGGCATGGGGAGAGGGCTGGAAGGACGTTCACAGTGGAACTCTATCGGGATACGACGCGCGATGATGGTGGACGGGCTAGCCGCAGGGAGGCGGCGAAGCGGTTTGGCGTTCATCGCAACATGATTTCGAAGATGCTGCAGTTTTCTATTCCGCCGGGCCATCTGCGCCGCGAACGACCGGCCTCAAAGAAGCTCGGTCCGTATATGGTTCGGATCGATAAGGTCCTAGACGACGACAAGTGCGTTCACGAGAAGCAACACTACACGACATATCGCATTTTTGAGCGTCTGCGATTTCAGAAAGGATTTTCTGTCGGCTGTATGATCGTGGGTTTGGGAGCCGGCCCCCACCCCACAAAACAGCCTATTTGTTTTGTCGCAAATAACAAAAAGTGCTCAGCGACAAGGGGAAACTGTGTAAAGCACGACTTGAAGGCGCTCGCCCACCGATTTAGGGGTCCGTGGTCCAAGGACCGCGATCCGCACTACCTAGGAAAAGGCCCAAGGGACCCGTGGCAGGTCACTTGTCACCGGTCGCAGTTACGCGCTGCCCGCGTCTTGGCTGGCCTTACACAGCGCACGCTTGGCACCGCGTTAGGCGTTGATGAGCGGGCTGTACGTTTCTGGGAGCGCAAACATGATAGGCGGCCGACCAGCGCGCCTAATGACGCCCGGATAGAGCAGGCTCTGTTGGTCCATGGGGTCATATTGTTCGCGGAGCCGACGCCGGGGGCGAGATTAGCGAAATAAGTTCCTGTCTGGGGAGTATTGGCGAAAAGCGGTAATTACCGGAAACGTAACCGCGCACGCGCGCGACCGGTTTTCGGAAGCGTCTGCTATAGGTAAATAGGATTTTGCAGACTTTAAACCGCGCGGGCACCCAGTGGGTAGGATCATCTCTCATGGACCTCTTGTTCGCGATTGTTCGATGCATGCCGCCACACTGTGCGGGGACTATATAGGGGACAATCTCATAATTTATAATTAAACTATTGAAATAGAACAATTCTAAGCGGACTCCGTCTCCGCCAGTTATAAAATATCCAAGTCATTTGATCTTTCGGCCAAGTAACGCGTCCGTGTTCCCGCATTGACTGGGTTTGGTCCGAATGTGGAGATCATTTTGACAGATAAATTATTTGCCGATCACCCCATCTCCCATCCCAAAGATGACGCTTTCGGTCTCTCCTCTTTCGCGGACGCCCTCGCCACCTCACTGCTCAAGATGAGCCCTGCCGATGGGCTGGTCATCTCCGTTGAAGGGCCATGGGGCTCGGGCAAGAGCAGCGCCATCGCGTTGACCACGCGCACGATCAAACTGCGCGTGCTGATCGGCTTGGGCGAAGGACAGGATGAACTCGAAAAGCTGACCAACGATGAGCTGGACGAGAAATGGGAGGAGAAGGCCAAGGCTCGTAATACGCATATCGTGCGGTTTAACCCGTGGAATTTCAGCGGACAGGAAAACCTTGTTCGGGCTTTCTTCGGGGAGCTTGCAGCGCAGATCGACTCTGAGCCAGAGGGCAAGCTGAAAAAAGCAATGAATCGGTTTGCAGGTTACTTGCCATCAACGCTTGGCGCCGTCGCAGCTGGCGCCGCGCTGGCGACAGGTAACGTACCCGTCGCCTCTGGGGTGAAGTCGCCTGAACGCGTCCGGCGGGCTCTTTACCGACAAGTGGGAAGCAGTCTACGGGTGCGATTGTGGTATGGGGAAAAATATTATAATATTAATCAACATCAACACAAATCACAGCAAGAAGCGCCGACATGGACATCGCAATTTATCACAATTCTGAATGCGGCACGTCGCGCAATACGCTTGCGACCATTGAGGCCGCCGGATATCGGCCTGTCGTTATCAATTATCTTGAAACGGGCTGGACGAAGCCGCAGCTCATTGGCTTGTTCGCCGCCGCCGGCCTGACTCCAAAGACGGCGCTGCGCGTGAGCAAATCGCCAGCGGAACAGATGGGCCTCACCGCTCCCGCAATTGACGACGAAACGCTGCTCGACGCCATGGTCGCCCATCCCATTCTCGTCAACCGGCCCATCGTTTGTACGCCCAAAGGCGTGCGCTTGTGCAGGCCCAGCGAAATGGTTCTGGATTTGCTCGACAAGTGGCCCGCAGGTCCGTTTCACAAGGAAGACGGTTCGCTGTTGCTTGATGCGGAGGGTCGGCGCGTTGGCTGATGCAAACACGCCGAACATCGACGACGCCTGCTTCCATCAGATTGAGAACGAGCGCCTGCCGCAAGCCCAGCGCGCCGCGCATGCGCCGCGCATCCTTCTGCTGTATGGCTCCGTCAGGAAGCGCTCTTTCAGCCGATTGATGTGTGAAGAGGCGGCCAGGATTCTCAATCGTCTTGGCGCAGAGACCCGGCTGTTCGATCCCTCCGGCCTGCCGCTGCCCGACGATGCCGAGCCAGATCATCCAAGGGTGCAGGAATTGCGAACGCTCACAACTTGGTGCGAGGGCATGGTCTGGTGCTCGCCCGAGCGCCATGGCGCGATGACCGGCATCATGAAAGCGCAGATCGACTGGATCCCGTTGTCAATCGGTGCGGTGCGACCCACGCAGGGCAAGACGCTCGCCGTCATGCAGGTCAGCGGCGGATCGCAATCCTTCAACGCCCTGAATCAGCTTCGCGTGCTGGGGCGCTGGATGCGGATGATTACGATTCCCAACCAGTCCTCCGTGCCAAAAGCTTTTCTGGAATTTGACGACAACAACAGGATGAAGCCGTCGGCTTTTTACGACCGCGTCGTCGACGTCATGGAGGAGCTGGTCAAGTTCACATTGCTGACGCGCGATTGCTCGGATTATCTTGTCGATCGTTATTCGGAGCGCAAGGAAAGCGCCGACGAATTGAGCAAACGCGTCAACCAGCGTTCGATCTGAGCGGGCTATAGCAAGGCGTGGCGGATTTTAGCTGACACCCATTCGCTGACAATCACCGTCGCGAGGATGACGATCAGGATCAGCGTCACCTGCGGCCACGCCAGCGTATTCATCGAGCTTTCAAGATTGACGCCGATGCCGCCGGCGCCGACCAGTCCGAGCACCGTCGCCTCGCGGATGTTGATGTCCCAGCGGAAAACGCTGATCCCGGCAAAAGCCGGAGTTATTTGCGGCCAGATGCCCCATGCCAGAACCTGCGGCGCCGAGGCGCCCGTAGCGCGGATCGCCTCAACCGGTTCGATGTTGATTTCCTCAATCGCCTCATAGAGCAATTTGGCGATGAAACCGACCGAGCGCAGCGCGATTGCAATCACGCCCGCCAGCACGCCCGGCCCCAAAATCGTCACCAGCAGCAGCGCCCAGATGAGCGCGTTGATCGAGCGCGAGGAGACGATGACAAGCAGCGCGACGGGCCGAACAAACACAACGCTCGGCGTGGTGTTGCGCGCGGTCAGGAACGCCACCGGTACGGCAAGGATGACCGCCAGCAGCGTGCCCAGCGTCGCCATGTTGATCGTGTCCCACAGCGGCTTCCAGAGCGCGCTCATGTAGGACCAGCGCGGCGGCCACATACGCGAGCCGATGTCTGCGGCCTGACGCGGGGCGTCGAGCACGAAGGCCCAGATCGTATCCTGCGTCATCACCCGCCACGTAAAGATGAAGAGCATGACGAGCGCGAGCCAACCGGCAAAGCGCAGCCATTCGGCCCGGCTGGTGCGCCGCTTCCAGTGCCGGTCGCCGTCGCGAGAGAGGGAGACGGGCATCATTGCACCTTTGCGCGTATGAAGCCGGATGCGTATTCGCACGCCAGCACGATGCCGATGATGATGAGCAGGATGGCAGCCGCGCTGTCGAACTCGTAGCGATCCATCGCCGTGTTGAGCGTCGCGCCGATCCCGCCCGCGCCAACAATGCCCACGACCGCCGATTCACGAAAATTGATGTCGACGCGATACAACGACAGGCCAATCAGCCTTGGCGCGACTTGCGGCAGAATGGCGTAGGCCAGCACCTGCCACCACCCGGCGCCGGTGGCGCGGATAGCCTCCAGCGGCGCAGGATCGCAATCCTCGATGTCTTCAGCCAGCAATTTCGCGAGAAACCCGATGGTCGCAAAAGCCAGGGTCAGGAACCCGGCGAAAGGTCCAAAGCCAAACAGCACGACGAGGAAGATCGCGATGATGACCTCCTGCAGGCTGCGCGCAACCGCAATGAACGCGCGGCAAAAAGCATAGACCGGCACCGGCGCGATGTTGCGCGCAGCGCCAATGCCAAACGGGATGGAGAGGATGATGCCGACGATTGTCGACGTCACCGTCATCGTCAAACTTTCAAGCAGACCAGCCTCGATATCGTCCCAGCGGGAGGTGAAATCGGGCCGGAGAAAACCGGCGAAAAGATTCCCCGCGCGCGCGGCGCCTTCAGACATGCGCGTCCAGTTGAACTCAATCGTGCTGAAGGCAACGAGGAGATAAAGGCAAAGCCCGGCGTAAACGCCATAACGCAAGGCGCGGTTGGCGATGAGAGGCGGCGGCGTCCAGCGTCGCGAAATCGAGCTCATGCGCTCGCCAGTGTATTACCCGGCAGGCCGGTCTCCGCCTCGTCTGCGTCTTCTTCCTGGGCTTTGCTGATGGTCGAAGCCCAGTCCTCGGCGCCATAGATTTCCGTCAGCGCCTCCGGGGTCAGACCATCGGGAGGGCCGTCAAAAACGATAGCGCCCTTGCGAAGCCCGACGATGCGCTGAACAAACATTTGGGCCAGCGCGACGTCATGAATGTTGACGATGGCGGCCAGTCCGCGCTCGGCGCAAATCTCGACGATCAGGCGCATGATCTGCCGCGAGGTCTTGGGGTCGAGGCTCGCCGTCGGCTCGTCCACCAGAAGGAGATCCGGCTCCTGTACAAGCGCACGTGCGATGCCCACGCGCTGGCGTTGTCCGCCAGAGAGTGCATCGGCGCGTTTGTCGATATGGTCGAGCAACCCGACGCGCTCCAGCACGACAAAGGCGCGATCAATATCGGCCTGGGGAAAGCGGCGCAAATAGGAGCGCCAGAACCCCACATAACCCAGCCGCCCGGAAAGAACGTTCTCCATCACCGTCAGCCGGTCTACAAGCGCATATTCCTGAAAGATCATTCCCATGCGCCGACGCGCTTTTCCCAAAGCGCCGCGCGACAGCTTTGAAAGATCAAGCCCGTTGAGCTTGATCGCGCCCTCGCTTGGCTCCACCAGCCTGTTCACGCAGCGAATAAGCGAGGACTTGCCGGCGCCCGATGGCCCGATGAGGCCCACAACCTGTCCCGCCGGAACAGATAATGAAACATTGTCAACAGCCAAGTCGCCAGTTGAATAGCGCTTGGTCAGGTTATCAATAACGAGCATGGAAGCTCCAAAAAAAGACCGGTCGCACACTTGCGCGACCGGTCGGGGCTGCGCGAAGCCTACTTGCAGGCGTAGCTGACGTTCAACGCCTTGTCGATCTGCCGGACCACTTCCCAATGGGTCTTGAAATTGATGGGCAGAAACTTTTCCTGCGGCGGCTCGGACGTCTGGAATTCCTTCAGGAGATCGCTGCCTTCCCAGTTGAAGCTGAAGAAGGCTTCCTTCACCTTCGCGGCCAGCTCAGGCTTCAGGTTGAAGACGTGGCCATAACCTGTGGTGGGAAACGTCTGCGACTTGTAGATGACCTTGAGCGCGTCGGCCTTGACGACGTTGCGCGCCAGCATGCGCGCCTTCACCGAATTGGCGATGGCTGCCGCCGGGTAATCCTTGTTGGCGACGCCGATGATCGAGTTGTCGTGTTTGCCGGAGAAGACGGGCTCGTAGTCCTTCTTGGCCACCATCTTGAACTCTTGCTCGAGCAGGGCCGACGGCGCCTTGAAGCCGGAGTTCGACGTCTCGGAGGTGAAGGCCAGCTTCTTACCCTTGATGTCCTCGATCTTGTTGATGCCCGAACCAGGATACGTGATGATTTCCATCTCGTAGCCAAACTCATCCTTCTTGGAGGCCATCATGGTGAAGGGCACGAAGCCTGCGCACGCGACGGCGATCGGGTTCGAGCCCGTATTGAAGCCCGCCACATGCAGGCGGCCAGCGCGCATCGCCTCGATCTGGGCGGCGTTGCTCTGCACCGGGAAGAATTGCACCCGTTTGCCGGTGACCTTCTCCATGTGCTTCAGGAAGCCGTCCCACACCTTGGCGTAGACCGCCGGATCTTCAACCGGCGTATAGGCGAAGATCAGCGTCGACGGATCGATGAATTCAGCCGGATT
>CAMCMI010000141.1 GCA_945875875.1 Rhizobium sp. Q54
ACTGGCCGGCCCTGTGCTGTGAGAACGTCAACCTGTCGAAGCTTGGCTACTATCTCTTCCGCCTTGTGTTTCTTCCTGGGCATTCCACGTTCCTCCATCAGGCTCAAAAGCCATACTTCAGGGAGGATCACTTTTCAGGGGGCAGACCACTGTCTGGTCGTGATATTTTGATGTCGCTGACAGGCAGCAATTGTATTGCCCCTGTCTCTGGTCCATTCTGGCGTTAGAGGAAAAATGCGCATGGGCTTTGCTACATTTATCGGATTGATAGGACTTCTTGCGTTTCAGGCGCCAGCGAGCGCGCATCCCCATGTTTTCGTCGACGTCGACGTGGAGCTGGATGTCGCCGAGGACGGCGGCCTGCGCGGCATCAATTACGACTGGACGTTCGACGACATGTATTCGGCGTTTGCGATGCAGGGCCTGCCAAAAGCAAATGGCGCCCCCACCGAGGCCGCGCTGGCAAAAGTAGCAGACGCGATTATCGGAAAGCTCGATGATGTGGATTACTTTACGAAGGCGGTTGCGGAGGGCCACGAGCTGCAGGCGATGGGCGCGCAGCAGGCGCACGCATCCTTCGACAACGGACGGCTGCGCCTCACGTTTACCGTCGCCCTCCGGGCGATTGGCGGCGCTGCTGAAAAGGTCAACGTGCAAGTCTTCGATCCGCAATACGTTGTGGCCGTTTCCGTGAAGGACGGCGCGCGGGTGCGCGGCCCCGCCCGCTGCACGCACAAGCTTTTGCGTGCAGGGCCGCTCGACCCCAACGACGCCCGCCAGCTCGACGATTCCCTGCGCACAAACCAGCTTGCCGCCAACTTTGGCTCAAAACTCGCCACTACGATCGCGCTCGACTGCAGTGTTGCGAAGTAATCAGGGCCGCAGCGAGATCACGGCGTCGAGGCGCGTGCGGTCAAAGTCGTCGATGAGAAGATCGACCCGGATGCGCCACACGCCGGGCGCAGGCACGGTGACGCCCTCGACCTCCCAGACATTAGCACCCGACACGAGTTTGCCTTTACGCTGAATAGGCGCAACGTCGGGCGAGTCTGGCGTCAGGAACAGATCAATCTCCTGAACACGCAGCGGCGAAAGATCAATCGCCTTGGGCTCGATACGGATCTGCACCGGCCCGACCCGGGCGGGACGGATCGTCATGCTCGCCATAGCCTGCGCGCCGTGGATATGAATCTGGAATGCGCGCTCGTTGGGCGCGCCTAGCGAGGTCGGCGGCGGCGTAATGCGCCAGACAGACGCTGCTGCGAAAACAGAGAGGGCTAACGCAGCTTCCACGCGTATGGATCGGCGCAGCAGCTTGAGCGCCGAAGAGTCCCCGTCTATGATGGCATGTGTAAACAACAGGCTGTTCAGTATTGCAAAAAGCGTGATAACCGCGACGACTGCAAGCTTTACAGCCAGCGTAATACCCCACGCAGTTGCAAAAACCTCGCGCGGGCCAAAGAACTGTGTCGCTGCGAGCGCCGCGCCGCTTGCAAGAAGTGAAAGATAGACGGGCACCGCGAAAGCCGAAAATCGCTGTAGCACAGATACAAAGCCTTCCCGTCCAGATGCGGCTGCAAGGGGCAACAGCGCGCCTGCCCAGCAGATGGCGCTCATCACATGCAGCATCGCCAAACCCTGCATCACACCTTCCGGCCGCCATCCGCGCGCATGGCCAGCCCATGCCAGAGACAGCGCGGACAGCGCTAACGCACAGAGCGCCAGAGAGCGCTTAGCTCGTCCCATGGCGAACAGACCAAGGACCGCCGCGGTGATGCCAGCGAGCCCGATCAATGCTGCAACACCCTGCGGAAGGCGCACGCCGGAACGCCACATGGCGCGGTCGTTTAAGCCGGCGAGCCCCTGCCCATGCGCGTCGGCGCCTTGAAGGCCGATGGAAAAAAAAGCTGCTGCCCCGGCGATCGCAAGCGCCGACAAGACGAGCCGTCGCGCCGCCGCAACGGGTGCTAAAAATGCGGAAAAGAGTAACGCGCCGACGCCAAACGCCATGCCCGCCAATAGAAGAAACCGAGCCATCCCCAATGGCGGCGAAAGGGCGGAGAGGAGGAGCGTCGGGTCTTCCCGTCCGTCTCGCGATCCGCCGCTGACGCGGCCAAGCGAAAAGACTATGCTTCCGCTCACTACGTGGCCATCGTCGGAGAGGACGCGGTAACTCACCAGATGCGAGCCTTCAGAAAGGCCCGGCGGCATGGCGATGCGGACGCGAGCGTGCTTGCCGCCCTCAACATTCAGCCGGCTCATCTCACCGCCTGGCCCGACCAGCGTAGCTGTGACGATTTCCACGGGCTCGTTGAAAAGAACTTCTACCGAGGACGGCGCCTCCTTTACGAGGTCTCCGTCGGCCGGGATGCTCTCAACCAGATAGGCGTGAGCAAAAGCGCCTGCGCTCGAGAACGCCAGTAATGACAAGGCAAGAACGAGGCAGGCCAGACACCGCATCATTTGCGTGGGAGAAACCGGATCGAGGGCGCCGGCGACGTGCTTTCGTCGTGGTTTCCGTCGTCAGGCGCATCGGCTGAGGGGCTCCCCTTGACATGAATCCAGCGCAACACACCTCTCTCGCACTCCTGGACAAGCGGAAAAAAGACAATTTCACCGGGCTTCACGGATGCGTCGATATCCATGGACACTGCAAAATCCCCGGTCTGGCTGGCAGGAAGAGCGCCGCTCCACGCTACTTCGCGCATCGCGCCCTCGCCAGTTAGCGTAATCGTCCACCCCTCCTTGGGCTGGGCACGAACGCCGGTGACAGCTTTGGGCACCCGCATGCGAAGACGCAAGGTGGGCGACCCGTTGCAGCCATGGGGCACACGCAAAACAGCATCAATGGTCAAAGCAAGCGGAACCTGACGCATTGTGAAACCCACATGAGCGGCCGCCATCGTGCTCCCCACCCCCAGCGCGGCGACAACGACAGGCAGTATCAGACTTGGGCGGCCCATGCGTTCCTCCGAACGGTGTAATACTACGGACCTGCTGACGTAGCTCTTGCCTACGTATCTATTGCTAGCCCGCCGTTTAGATCACTATACTCAACGCGGTTAATTGTGGAACCGCGAAGCGGGTCGCAGTTCAGGACGCGGGCATGTGATCCGCGGCGGGAGGAAGCGCTATGAAGGAAGTCCTCACGGGCGTGGCTGTCGCGTCAATGCTTGTTGCCTCAGTTTCTGTTCACGCACAGACATCTGCGCCACAGGCTTCTATCGAGCAACGCAAACAGGTGTATGCGCCCTGGTCGCCAGACACGATGGCCCAACGGCGAAAGGAACAGGGACTAAAGGGCCCAGGCGCCCAGCGCCCCATGCCGCCTCCCGCCTTCCCTTCCTACCTCAAGAAGCCAAACTCGGTGGAAGAGCTGATGCCGCAGGCGCGCGCCGCCGCGCGGCAGACGGGCGGGCGCACGCCGCTGGGCCTCGCGCTACCGGGGAAATCCATGGTGATCTTCATCGGCGAGATCCGCGACGCCTGGCCAAACATGCTGGTGCAGGAGGCTATAAAGCGCGGTCTGGAAGAGCGCGGCGTCAAAATCCAGATCGTGACAATGTGGGAAGCAATGGGCTTGTCCGAGGCTGATTTCAAGCAAGTGCGCGAAGCCCTGCGCGAGTACACAATCAGCGACGGCCAGCGCGAACTCGATAGCTTCTTCACGACCACAGGCCAGATGGTGGACTTCCAGAAGGGCCGCGAATGGGTGAAGGACAAAGACCCGGACTTGTTCAAGGCGACGTGGCCAGACCTGGCCATCCCCGACCAAAAGCTCTCTGCGATCGCGAATAATTACATCGCACGCTCATCGGAGGCCGTGGTCGCCTGGCTTGACAAAAATCCGCAGATTGACTGGGTGATGTGGCGCGGAGCCAACCGGCCAAACACGCGCAAGGCCATGAAGCACCATGGCGAGAAGTTTCTCGGCAATTACACTTACATCGATCTCTACGACCTGATGAGCCAGGTGCCGTCGTTTCCTGCCGATGTCTGGCGCCAGATCGAAATGAAGACGATTGAATCGGTGGGCTTCGTGGAGCGCGCCGAAGTGACTGATCCTGAAGGCACTGCGTTCGGCTACGACCTCAAGGAAAGCGAGGCGCAGGCATGGGCCGCTGGCGTTTATCAGCAGGGCCACCTTTACATGTTTCCAGCTCAGGCGACGGGCCGCTTCCCCTATTCCGTCGTCGAATACCCTGTGATGACGAGCAAGTTTGTGCCGGGCGTGCTGCCGGAAGTGTCAGGCATCATCGCCTCCACAACGAGCCACGCGGCGACGCACCCACGCATGGAAGTCGTGGTGAAGAGCGGCAAGATTTCGGAAGTGAAAGGTGGCGGCCTTTACGGCGACGGCATGCGCCTGTTGCAGCAATATCCCGGCACTCAGGAGATGCAATGGCCGCACCATCAGAAGTCTGGATACTGGTGGCTTTATGAAGCAGGCATGGGCACCAACCCGAAGTATTTCAAACATCCCATCGAGGTGCTGGAAGGCATCAATTTGTCCGAGCGCAATGTCGCCGGTGTCATCCATTGGGCCTTTGGCGCAGAGTCTGCGATGGGCCCCGACAAGATTGGCGAATGGTCAGCGCAAAGCAAAGAATTTTCCGAAAAGAATTTGCTGCCAATGGGGCATTCGCTACATCACCACAACCTGCTTCCCACGATGCAGGTGAAGATCCGCGAACTCGACCAATGGATCACGCTGCTCGAACATGGGGGGCTCGCCTCATTCGAAGATGTCGGCGTGCGGGCCTTGGCCTCGCGCTATGGAAACCCCAACGACATTTTGCGGCGCGATTACATTGCGCCCATGCCTGGCGTGAACATGCCCGGCAGCTACGACGCCTATGCCCGCGACCCCGGCGCCCATTGGGTGACCTGGGCAAAGAGCATCGAGGCAGGCACATACACTTATTTCAAACCCTGATCGGCTAACGAACACGAACAAAGAAAAGCTGGAGGATACATGAGAGTCATTGCAGCACAGGCACTTTGCGCATTGGTGGCGCTCGGCCTTGCGGCCACGTTCACTACGAACGCGCACGCGCAGGCCAGCGCGCCGCTTGAGCAGCGCAAGGCCTTCTATGCGCCGTGGAACCCCGCGGACATGCCCCAGCGCCGCAAGGAACAGGGGCTGATCGGCCCCGGCCCGCAGGCGGCGGTGACTGCGCCGGCATTCCCGTCCTATCTCAAGAAACCCACTTCGATTGAAGAGCTTATGCCGCAGGCGCGTGCGGCCGTGCGCCAGTCAGGCGGTCGCACGCCGCTGGGCCTCGTTCTTCCAGGTAAGACGCTCCTGATCGTAGTGGGCGAAATTCGTGAGCCCCGTCCCAACATGATGGTGCAGGAGGCGCTCAAACGCGCGATCGAGGAGCGTGGCGCCAAAGCTGTTGTCGTTACGACATGGGATTTGCTCGGCGTCACCGAGGAGGAATATGTGAAGGTGCGCACGGCGTTGCGCGAGTTCACAATTTCTGACGGTCAACGCGAACTGGAATATTTCTTCACTGTGACAGGATTGATGCGCAAGCCCGAAGAAGGCCGCGCGTGGGTTCAGAAGAATGATCCAGATCTATACGCTGCGACGTGGCCTGTTCCAAAGATCGACGACCCCGAACTTGCCAAGCTAGCGGCCCGCTACAACGCTGAAGTGCCAAAGGCGCTTGTGCGTTGGCTCGACAAGAACCCTGGTGTGGACTGGATCGTGTGGCGCTCGGGCGGGCGCGGCAATACGCGCCGCCTGCTTGATCATCACGCCGACAAATATCTTGGCAGCTATACCTACTTCGATCTGTACGACTTGATGAGCCAGGTGCCCGCCTTCCCGTCAGACGTATGGCGTCAGGTAGAGACCAAGACAATCGAGGCCATTTCATTTGTCGACCGCGTGGAAGTCACCGACCCGGAGGGCACGGCGTTCGGCTACAACGTCGCCCCCGAGGAAGCCAAAGCGTGGTCCGAGGGCGTTTATCAGCAGGGCCATCTTTATATGTTTCCCGCACAGGGAACCGGCCGGTTCCCCTATTCCAAGATCGAATATCCAAAGTTGTCGGGAAATTACATCAAACCCGTTCAGCCAGAAGTGACCGGAATCATCGCATCGACAACGAGCCATGCTGCCAGCCATCCGCGCGTCGAAATTCAAGTCACGAAAGGGCGCATATCGAACATCAAGGGCGGCGGACTCTACGGCGAAGGGCTACGGCTTTTGCAGAACTATCCAGGCACGCAGGACAAGCAATGGCCGCTTGCGGAAAAGCCCGGCTATTGGTGGCTTTACGAAGCAGGCATGGGCACAAACCCGAAGTACTTCAAGCATCCTGCCGAAGTGCTCGAAGGCATCAATCTGTCCGAGCGCAACGTCGCAGGGATCGTGCACTGGGCCTTCGGCACGGAAGTCGCGATGGGACCGAACAAGCCGGGCGACTGGGACGCCAAGACAGTCGCATTTTCCGAGCAGAACGCTCTCCCGATGGGCCACTCGATGCACAACCACAACACGCTACCCACTTTCCAGGTGCGTATCCGGGAACTCGATCAATGGGTGACACTTGTGGAGCATGGCGGCCTTAAGGCGCTCGATGACGTGGGCGTGCGCGCGCTCGCATCGCGCTACGGCAATCCCTCCCAGATTCTCGCACGCGATTATGTGACGGCGCTTCCCGGCATCAATGCGCCGGGTAGTTACGATGATTACGCCAAGCATCCCGGTGCCTATTGGACGAGATGGGCCAAAAGCATTGAAGATGGATCAAACGCGCACTTCAAGCCGTAACAAAGCATAAACTCGAATTGAGAAAGTGAATGGAATGACGAATGAGATGGCGCAAGCCGATCGCACAGTGCGTCTCGACGGCGTCTCCAAGTTCTACGAGACGCAGGCGGCGCGCATAACCGCGCTTGAGAAAATGAACTGGTCCATCGGGGGCGGTGAAGCAGCCGCGCTAATGGGCCCCTCGGGCTGCGGCAAGACAACGATCCTTAACTTGCTCGGCGGCATGGACCGCCCGAGTGGGGGCGATATCTGGGTGAATGGCGAGAACGTCGCGGCGATGAGCGAGCGTCAACTTGAGGTTTATCGTCTCCGCAAAATTGGCTTCGTGTTCCAGTTCTTTAATTTGATCCCAAGTCTGTCGGCGCTGGAAAATCTCGAACTGCCGATGTTGATGGCCGGCGTGAAGCCTGAAGAACGGCGCGTGCGGGCGGAAGGCCTACTCGACAGCGTCGGCCTGAAGGCCAAGGGCTTTAAGCGTCCCGAGGAATTATCGGGCGGCGAACAGCAGCGCGTCGCCGTTTGCCTCGCGCTTGTCAACGATCCGCCAATCATCCTCGCCGATGAGCCCACAGGCAACCTCGACTCGCACAATGCTAAAATCATCTCGTCTATGCTGATCGA
>CAMCMI010000142.1 GCA_945875875.1 Rhizobium sp. Q54
CCACGTCACGATCAGGATGAACACCGCCAGAATTCCCAGCGTGGCCGATTGCGGCATCGAGACGAAGGCCTGTGCGCCGGCAAAAGCGCCCAGCGCCGCGCCCAGCATGAAGGGCAGAAGGGTCGCGCGCATCACCCGGCGCCACATAATCAGCGTGCGGCTGACGCCCGAGCCAAGCTGAACGAAGGTGTGGACGGGGATCAGCACGGTCGGCGGCATCACGGTCGCCATAATAGCGAGCAGGATCAGCCCGCCTGCCGTTCCGGTGAAGACGCCGATGAAGGCGGTGGCGAAGGAGGCGAGCGCGAAGCCTGCGAACATGAGCGGACCAATGTCCGGCGCCGAAAAGAATTCCATGGATCCCGCCTGTGGCCTTGCTGGCCTTTTGATTGTTGCATCACGGCAGGCGCGCGCCCGCAAGCTCCCGCTTACTCCTCTTGAAGCTGGCGCGCCAGCTTGGGGCCAGCTTGGGACTTGACGATGCATGCCGCCTGTGGACCTAGTGCCGATATGAGACGATGGGCGCAGGCGGTTTTTCCGGGACGTTCAGGACACGCGACAATAGTCGCGGTTCTGGCGCTTTACGGCATGCTGTTGCAGAGCTTCTTTGCGGGCGCGGTTGGGGCGTCCGTTCCCGCGCCGCTCGCGTTTGATGCCGGAGTCATTTGCGTCAGCGGGGAGGCTGGGGAGCTTTCGGGCTCCGCTCCCGAGGCGCCATCCCACTCCAAAAGCCATGCCTGCGTCTGCGCGGCGATGTGCCAGGGCGGCCATCATGGCGGGCTTCTTGCGGGCAGGGCGACGTTTGCGCTCGATGTTGTTGACGCTGCGCCCGAGTTTTCTGCCTTTTCCGACCCAGAGCCTGCGCCGGGGTTGCGATTGCCGCCAGCGCGCGGGCCCCCTCACGATGGTCACGCCTTTTTCGCCTGACCCTTTTTTCGTGAGACCAAAACCATGATGAAGCTTTTATCAGCAGCTACTGTCGCTGCGTTTTTCTGCATGCCTTCCGTCAGCGCCCAGGCGCACGCAACATTCGAGCGCGCCGAGGCCAGCCCCGGGGTTCCCTACAAGGGGGTTCTGCGCGTGCCTCACGGTTGCAACGGCGAGGCCACCCATACCGTGCGGCTGAAATTGCCCGATGAGATCGTCAGTGTGAAGCCAATGCCAAAAGCGGGCTGGACGTTGACCACCAGCAGAGCTCCCTATGCGCAAGCCTATGAAGAGCATGGGCGCAAAATGACCGAAGGCGTGCGCGAGATCGTCTGGTCAGGCGGCGCCTTGCAAAGCGATCATTACGATGAGTTCGTGTTCATGGGCCGGATTGCCCCGCACGCGAAAGCGCCGGCGACTATCTTTGCGCCCGTGGTGCAGGAATGTGCCAACGGACAACAGCGCTGGGATCAGGTTCCCGCCGAAGGGCAAAGCGCACGTGGGTTGAAGGAGCCGGCGCCCGCGATCCGCCTCGTTGCAGCCGCGCAGCCGACCGCCGCTCCGGTCTCTCGCGTCTACACGCTGGGATCGCTCAAGATCGAGCGCCCATGGACGCGGGCGACGCCGCGTTCGGCGCCGGTGGCTGGCGGTTACTTGAAGGTCACCAATAACGGCGCTGTCGCTGATCGCCTGGTCGGCGGCTCGTTCGATCTGGCGGCCAGAGTGGAAGTGCACGAGATGTCCGACGTGGGCGGCATGATGCGGATGCGCGAGCTCCCCCTTGGTCTTGAGATCGCGCCCGGCGCGAGCGTTGAGCTGCGGCCCGGCGGCTATCATCTGATGTTCATGGATTTGAAACAGGGAATAGTCGCCGGCCAGAACGTGAAGGGCGCGCTGGTATTCGAGAAGGCGGGCCGGATCGAGGTCGAGTTCGACGCTGCGCCATTGGGCGCATCGGCGCCGGCGGCCGAGCATCAGCATCAGCATGGGCATGAGCACAAGCATTAGCGATTAGCCTTCCCTTCTCCCGCATGGCGGGAGAAGGGAAGGAAGAGGAAGTTCTTCTACTGCGTTCTGCCTACTGTCTCTCTCTCTCTTCACATCTGCTCCACACTGGCCGCTATCGCGAACAAATCAGCGTCGGCGCGCTCGAAGCCGATGAGTTGCAGGCCGAGCGGGAGTGTGTCGTCGGTCAGCATTGGCAGGCTGAGGGCGGGGGCGCCGAGCACCGAGGCGGCGATGGCGAAGGAGGGGTCCCCCGTGGATTGCAGGCCCAGCGGGGCGGGGCCAGGGGCTGATAGCGTGACGCAGGCCTCGCCGATTTGCGCGAGGCTGGCGAACGCGGCGCGGATTGACGCGCGTTCGGCCAGCGCCGCGCGATAGGCGCCGATGTCCAGCTCCGCGCCCTCAACCATGCGCTCGCGCATGACGGCGCTGAGCTTGCTGGCGTCGCGGTCAGCATAGGTGTTCAGCGGCCACAGCGATTCCCATGCGTTGATGAGCCGCGTCAACGGCAGCACCCGCTTCAGCATGGTCTCGAAGGCTTCGATCTCGGGCCGGTCGCGGCGGGTCGCCAGCTTTACGCCGGACTTGGCTAGGTGCGCCTTCATGTTCTCAAAAGCGGCGCGCGCCCCCTCGCTGGCGATGGCCCAGCCGGGCGTCTCCAGCGCGATCAGAACCTCTGGCTTGCGCGCTTCCGGGAGCGTCAGCGGGCCTTCAAGGCCGGGGTAGCCGGGGTCGCCGCCGACGCGCATGGCGATGGCGGACAGCGTGCTCCACGCGTCGTTCAGGCTGGCGGCAAGCACGCCCTGCGAGGACTGGCTCATGTAATCATGACTTCCGCCGCGATTGATGGCGCCAAACGTCGGCTTGAAGCCAAAGACGCCGCAATAGCTCGCCGGTCGTACGATGGAGCCCACAACCTGCGTGCCAAGTCCTGCGGGGAAAAAGCCCGCCGCCACGCCCGCCGCCGAGCCGCTGCTGGAGCCGCCGGGCGTGCGCGCCAGATCGTGCGGGTTGCGGGTAGGGCCGGGGTGTGAGGCGGCAAACTCGGTGGTGACGGTCTTGCCGACAGGAATGGCGCCTGCGTCGCGCAAAGCCCAGACGCTGGCGGAATCTTTCTCGCCCCGCCAATTGTCGTAAAGCGGCGAGCCCATGCCGGTGGGCATGTCGATGGTCTCGATCACGTCCTTGATGCCAACAGGCATTCCGTCGATGGACGAACGTTGGGCTCCATTGCGCCAGCGCTTTGTCGCCTCGTCGGCGCGGGCGCGGGCGATGGCCGGGTCAAGGCGCGCTGCGAAAGCCTCGATTTCGCCCTCGCGCGCGTCAATCGCCGCCAAAGCCGCCTCCAGAAAATCGCGCGGGCTGCTCTTGCCGGATGCAAAATCAGCGCTGGCTGAAATGTAGGACTTGGCTCCGGTCATGGCTTTGCTCCGCTGTCTGGTTGATTTGCGACCATTGCGGAGACAAGTCGCAGAGACAAGCCGCAGGGGCAAGCCCTCACAAAGCCTCGCCCTGCCGCACAGCGCTTGCATCAGCGCGACAGAATGTTGATAAATGGAATTCAAACGTAATTTTTTTTAATCGGGAGATCATCTTGACGGATACGCAAGCGAATGCGCCATCAACGCCTGGTCGCGCTGCGCCGCTGCAGGAGTTTGGCGAGCGGGTCACGTCTCTCCCGAAAGTATCCGGCGATCCGTTTGTCATGCCTGAAGCGGTTCAAGATATGGCTGAAGCGGTTCAGGATAAGCCAAAGCATCTTGATGTGATCGAGCGCGCCGTGCGCGAAATCGTCGTTCAGGAGCCTGCGGCCGAGCGAGCTGTCGTCGAGAAATCCGCAGCCGCTCCGGAAATTGTGGTCCAGAGTTTCTCGCTCCTCGAACCGACGGAAGAAAAACCTGCACGTGCAGCAGCTGATTTAACGGAAGCGGCTTCTGCAGCTTCGATCGTCGAAACCGCGCCACCGGCGTTTCTGCCGCCAGTCCCGTCGCTATCGTCTTCCCCAAAGACGCCAATGCGCGATGATCCGGGCCTCGCGTTGCGCAGCATCGCAGATTGGTGTGCGCGCGCCGATACAATTGGGCCGGTGCGGCTTGGGCTTTTTGGTCCTGCCGGATCGGGCAAAAGCTTCGCGCTGGCGCGCATTCTGGGCAACACAAAAGCCCTGAACAAGGACGCCGACAGCGCTTCCCCGTTTGCGCAACGCATGGTGGTCGCCCGAGTGGATGCTGGCGAGGGCCGCGCGCCAGCTTGCGCGCTTGCAGCCGCCGTCTATGGAGCAATGAGCGCGCCGGGCGGATAGCCTGCGTTTGCGGCGCTTGCGCAAGAGGCGGCTTTTGCGGGGGCGGATGCGCAGGCGGCGGCGCGTGCTGCCTCTGATCGTTTGATCGAGGCGCGCCGCAGGCTCGATGCCGAACGCCAGACCTTGCAGGAATTGTCCGGACGCAGCGCGCTTCTGGACGAAACTGTTTTGTATCAGGCAGGCGGATCGCGGATTGATTCCTGGGCGCGCGCCAATCGCACCCGCATTGAGGGCCGCTTGCGCGCCTTCGGGTTTGAGCCTCGCGACACGCTGGCGACCTACAAGGATCTGGTGCGCGACGTCGCCGAGCGGCGCGGGTTTACGGGCAGGGCGGGCGTTTATCTCCATGCGATGTGGGGCTTTGCCGGACAGACGCGCCTGCTCGTGTTAGCCGCTGCATTGACGCTGCTGGCGTGGGGGCTTGGGCAAAGTTTTGCGAGCCAGCCGGAATGGCTCGCCTCGATTATCGCCTGGTTGCAGGCGAAGGGCGATCTGTTGGGGGCGCTGCGTTCAGCGTCGCTCTGGGGCGCTCTTGGCCTTGTCGCGCTCAATGTTTTTCGCGCAACGCGCTTTGTCGCGCCATTGTCGCGCGGAGCGAATTTGCTCGCAGTCGATGTGCAGGAGGCGCAGCGCAATCTTGACGCCATGATCGGCCAGCAAACGCGGCTGGTTGACGGGCTTGCAACGGAGACCGAGGCGTATGCGCGCCGTGCGGAGGCTTGCGAGCGTCGCGCTGCGCTTCAGGGCGACGCGCCCGCGTCCAGCGCCACCCCGTTTGACGACGCTGCTGACACAGCAATCGCGCAGGCGCGCGGGTTCTTTGCAGCGATTGCGCGCGAGGCGGAATCGGGGTCAGTTTCCGCGCCGCAAAAAGTGCTTGTCGCGGTTGACGATCTTGATGTGCTGCCGCCCGGCGCCGCAGCGCAGTTCATGGACGAGGCCGCACGCGTGCTGTCGTCTGCGCCTTTCATTCTGCTGGTCGCCGCCGATCCGCGCCGCTTGTCCGCAGGTTGGGGGAAGGGTCTCGACGACACCGCTGGCGCCGACCGGCTGGGCGCGCGCGTAGATGCAGCTTTGCAAATTGGCTCTGCCTCCCAATACGATCTTGCGTCCATGGCGCGCGGACTGCTTGAAGCTGCAAGCGCAGGCGCAGGCGACGGCGAGACTTTCGACGTTGCGCATTCGCTCCATGACGAAGCTTTGAGCGCGCACGAGCGCACTTTGCTCGAAGACCTCGCGCCTTATGCGGCAAGCACGCCGCGCGATGTTGAACGCTTTGTGTTGACCTATCGGCTGGCGCGACCGCGTACGGGCCATCATGGCGCGCTGGCGCTGGCTTTGGCGATGCAAACGGGCGCATCAGAAGCCACGAAAACCGCATTCGCGGACATGGTTAGATCGAAGCGCGATGAAGACGAAATCTCTGCGCCGCAAAGCGAGACGAAATTTGCGGAGGCTTTGAAGCTGGCTTTGAGGGCAAGTCCGATCAGCATTGGGGACTGGCGCAAGGCGCAGGCGTTGGCTGCTGATTACCGGCTGTCCTAAAATTTACGCCAGAGCGCGGCCACAAAGCCGCGCTCTGAGCGATTCTTCGCGCTGGCCAGCGATGCAAATGCGCCGATTTGCGTGGAGTAAACCGGCCCGACGTCCCACACGAGGCTGGCTTGCGCCCGCGTGTGGCTGACGCGCTTGCCATCGTATTGAAGGTCGCCAATGCGGTTGAAGCTCTGAAGCAAGACCAGCAGGCTGGTCCAAGGCCGCACGCCGAACGTGGCGTCGATCCGCAGATTGGCGCCATCGCCCGCAATAATTCGCGGGCCAAGGCTGGCGATCATAAAAGCGTTACGATTCATAAATTCAAAATTAGCGCCGATTCCAAGCTGAATATCGGCGGCGAAGGCGGACTTTTCCGAATTGCTCGCAAGCCCCGTTCCGTAATTTCCCATGCCCTGCGCAAACACCCACGCCTCGTTCCATTGCGCAACATGGGTGCGAAAACCAATCCCGCCGGAATTGACGCGGCCCGCTTCATCCAACGCCCGCTGCGTGCTTGCGATCATCATCGTCTGGCTGGTCGCCCCATATTCAGCATAGGAGCTGAGCGTGAACTTGGCCCACGACCCCAGCGGGGAGGCGCTTGTCGTTGATCGCGCGCCGGTGCGCTCAAGGCCGGTGGCCATGATGATCTTGCCAGAGCGCGTATGCTCAATGAACGGATTGGTTTGTTCTGCTATGCGCTCATATGTTTCTGGAAGAGTCTTGATTTGTTCCAGAACTGGGGCGTCTGAAGCTTTTGCGTTCGTCGCCATCATGGCGAGAAGCGCCAGTCGTCCCATGGAACAACCTTTGCGCAGCATCATCACCCCATGCGCCAGTGACGCAAGCTGTGACTAGACCATAGAGGCGTGAGCGGCGCCAGTAGCCCCTGCGCGATTCATGTGGGTAAACGCCAGGGCGCTTTCCTGAACCAGTTCGCAACGCGCGCCACGATGATGACAGCGGCGATTCCCAGCGCGTTGACGAGCAATGTCGGCGCCCATGTTGCGCCCATCACGTCGATCAGCATGCCGCCGATCTGCGCCAGCGCCAGTCCGGCGAGAAAGACCGCAAGTGTCTGCTGGCCAACGCGGCGCAGCGTTTCAAAGACCGGCGCATGCAAGCGCGATCCGCGCGGGCCTGCGAGCGCATAGGCGAGATAGGCGGTGGCGAGAAAATGCGCAAAGCGCAGCGGGCCATAGTTTGTCTTATCCGCCAGCGGATGCAGAAAATCGTTGAGGCTGGCCAGCCATGGCGAGGCCGCATAGCCGCTGTGGCACAAAGGTTCTGCGCCGCAAGAGATCGGTGCGCAGGCGATGATGAAGGCCGTGCAAAGCCCCATCAGCCATGCGTTCACCGGCGGCGCCGCAATCCAGCCGCGCGCAAATGCAAAGCCCGTAAAGAACACAAGCTGCCAGCCCAGCGGATTGAAGTACCAGACCGGGTCCGGCCCCGGACGTCCGGTAAAATTGACGCCCCAAACAAAGGCCGCCAGCCAAAGGCCCAATACAAGCGCAAATGGGGCGCCGCGGTTTAGGGCGCGCAAGCCCATGACGAGCGGGATCATCGCCAGCAGCACAAGATACATCGGCAGAATATCGAAATAATCAGGCACAAGACGGAG
>CAMCMI010000143.1 GCA_945875875.1 Rhizobium sp. Q54
TCGGTCTTCACAAGATCACGGATGAAAGTGACGGGCTGATCGAGGTTTGGAACGCTCTTCGTGAAGCTGATGATCGGCGTGATCTTGCGCTGCTTCACCCATTCCGGAGGATTGCTGCTCCATGCGCCGCAACCGCCGTCTAGCTCGCCGCGCTCAATGGCAAGCCGCTCCTCGGCGCTGCCGGGATAGCCAAGAACGTGCCGCACCTTCATGCCAAGCAGGTTCTTCATCAGCGCCTGATTGATGTGCGAAGACGAAGCGGGCGACGGCGACCCCATGTTGACGACAGCTTTTTTCAGCCAGTCCTCGGGCGTCTTTACGCCGGTCGCAGTCCACGCATAGCAAACGCGATAATCTTCAGAAATGCTTCCAACCCATGCAAAATCGCTCAGTTTGATCTGAACTTTTGCGGGATCAAGCAACGATTCCGTAATGAGGCCGGGATTGAACGCCGTCATCACCGTGCCATCGAGCGCAGCGCCGTTGTTGAGCCAGTTGACGGCCTTCAACCCCGAGGCGCCCGGCATGTTCTGAACAATCACACGCGGATTGCCCAACATGTGCTTGCTAAAATGACGCGCCAACACACGCGCATATGCATCATAACCGCCGCCCGCCGAAAAGCCGACGACGATATTGATCGGCTTGGAATCCTGCGCAAGACTTGTCGACGCACAAGCTAAAAGGCTTATAGAAGCAGCAAGCAAGCCAGCGCTCGCGGGCATAAAACAATTCATGACGTCTCCCCCATCAATCTTCCGGTTCTCTCGACCGGAATGATCTTAACCCTCAGGCAGTCTGCTCAAACAGAATCAGCGTCGGACCAGCCCCCGGCTTGATCGTAGGCGCGACCGATCCAAACTGACGCGTAAAGCTTCCAGGTTCAGTGCTGCGCAAAATGAAATACTGAAGAGCCGGCATGCGTTGTTGCGACATTATCTACCCACCTCAGCCGGAAACGCCCGAACCCTCAACCGTGCAGCGCCGCAACAAACGCGGCTCATCGGGTGAGAAATACGTACGCGCGTGAATGGTGGCGAGATTGTCCCACATCACAAGATCGCCTAATTGCCAGACGTGTTCATAGATAAACTCTTTACGCTCCCCAATCTCGTAGAGCTGCGCCAGAATGTCCTCGCTCTCGGCGGCTTCCAGCCCCTCAATCGCCTGCGTCATCAGACGATCCACAAACAGGCTTTCGCGCCCGGTGGAGGGATGGCGAATGAAGACAGGATGCCAGAAGTGTGGGGAACCACTGATGTCTTGCGACAGGTCCACGCGCTCTGCGCGCTTGTATTCATGGATATGAAGCGCCCTGCGGCCTTTGAGTTTTTCGCGTAATGCGGGCGGCACTGCGGCGGCAGCTTTATACATATTCGAGAACAGCGTATTGCCCCCCGTCGAGGGCAATGTCAGACCATAAATGAACGTGTAAAGATATGGTTTTGAGGAATAGCCCGAGTCGATATGAAACCACATTTCGCCATCGCCAAACGCACCGATGGGCTTGCCGTTTTCCTTGATATTGCTGACGAGAAGAATCTTGGAGTTAACCTGCTTCACGCCCTCCGCGCGGTCGCGCAACGGATCGGGCGGCGCCTTGCGGTCTCCCAATGGCCCGAACCGTTGAGCAAAACGCAATTGATCGTCTTCGCTGATATTTTGTCCGCGAAACACCAGAACGAGATTGTCGTCCCAGGCCTGCTTTACAAAACGGAATTCGGCATCGTTAATCTCACGCGTGAGATCAACGCCCTCGATCATAGCGCCGCAGCCACCCTCAAGCGGAATGATTCTCATACCCATTTCGTCTCGCATCGCGTTTCCTCACGTCTGGCTTGTCGCCTGCGGCTCTTGCGGCCTTGGTGGCAGGTTAGGACCAGATGCGAGGAAACGCAATCGTGACGCGAGCTACTTTTTTGCCAACCCGGCAAGATGCGCGAGCACGTCTTCGACGTGCATGACGTCGGCATATTTATTATGAAGGTCGAACAGATTGACCTTGTGGCTCAGCATTGATCGATCATACGTGCATTCCTCGACCAGCACGTTGTGGAAGCCGTAAGAATACGCGTCCACCGTGGAGGCGCGCACGCAGCCCGACGTGCTTTCGCCCAGAATAATCAAGCTCTCGACGCCCATGCGACGCAGATGCGCAATCAAAGGCGTGCCGAAGAAAGCTGACGCGCGTTCTTTGTAGATCACCAATTCGCCGGGCTCGGGCGCAAGCTCGGCCTTGATGTGATAGAGGTCTTCCGTCTCGCCCTTCATGCGGCGATTGGTGGAATGCACGCCCGCAGTATCGGCGTGGCGCGTCGAATAAATCACCGGCACGCCGACGGCGCGAGCGGCTGCAAACAATTTCTGCGTTGGCTCCAGCGCGCGCCACGCGTTCTGACCACAAGAGCCGGAAAATTCGCGATTCACCTCCAGCACAGGGCGGTTTCCACCCAGATACGCCTTATTGTAAAGATCAATTGCAAGGATGGCAGGCTTGGAGCCAACGAACGTTTCGCGATGGTAGGCCTGATAGATTTCGCGGATCTCGTCGTCGATCACGTCGTTCCAGCAATGATCGTTAAAGTCCCTGGACATGCGCCCTCCATTTTCTTGTGCAGCGAGATTGCCTGAGCGCAACGTATTACATTATGCGCAAGCAACGCAACGAGCTGACTTGACCTGCGGCGTTCAAGCGCGGAAAATAGCATTGAAGCCAATCACAAATGGCCGCCGATTCAGGGAGGAGCTAAAAAATGCGCGACGCAACGCGACCCTTGCCCGACCCCTATCTCGAATGGGCGCATGCGCAGGCCGTGCCCATCATCGAGGATTTTGGCATCGACATCCGCAAGGTTCCTGTTGCGCCATGGGCGCGTTACGGCATGAACGGCGCCTTGTGTCATTTGAAAGGGCGGGATGACTACATTTCGATCTTCGCGTTCGAACTGCCGCCGGGCGAAAAGTCAGCCCCGCTGCGTCACATCTGCGAAGAAGTGATCTATGTCATCTCCGGCCACGGCTCCACGACCGTTCAACTTGAGGACGGCGCTAAACATAGTTTTGAATGGGGACCCAAAAGCCTGTTTTCAATTCCGCTGAATGCAACGCACCAGCACTTTAACGCATCTGGCCGTGAGCCGGCGCGCTTTGCTTCCGTTAACAATATGATCTTTGTGATGAGCCGGTTTCGCGACGAAGATTTCATCTTTAATTGCCCAACGCCCTTCCCCGACCGCATTGGCCGCGCCGATTATTTTATGGGCGAAGGCGAGTTTATTTCGATCTCGCCGGGGCGCCATCAATGGGAGACGAATTTTGTTTCCGACCTGTCCGGCTTTGAGCTGAAGCAATGGTCGCAACGCGGCGCCGGCGGCTCAAATCTTCGCTTCATGCTGACTGAAAATACCATCGGCGCCCATTCGTCGGAAATGCCGGTGGGCACCTACAAGAAGGGCCATCGACACTTCGACGGCGTGTGCGTATTTGCCGTTACGGGCCAGGGTTATTCGCTGCTGTGGCGCGAGGACGATCAGGATTTCACCCGCGTCGATTGGGAGCATGGCTGCGTTTATTGCCCGCCCGATTCGATGTTCCACCAGCACTTTAACGTCGCAGATCATCCCTCGCGCTATCTTGCATTACAGATTGGCACAGTGCGCTATCCGCTGCTCTCCATGAAGCGCGAAATATGGGACGTGGGCGTTGACAAGGATGTGAAACAAGGGGGTGCGCAGGTGGAATACGAAGATCAGGATTCACGCGTGCATCAAATATGGCTCGACGAGATAGCCGCACATAGCGTGGACTCGCGCATGGGCTCTTTCATTGACGAGACTCGCTTTGCAGGAGCGAAGAAGTAATGGAACAGCCGAACGATCTGCGCGCAAAAGCTCTTGAAAATAAAAAATATCTGGTCGACCCATATCAGGACTGGATTGACGCGGAAGGGGTTCCGTTAGCGACTGGCCGCGCAATCAATCTGTTTGAAATAAAGCTTGCACCATGGGATCGCTTTGGCATGGATGGCGCCGCGTGCCATGTGACAGGACGTTGCGACTTCCTCAGCGTATTTGTATTTCAACTTCAAGCTGGCCAATCCTCCGCGCCCGTTCGTAAAGTTTATGAGGAATGCATCTACGTTCTGGAAGGATCGGGACGCACGATCGTCACGCTGTCAGATGGAAGCAAAAAAGAAATCGAGTGGACGAAGGGCATGGCCTTCGCGGCGCCTGTCAACGCCGCGTGCGTGCACATTGCAAGTACGAACTCCAATGCAAGGCTCGTGAGCTTCAACGATCTGCGCTATCTGATAGCGCTTTATCGCAACGAAGATTTCCTGTTTCGTAATAGTGCGCCCATGCACAAGCGCCAGAACGAGGCGTTGGCTGCGGGTTTACTGGCGTCGGCAGCGGACATGCCGCTTGCACAAGATGGCAAGACATCGCTTGCACTGGCGGCTGGCTCTATTGGTTGCGACATAACGGAACTTGCGCCCGGCAGCGCTGATCTTGCTACGCGCCAAATGCAGGGGGCGCATTTGTTATGCCTTTCGGGCAGAGGCTTTTCGCTGTCTTTTGATAGCGATTCATCGCCGCTTGAGCGCACCGACTGGGCGCCAGGCGTTCTGATTGGCCTGCCCAGTATGGCATTTCATCAGCATTTTAACGCGAGCGACAAACAGGCGCGCGTTATGAAACTCGAGCTTGGTTCGCTCGCATCGCCAATCTTCCGCTCTCGTCGTTTCATCTATGGCGATGAGACCGTTTATGCCTCTGGCGCAGCGACAATCGCACGCGATTGCGAACGCGCCGATATTGCAGATCTCCGCACAAAAAGGACATGATATGAAACTCCTCGGTAATCCGCGTAGCCCCTATGTCAAGAAAGTCGTGATCGTCCTGAAGGAAAAGGGCATGGAGTATGATTATCTTGAAGTCGGAGCCGGCGATCCGGCGGTGGGAGAGGCTAATCCGCTCGCAAAAATCCCCACGCTTATCTGCGATGATGGGAAGGCATTGTTTGATTCACCTGTAATCGCCGAATACGTCGACGGTCTCGATGGCGCGCCCAAACTGATCCCAAGCGATTTTGCAAATCGTATTGCGGTCAAGCAATGGGAAGCGCTCGCAGACGGCGTGACGGACGCCGCCGTTGCGCTGTCCCACGAAGAGCGCGAGCCAGTTGAAAAACGTAAAGGCCCAGCCTTCACCGCCAAGCAAACAAAGAAGATCGACGCGGGGCTTTCTGTGCTCAATTTAACGCTTGGCCGCAGCGTTTTTCTGCATGGCGGAGCATTCTCGCTGGGCGACGTCGCCTGCTATTGCGCACTCTCGTATCTTGATCGCACGCAGCCAAACTACGACTGGCGTTCGGCCTATCCCAATCTTGCAAACTTTGCGCTTCGCCTTGCAGAGCGCCCCTCCATCACGCAATCATAAGCGCTACAAAACTGTAAATAATAATTTGTTCGGGGAGAAGGCAATGAAGTCGAAACTTTTTAGGGCGGCGGTGATGACCGCAGCAGCGGCGTTGTCACCCGCATTACTCTTCCCGCAATCCAAAGCGCAAGCACAAACGCCGCCTAAAGAGCTGAACATCATCGTAGGCTTTGGCGCCGGCGGCGTCTATCACACGATGTCCATGCTGATGTCGCGTCACATGGGCCGCAAGATGCCCGGCCAGCCGCCTGCCGTTGTAAGGGTTATGCCAGGCGCGGGCAGCGTTCTTGCTGCAAACTATCTTTATAACGTGGCGCCTGCTGATGGTTCAGTGATAGGCGCCATCGGCGGCGGGCTTATACTTGAGCCGATGTTCCGCAATCCTGAGGCTAAATACGATCCGGCAAGGTTCAACTGGATCGGCACATCTTCGTCTGAAACCTACACCTGCGTCGCGATGAAGACGAAGGGTGTGGAGAAAATAGCGCAAGTAGTGGAAACGCCCCTTGCTGCAGGCTCAACCGGACGCGGCTCGCGCACGTTTACTTACGCAAGTGCGCTGAACGATCTTGTCGGCGCCAAGTTCAAGATCATTGCAGGCTATCGCGGCATGACGGACATTCATCTGGCGATGGAGCGCGGTGAACTCGATGCAGTTTGCGGCTGGGGCTACAGCTCGATCCACAGTCAGAAACCCGATTGGCTGCGCGACGACCGCATCAATATACTTCTGCAATTTGGCTATCGTAAAAACCCGCAGATACCGGACGTGCCGCTTGTCACGGACATATTAAAGAACGAGGACGACAAGGCCGCCATGCGCCTTCTTGTGCTGGATGCACTGATCGCGTGGCCCATGGTGGCGCCGCCCGGCGTCTCGAAGGAAAACGTTGCAATGCTGCGGCGCGCTTACATGGAAGCGCTAGCCGATCCTGCGCTTCAGGCGGAAGCCAAACAATTGAAAATTGCGATTGAACCTGCAAGCGGTGAAGATATTGAGGCGGCGATTGGAAATGCGCTCAAGACGCCGCAAGCTGTTATTGAACACGCACGAAAGCTGTCGGGGCTGGATTAAACCAACGACGCCGTTTGGGAACCGCATCGCGTCGACAAACATTCTCTGTGCATCCGCGCCCGGTAACGAGCGGTTTGCCAGAGGAGATTTGATATGCGCAATTCACTCACCATCGGCGTGGCCTCTGCCGCGCTCGCGCTTGGAATGAGCATCGCAATGGCGCAGGCGCCGCAGTCGTCGCCGCCACGCAGCAGCGGCGATGCAGCCACAACCGGCAGCACAGGCGCGGCCGCCACGAAGGTCGACGTCAGCGCCGATCAGCGCACAAAACTGACGGGCGTCGTAAAGAAGGTGCAGGTACGCGAAGCGTCGAATATCAACGTGCCGGTATCAGTTGGCTCGGTGCTTCCTTCCAGCGTCGAGCTGGTCACAATCCCCACCGAGATTCTCTCGATCGTGCCCACGTTCAGCTCCTACCGCGCTATTCGCGTTGGGCAACGTATTCTGATCGTAGAGCCCGATACGCGCCGCATCGTCTACATCATCGACGCTTGATTGATTTTCAGCGAGCAATTGGAAGGGGCGGCTCCAGGGTCGCCCTTTTCGCTGTTCTTCTACTATCACAGGCTTAAACCAGAGCGTTAAACCTTGCGTGCGCGCACTCGCCCCTGTAGCAAGGGCGGGCAAATTCGGCGCAGGGGGAATATGGTGTTGAGCGAACCAGAGATCACGACAGACGAACTCCGACGCTTGCAGCATCGACGCCGCATGATGGTGGCTGGCCTCGCTGTTCTGTCGCTGATCCCCATCGCCATCAGCGCGCCGCTGTTCTCGCGCTATAGTCTGCCGGGCTTTGTGATCTTCGTGGGCGCGCTCTTGTGTCTCTCGGCGGCCGTCGTCATTCGCGTGTGGTCCGTGCTGCATGTGGG
>CAMCMI010000144.1 GCA_945875875.1 Rhizobium sp. Q54
CATCTTGCCGCCCGGCGTCGCTGCGCGCTCCAGCACGGTCACCTTCACGCCGCGTCCAGCCAGAATCAGCGCCGCCATCAGGCCGCCGACGCCCGCTCCAACAATGATGACATGGCGCTGACGCAAGCTGTGCTCCCCGAAACGCATGCTTCAGGCATAGTCGTCATGTGTCAGGTTGACAAGACGGAAGGTAGTGTCATGCTGGGGTGACAATAGTGCGGAGGATAGCATGGACCCCCTCGACAGGATTGAGCAGACGCTTGAGACGGCCATCGCCTGCGCTGAGCAAGACAGCCCGCGCAAATTGGCGGCGGCCCTGCGCTACGCCGTGTTTCCCGGCGGGGCGCGGTTGCGTCCCAAGCTTTGCATGAGCGTGGCCTGGGCATGCGGTGCCGACGATTGGGCGTTGGCGGAAGGCGCGGGCGCAGCCATTGAGCTGTTGCATTGCGCCTCCCTCGTTCACGACGATTTGCCGTGCTTTGACGATGCGGACATGCGGCGCGGAAAGCTTTCGTTGCACCGCGCCTTTGGCGAACCGCTTGCCGTGCTAGCCGGCGACGCTTTGATCGTGATGGCGTTTGATGCGCTTGCGGTTGGCGCGCAGAATCGTCCCGGGCGCCTGGGTCCGCTCGTGCGGATCGTCAGCCAGGCAGGCGGCGCAGCTGGCGGCATCGCCGCAGGGCAGGCCTGGGAATGCGAGCCCCAGATTGATCTCTCGCGCTATCATTGCGCCAAAACCGGTTCATTGTTTGCCGCCGCGACGATGGCGGGCGCGGCTGCAGCGGGTGTCCCACATGAGGCGTGGCGCAATGTCGGCGCCTATATTGGTGAGGCTTATCAGGTCGCTGACGACATTCGCGATGCGGTCGGCGACGCCAGCGTTCTGGGCAAGCCGGTTGGGCGCGACGTTGCGCTGGCGCGGCCAAGCGCCTGCCGCGAGCTTGGCTTGCAGGGAGCGATCCACCGGCTCGACGATCTCGTGGATCTGGCGATTTCCGCCATTCCCGCCTGTTCGCGCGCCGCCGAATTGTCCGGTCTGATCCGTCAGGAGGCGATGCGCTTCCTGCCCGAGGACATTGCCCGTCTGGCTGCGTGATGGCTTGTCCCTGATGCTTCGACATTGGCGCGATTTGCGCAACGATTTGATCGCCGATCAGCGTTTTCAATCTTTTGCCGCCCGTTTTTTCCTGACGCGTCGCATTGCCGCCAGTCAGGCGCGGCAGGCGTTCGATCTGGCGGCGGGCTTTGTCTATTCGCAAATTCTGCTCGCCTGCGCGGAGCTGAACCTGTTTGAAGCGCTACGCCATGGCGCCCGCACGCTTGACGATCTGGCTGATTTCATGAAGCTTTCACGCGCAGCCGCAGAGCGCCTGCTGCTGGGTGCCGCCGCGTTGGGCCTCGTTGACAAGCGCGGGGCTGATTCGTTTGGGCTGGGCATTAAGGGCGCGGCGTTGCTGGGCAATCCCGGCGCGTTTTCGATGATCGCCCATCATCGCATGGTCTATGCCGATATGGCCGACCCGGTGGCGCTGCTGCGGCGCGGCCCCAGCGAGGCGGGCCTTTCCGACTTCTGGGCCTACGCCCGCAGCCCTGACCGGGATGCCATCGCCGACGAAAAGGTGAGCGCCTACAGCCGCCTGATGGACGAATCGCAAACCCTCGTGCGCCATGACGTGCTGGATTCATATTCGCTTGCGGGCAATGCGCTTCTGATGGACGTGGGCGGCGGAGAGGCGGGTTTTGCGATGGAGGCGGCGCGGCGGTGGCCGAAATTGCAGGCGATTGCGGTCGACCTGCCCGCGGTGGCGCAGCGGGCGAGCGCCAGTATCGAGCGGCGGGGGATGCGCGAGCGGGTCTCGGCTTATGGCTGCGACTTTCTGAGAGATTCGCTGCCGGGCCAAAACAGCTCCAGCAAACCTGACATTGCGACGCTCGTTCGTGTTCTGCACGATCATGACGACGGCCCAGCGATGATTCTATTGCGCGCCATTCGCGCCGCTTTGGCCCCCGGGGGCAAACTCGTCATTGCCGAGCCTATGTCGGACACGCCGGGCGCACAAGCTATGGGCGATGCCTATTTTGGCTTTTATCTCCTCGCGATGGGGAGTGGCCGCCCTCGGCCAGCCAGCGAAATCAAAGCCATGCTTGAGAAGGCCGGATTCAACACGGTGCGCAGCGTGCGCACGCCCAGACCCCTGCTGGCCAGCATGGTCGAGGCGACCTGATCTCAAATTCTGACGTTGATTTACGTCAAGAAAACTTGACATAATTTAGTGTCGTGATTTACTGACACATCTGAGCGGAGCAGTTCCTCCGTAGAATCGCGGGTGCCCCATGAATACGCTCGCCATCGTCCTCAAAGCGCCCTTCGAGCTTTCGCTCGATCGGGTGTCGCTGATTCCAGCGGGACCGGATGATCTGGTGATCGACGTGGAGTTCAGCGGAATCAGCACTGGCACCGAGCGCCTGCTCTGGAATGGGCGTATGCCGGCGTTTCCAGGCATGGGGTATCCGCTGGTGCCGGGCTATGAATCGATTGGTCGCGTGATCGATGCGGGCGCCAGCGCCAAAGCGCGCATCGGCGAGCGCGTGTTCGTGCCGGGATCCAATTGCTATGCGGATGTGCGCGGCCTGTTTGGCGGCGCCGCGCGCCGTCTGATCGCGCCCTCTGTTCGCGTCGCCAATATCGCCGAGGGCGAGGGCGAAGATTCGGTGCTGCTGGCTTTGGCCGCCACCGCCTATCATGCGCTTTCCGCAAAGCATGCCGCGCCGCCGGAACTCATTGTTGGACACGGCGTTCTTGGCCGCCTGCTTGCCCGCGTGACGATAGCCTGTGGTCATCCCGCCCCTGTGGTGTGGGAGCAAAGCGCCAACCGTCGCACGGGCGCTAATGGTTACGACGTCATCGACCCGTCGCAGGACGAGCGTCGCGGCTACAATTCGATTTATGACGTCAGCGGCGATTCATCCGTGCTCGACCATCTCATCGGGCGGCTTGCCCCTGGCGGCGAGATTGTGCTGGCAGGCTTTTACGATACGCGGCCCTCATTTGATTTTGCGCCCGCCTTCATGCGCGAGGCGCGCCTGCGCATCGCCGCCGAATGGCGCCCATCGGATATGGCCGCAGTGCAAAAGCTGCTCAGCGACGGGGCTTTGCGGCTCGACGACATCATCACCCACATTTGCGACGCTGCTGATGCTGCGAGCGCATATCGCACCGCTTTCGAGGATTCGTCCTGTCTGAAAATGGTGCTCGACTGGAGAACATGCGCATGACCGATTCCATGGTTCTGGACGATGTAGCCCGTCGCTTGCGCGAGGAAGCGGCCATTGAGCCGGACGCGCCTTCGACCGGTCCGGTGAAGAAGGAAACGCAGATCATCGCCATCTACGGCAAGGGCGGCATCGGCAAGAGCTTCACGCTCGCCAATTTGTCTTACATGATGGCGCAGCAGGGCAAGAAAGTGCTGCTGATCGGCTGCGATCCCAAAAGCGACACCACGTCCTTGCTGTTTGGCGGGCGCGCTTGCCCCACCATCATCGAGACCTCGGCCAAGAAGAAGCTCGCTGGCGACGAAGTGCGCATCGGCGACGTTTGCTTCAAGCGCGACGGCGTGTTCGCAATGGAATTGGGCGGGCCGGAAGTTGGTCGCGGCTGCGGCGGACGCGGCATTATCCATGGTTTTGAACTGCTCGAAAAACTCGGCTTCCATGAATGGGGATTTGATTACGTCCTGCTCGACTTCCTCGGCGACGTCGTGTGCGGCGGCTTCGGCCTGCCGATAGCGCGCGACATGTGCCAGAAAGTTATCGTTGTCGGATCGAACGATCTGCAATCGCTGTATGTGGCCAACAACGTCTGTTCGGCGGTGGAATATTTCCGCAAACTGGGCGGCAATGTCGGTGTCGCGGGCATGGTGATCAACAAGGACGACCATACCGGCGAGGCGCAGGCGTTTGCAAAAGCCGTTGGCATTCCGGTGCTGGCCGCGATTCCCGCCGACGAGGACATTCGCCGCAAGAGCGCCAATTACGAGATTATCGGCACGCCTGACAGCGTGTGGGGTTCGCTGTTTTCAGATCTCGCTGAAAACGTCGGCCTTGCGCCCCCCGTTCGCCCGACGCCGCTGACGCAGGATGATCTGCTCGGCCTGTTCAAGGGCGAAGTCGTGGGTCGTAACGTGGTGCTTGATCCGGCCACGATTGAAGACATGTGCGGGCGCTCGGTGATTGAAAAGCCGTCCCTCGAAGTCGTCTACGACACGGTGTAATGGCATGAACGAAATCGTCTCGCCCCTCCCCAAAGATGCGTCGCCAGTACAAGCGTCGGGCTGCCATGCGGGCGCCGACGAGATGCTGCGGGCTGCGCAGGCTGCGGGCAAGAGCGAGACGCTGGAGCGTTATGCGCAGGATTATCCCAAAGGCCCGCACGATCAGCCGCAAAGCATGTGCCCCGCGTTTGGCTCTCTGCGCGTGGGCCTTCGTATGCGCCGCACCGCGACGATTCTTTCGGGCTCAGCATGTTGCGTCTACGGGCTGACGTTCACATCGCACTTCTACGGCGCCAAGCGCACCGTTGGATATGTGCCGTTCAATTCTGAAACGCTTGTCACCGGCAAGCTGTTTGAAGATATTCGCGAGGCCGTCTTCCAGATGGCCGACCCTGCGCTTTACGACACCATCGTTATCACAAACCTCTGCGTGCCAACGGCATCGGGTGTGCCGCTGCAATTGCTGCCCAAAGAAATCAATGGCGTTCGCATCATCGGCATTGATGTGCCAGGCTTTGGCGTGCCCACGCATGCCGAAGCCAAGGACGTGCTGGCGGGCGCGATGCTGCATTATGCGCGCAATGAGGCCGAACGCGGTCCCGTGCAGGCGCCGCGCGGCGGCAGAAGCGGCCGCCCCACAGTGACATTGCTGGGCGAGATGTTCCCCGCCGATCCCATGGGCATCGGCGCGATGCTGGAGCCGATGGGTCTTGGCGCCGGACCTGTCGTGCCCACGCGTGAATGGCGCGAGCTTTACAGCGCGCTTGATTGCGCGGCGGTCGCCGCAATCCATCCGTTCTACAAAGCCTCGATCCGCGAGTTTGAAGCCGCTGGCCGGTCAGTCGTTGGCTCTGGCCCCGTCGGGCGCGATGGCACGGCGGCATGGCTGGAGGCTATCGGCGCCGCCTGCGGCGTGTCGCGCGACAAGGTCGATGCGGCGCAAAACCGCTTCCTGCCAGCCATATCTTCAGCTTTGGCCGCGACCCCGATCAAGGGCCGCATCACGGTTTCAGGCTATGAAGGCTCCGAGCTTCTGGTCGCGCGCCTGCTGATCGAAAGCGGCGCCGACGTGCGTTATGTCGGCACCGCATGCGGGCGCACGATCTGGTCGGACATTGATCGGCAATGGCTTGAGGCCAAAGGCGTGCAGGTCGTCTATCGCGCCTCGCTCGAGCAGGATATTGCCGCCGTCCACGAATACAAACCGGACCTTGCCATCGGCACCACGCCTGTCGTGCAGAAGGCGAAGGAGCAGGCGATTCCCTCGCTCTATTTCACCAATCTTGTTTCCGCCCGCCCGCTATTTGGGCCCAGCGGCGCAGGCTCTCTTGCAACAGTCGTGAATGCTGCGATAGCGGGCAAGGCGCGCTTTGACGAGATGAAAGAATTTTTTGAGGGCGTTGGAACCGGCCACACGAGCGGCGTCTGGCAAGAGGCGCCCAAAGACCGTCCCGAGTTCCGCGAAGCCTTCCGGCGCAAGATGGAAAAGGCCGCCGCCTCCCGCAACGTGGAGGACGCAATCTGATGCTTATCCTCGATCACGACAGGGCGGGCGGATATTGGGGTGCAGTCTACGCGTTCTGCGCCATCAAGGGATTGCAGGTCATCATCGATGGACCTGTGGGTTGCGAAAACCTGCCTGTAACAGCGGTTTTGCATTACACCGACGGTCTGCCGCCGCATGAATTGCCGGTGGTGGTGACAGGGCTTGGCGAAGAAGAGCTCGCCCAGCACGGCACTGAAGCGGCGATGAAGCGCGCGCACACAACGCTTAATCCCGACATGCCCAGCGTCGTGGTGACAGGCTCAATCTCCGAGATGATCGGCGGCGGCGCAACGCCCGAAGGCACCAGCATCCAGCGTTTTCTGCCGCGCACCATCGACGAAGACCAATGGCAATCGGCTGATCGCTCACTGGTCTGGCTGTGGAAAGAATACGGCGCCAAGAAAGTCCCCAAGCTGAAAGCCCGCAAAGAGGGCGCAAGGCCGAAGGTCAACATCATCGGACCGATGTACGGCACGTTCAACATGCCGTCCGATCTGGCTGAAATCCGTCGCCTCGTTGAGGGCATTGGCGCTGAAGTCGCGATGACGTTTCCGCTCGGCAGCCATCTGGCCGACGTGTCGAAACTGGCGGACGCGGAAGTCAACGTCTGCATGTACCGCGAGTTCGGTCGCGCTTTATGCGAAACGCTGGAGCGCCCCTATTTGCAGGCGCCGATTGGCCTGCACAGCACCACGAAATTTCTGCGCACGTTGGGCGAGCTGCTGGGCCTTGATCCCGAGCCGTTCATCGAGCGCGAGAAGCACACGACCATCAAGCCGCTGTGGGATTTGTGGCGCTCCGTCACGCAAGACTTTTTTGGCACCGCAAGTTTTGCGATTGTCGCCAACGATACTTATGCGCGCGGCTTGCGGAATTTTCTTGAAGTTGAAATGGGCCTGCCCTGCGCGTTCTCTTTCTCGCGCAAGGCTGGCGTGAAACCTGATAACGCAGCGGTGCGCGACGCCATCAAACAAAGCCCGCCACTTGTGATGTTCGGCAGTTTCAACGAGCGCATGTATATGGCGGAAGCGGGATCGCGCGCGATTTTCATTCCCGCCTCGTTTCCCGGCGCGATCATACGCCGCCATACCGGCACGCCCTTCATGGGTTATTCCGGCGCGGTTTATCTCGTGCAGGAAGTTTGCAACGCGCTGTTTGACGCGCTGTTTCATATTTTGCCGCTGGCTGGCGACATGGATCGCATTGAAGCCACGCCCTCGCGGCTCGATGCAGAATTGCCCTGGAACGATGAGGCGCAAAAGCTTCTCGATCAGGTGCTGGAGCAAAGCCCCGTGCTGGTGCGCATCAGCGCCGCACGCCGCCTTCGCGACGCCGCCGAGCGCAATGCGCGCAACGCGGGCTGCGACCACGTTACAGAAGATTTTGTGCAAAGCGCTCGCCGCGCCTTGCTTGAAGGGAGCATGTCATGAGTGTTTTTCACAGTGCCGACAGGGAGCTTTCGGGAGGCTCTTCATGGACGCTTCGTTCTGCAGCGCCAGTGCAGCGCAAGCGCTCG
>CAMCMI010000145.1 GCA_945875875.1 Rhizobium sp. Q54
GCTACGCGGCCCGTGGTCCACATCGGATCGGTTTCCTCCTGCCCCTCGCGGCGGCGCCGATAGGTAAAGCCGTATTCAAATTCATCGAACGCGACCTGAAAATGCTTTGGCGCATAGGGGCCAAGTTCGCCCTTCTGCCGCACGCTCCAATTGTCGTGCATCCATTCAAAATGTACCGGATCGCAGGAGTTTTCCTGACACTGAAACCAATTGCACGGCACATCCGCCGTGATGACTTCAATGAAGCCGTGCGCCCACGTAAAGGGCTCCCAGATCGGTAATTGCGGCACGGGCGCCGGCCCCATATAGGCAAACAAAAGCCCCGCGACTTCGCGCACAGGATAAGCGGTAATCGCGCAACGATCTTTCAGTTTGCCTTTGGGATTGTAGGTTTCTTCGAACGGTTGTTCAACGCACGCGCCGGTCTCGTCCATGCGCCAGCCGTGATAATTGCAGCGAATGCCGACGTCTTCCACATAGCCAAAGGACAGATCGGCGCGACGATGCGGGCAATGGCGATCCACCAATCCATATGTGCCGCTGAGATCTTTATACAGCGTGAGATCTTCGCCCATCAGGCGAATAGCTTTCACGGATTTCTCATCAAATTCGGCGGCGCCGGCGATGGGATGCCAAAAGCGGCGCAGATAATCGCCCATTGGCGTCCCGGCGCCCACTTGCGTGAGGGTTTTGTTTCTGGCTTCGGTCAGCATCGTGTTCTCCTGACGTTACGCGCGTACAATCAAAGCATCAACCGCCGTGCAGCGCGTCGGCGCCACAAGTAGCGGATTGATCTCAACAGATACAATTTCATCGCCGCAAACGCGCACAAGATCGCGCAGCGCCACAAGGGCTTTGACGATATCAGCAAGGCGTTGATGCGCAGCCCCGCCACAAGCGCGCGCCACAAGCTCGCCCGCCATTGAGCCTTCCACAATCTGCACCAACCGCGCGCGGCTCACAAAGAGCGGGATCAGCACGACCGAGTCGAGCAATTGCGCATGCAGGCCGCCAAGGCCCAGCATCAGGAAATGGCCCAGCGCCGGCTCATGCGTTACGCCCAAAATGAGTTCAGCCCGCGACGGCGCCATCGGCTGCAACAGGATGCGCCCGCCGCCAAGCGCCGACAATCTGCGCGACAAATCAGAATAAGCCTCGCGCACAGCCGCTTCATCGCGCAGGTCCAGAGCCACAAGACCAGCTTCGTCCTTGTGCGCAACGCCCGGCGCCAGCGCCTTCATTGCAACGGGGCCTAGAAACGCAAGGGCGGCAGCCGTCGCCTCGTCAGCCGATGTTGCAAGCGCGCTCTGCGTCATCGGCACGCCAGCCAAAGCCAGCGCCTGCGCGCTTTCATATTCGGCCAGAAAATCGCCCGGCTCAACGCTGGCGAGTATCTCGCGGATGCGCACAAGCGCCTGTGGCGCAATGCCGGAGCGCTCTTTGGGCGGATCGATCAGATCGTCCGCGTCAAACTCAACGCTATCGTAGAATGTCGCGAACGCGTCAAAACATGTCGGCAGATCGTCAAACACGATGGCGCCGTTTGCGCGATAATGCGCATCGACCGAAGGGCGCATTCCACCCGTGCTAAGGACGGCCAAAGGCGCGCCGGTGCGCTGCATGCGTGCGAGCAAAATATCGGCGCCCAGCAGATCGTCGGCCTCCTCCGGCAGCATGTCCGCATAAAGCAGGACAGGCCCGCTTTGTCCTTCAGCCTCAATGCTTTCCAGCAAAGGCGCGAGGCGGCTCCAGCCCATGAGATTGCCGCCGTCGATGGGGTTGCGAATGGGGCCGGCGCCTTCAAAGCTGGCGATTGCTTTGGCCGCCTTGCCGCGCCAAAGCCCGTCTTCGCCCGCCAGCGGCACTCCGCGATCTTCCGCGTGATCGGCCAGCAATGCGCCACCAGCGCGCGAAATCGCCACGCAGACAAGACCGGTGTCGCCGGACATCAGCATGTCCTGCCCGCGCAGCAATAAAGCTGCGGCTCCGGCAAACGATGCGACGCAGGACGCCAGCGCTATTGCGCATTCAGAAAACAAGGCTTCACAAGCGCGCGCGCTGCTGGAATCGGCGAGAATGAGCTCAGCGCCCGTCTGCGAACGGCCAAGTTTGAGCGCAATCACAGGCTTGCCCGCCTCGCACGCGCGCGCGGCCAGGGCGCGCAAGCGGGTCCCGTCGGCTATATTTTCAACGACAAGGCCGATAATTCCGGCGGCCTCGTCCTCAATCAGATGTTCGAAAGCGTCCAGCAAATCGAAGGGTTCGTCGCCGACGGGGGCACATTGCGACAGGCCGATTCCATATTTGCGCAAGCGCAGCGCAATGGAATTCAATAAAGCGCCGCTCTGGGCGGCGATGGAGATTGTTGCGCCGGGCTCGCCGGGGCTCATCGCGTCAAAGCTTTGGGATGCGGACACGAAACCCTCCTGGTGCGGACGCTTTGCCGCGCCCTGTTTAACGCGGCGCGGGTGGAGAAAACAATCTAATCGCGATATGCCCCGTTCCAGCCGTAAGTTTTGTCTGGATTTTGGCTCGATAATCTTCTTTGCGCACTGGCCATAACGGGCCGTGAGCGCTATCTAGGCTGAACGCGGCCCGCCCGCGGTTGATGCATGACCTGCGAGCGCTTTCGCTCCCGATAGAGAGAATGATGCAATGATCAAGAAAATCGCCGCCGCCGCCGCTCTGGCCGTCATCGCCGCCAGCGCTCCCGCCGCCGCCCAGGACATCGCCGCCGGCGAGAAGTCCTTCGCCAAGTGCCGCGCCTGCCATCAGGTTGGCGAGACCGCAAAGAACGTCGTTGGCCCCAAGCTCAACGGTCTGTTTGGCCGCACGGCCGGCACGGTTGAGGGATATAATTATTCGGCAGCCAACAAGGCCTCGGGCATCGTCTGGTCCGAAGAAGTATTCAAGGAATACATCCGCAAGCCCGCCGCCAAGATGCCCGGCACCAAGATGGCGTTCGCAGGCATCAACAACGATGCCGAGATCGACAATCTCACGGCCTACCTCAAGCAGTTCAACGCCGAAGGCAAGAAGCCGTAAGCAGCGCTTTAGCTTTTCGGACAGCGCCGTGAGCGCGCAACGCAGCACGACGCGAGGCGGCTCCCGCCCCTCGCGTCGTTTGCTTTTGCAGGTCGCGGCTGCATTGGCATGCGCACCTTTGCAGGAAGCGTCGGCGCAAGACATGCTGGCGGGCGACGAGCCAGACGCGGGCCAATGGCTGCCGCTGCGCGACGACAAGGGAGCGCCAATACAAAACCTGCGTGTGCCCTCGCAGCTTGATCCGCTCGCTTTGCCCGGCCTGCTCTGGTTTGGCCCTGCGACGCCGGACGTCAGCCTGATCGAATTCATGGATTACAATTGCCCGGTGTGCCGCATCGCCCATCGTGAGCTTGATGCGCTGGTGCGGCAAACGGGCGAATTGCGTTTGGGGCTGGCGCACAATCCCATTCTTGCGCCCGGATCAAACGGCGCCGCGCGCGTCGTGCTTGGCGTGCTGCGCATTTCCGGCCCGCAGGTCGCTTACGATTTGCACGGGCGCCTGATGTCGCTGCGCGGCATGGTGGATGAGCCGCGCGCGCTGGCGCAGGCTCAGGAGCTGGGCGTCGCGCATGAGACGCTGAATGCGCCGGACGTACGCGCCGATGTTGAAAGGGCGCTGGCGGCGCATTTGGCGCGCGCCAATTCAATCGGGTTCTCAATCACGCCTGCCTATGTGCTGCAAGGCGTGGCGCTGTTTGGCCATCCAGGCCCTTCATCTCTGGCGCGCATGATTGCAGCGGCAAAAGAATGCGATGCGCTGATCTGCAAATAGCTTTTAAGGCCGCACGCCGGGCGTCTCGACCGCCATGCCGCGAGCGCGCTCGGCGAGGAACAATTCCAGCTCGATGAATTCAAGCGAGCCATAGGAATAAGGCGCCGCGCGCACGCCGCTCATGCAATTGCGCAAACGCCTTTGCAGCGAACCCACATCCTGCCATTCGAGCCGATAGATCGGGTATGCGTTGGCGTGGGCTTGAGGAATGGGGGCCGATCCAAGCTTGCGGCCCCAATTGTCCTCATGGCAATGCGCGCACGAGAAGTTCAACTGCCCCAGCCTCTGGTTGAACAGCGCCTTGCCGCGTTCGCGAAACGGCGTCAATCTTTCGTCATCGGGTGGCGCCACAGGCATGCCGCGCGATTGCAGACCGATATAGGTGGTCAACGCCAGCAGCTCGCGGCTCTCGGCGCGCAAGGGCTGCGCCTGTTGCCGCTCAGCGCGGCATTGGTTCACCTGCCCCGCAACGTCTATGGGCTGGCTTGTTGCAGCGTTAAACGCGGGGTAGCGCGCCGACACGCCCTTCATGGATTGTTCCGCCGCGCCATGGCAATCGGCGCAGGCTTTGTTGGCCGCACCCGCCTTCTCGTTCCACGCAGCTTCCCCGTCCAGCACGGCCAGCATGCCGGGATTAGACGCATCGTCGGCCTGCATCGCCTGCGTCTGCGGGCTCATGAACTCGGCGCCGGATTTACGTTCTTGCGCAGGGATTTCAGCGTGCGCAATTGCGACCGCCAAGAGCATTGCGCAGGCAGGCAAAATCCACAGCGCGCGCAAAATCATGCGACCTCGATCTTCGCGGTCTGCACCTGCGTCTGGCCGTTATCGTCGGTCCAGCTGAACGTAATCACGCCGCTGTTGGTGGCGACCAGCGTGAACGACAGGAACGGATTGGCCGAGATTGCGGGGAAAAGATCGGCGCTGAACACGGCCTCGCCGTCATAGGTGCACACGAAACGCTTGATGATGTTGCGCGGCACGAGCTTGCCATCGTCGCTTGGGCGGAAGCCCGTCTCCATGGGGTGAGACAACATCGTCTTGATCTCGATGATCTCGCCTTTTTTGGCTTTCGCCGGAACGTTGATGAGGGCGCGCGCCATGTCAGGCTCCTTCTACGCAGGCGGGCAGGGTCACGATCACGTCGATCGAACCACTGCGGAACGAGCCGTCGCTCATTTGCGCTACGGCCACGACCTTTTGGGAATCGCCGAGCCTGATGCGCGTCGATACAAAAGCGCGACCCGAACGCGGGGTGAGATGAAACACGCCGACATTGGGCTGCGGATTGCGCTCGTTGAAAACAGCGATTGCACGCACGTAATTTTGCGCATTCATCGGGCTGTCCACGCGCACGATTGTGGGCACTGAATGGCCGCTTTCCAGCAGCACCGGGATATCAACCTCGACGCCGCCCTCTCGCACGGACTTGCCGCCGGTGAAGTCTTTGATCGCCTGCGCCATCGCCTCCGGGGTTGCGCGCGCAGAGGGCGCGATCACGCAGACCGCAGCGCCTGCCGCACCCGCAAGAAAAGCGCGACGGGACGGGTCGATGTTCAGGATTTGCGTGCTCAAGATTTGCGTTTTCATGGCTTCTCCTGTGCGCCCGGCCCGTCGCGCAATGTCGCAAGATAGGCCGTCACGTCTTCAATCTGCGCAGCATCCAATATCGGCTTGCCCTTGAACGCGGGCGCGACGCGGCCAAGCCCGTCGATTTTATAATAGGATGGCATCGACGTCTCCGGATTCAAGCGCGTCGCATCAACTAATCTCAAGCGCAATTGCCCCGCGCTCCAGCGCGACCCGGCGCCCTCAAGGCTCGGGGCAATGTCGCCCTGAAACCGCTGTTCGGGAAACGGCCCCGAATGGCACAAGAGACACAGCCCCTTTTGCCGATCCACCACAATGGCGCGCCCGCGCGCCGGATCGCCCTTTTCCCCCGTCAACGAAACGGGAATCGCATCGCCAACGACTTCGAACGGCGCCAGTTCAGCAGCCAGCGCAGCTGATGACGATACGCACCACAGCGCAAGCCAGATTGCAGCGCGCGCCCTAGCCAAAGACTTCAGCCGTCGTAATGTTGAACCAGTCGTGCGCATATTGAGCTTCAGTCGCGCGCGCGGCGGGCGAGGCGTTGAGCTGGCTTACGCCGCCCGCCCCCGGCACGTCGGCCAGAATGCCTTTGCCTGGCTGATAGACGCCTGCGACCGAGATGCCGTAATCGGGCGCCACCAGCGAATAGCAGGTGTTGATGAGTTTTGGCTCGCGCGCCGCCTGTCCGCTTGTCAGCAGGGCAATCGCCTGCGCACACGCTTTGGCCTGCGCATTGGCTGAAAAGGCAGACTTGGGCATGGCGCCGGCAATGGCCGCATCGCCGATGACATGGATGTTGGGCTGCAGCTTTGATTCAAACGTGACCGGATCAATCGGGCACCAGCCGCTGCGGTCTGTGGCGCCGGCCACTTCCGCGATGGCGCCGGCACGCTGCGGCGGGATTACGTTCACGACGTCGCCCTTATGCGCACCAAATTCGGTGATGACCGTCTTCGTCTTCGCATCAATCTCCGTCGTCTTGCCGCCGGAAGCCAGCGGCACATATTCAAGAATATCGGGATAGAGCGCTTTCCATGCATCCAGAAACAGGCGCTGCTTCGAGAACACGTCTTTGGCGTCAAGCACGATCAGCTTTGATTTTGGCTTCTGCGTTTTGAAATAATGCGCGATCAGGCTGGCCCGCTCATAGGGGCCGGGTGGGCAGCGATAGGGATTGTTGGGGACGGACATGACGAAGGTTCCGCCGTCCGGCATCGCCTCCAATTGCTTGCGCAGAAGAAGCGTCTGCGCGCCAGCTTTCCACGCATGCGGCATGATGTCGGCGGCGCTGGAATCATAGCCCGGCAGAGCGTCAAAACGCACGTCTATGCCCGGCGACAGCACCAGCCTGTCATAGGCCAGAGTGCGCCCGTCCGACAACAATACGCGCCGCGCGGCCCCGTCGACGCCTTGTGCGCGCATCGCCACAACCTCGACGCCCTCGCGCGCAATCGCGTCATAATTAAACCGCTGCGCGGCGATGTCGCGCGAGCCGTGCAGAACGAGATTGCTGAACGGGCACGACGTATAGACCGCGTTCTCCTCGATCAGCGTGACCGCCATGCCGAGCCGGTGCAGATTGCGCGCACACGTCGCCCCGCCATAGCCGCCGCCGATCACAATCACGCGCGGCTTGGCCTGCGCGAGCACTGCGGGCGCAAACAACGTCGCTGCTGCAAATCCGCCCAGCCAGCTGCGTCTTGTAAGAGAGCCGCTCACTTTGAGGCTCCAGCTTTTGCGGGTTGCGCGGCGATCCACACGGCGATGGCGCGGGTCTCCTCCGGCGAATAGCCCTTGGCGATGCGGTTCATCAACGTCGCCTCGCGCGTACCGCTGGAAAA
>CAMCMI010000146.1 GCA_945875875.1 Rhizobium sp. Q54
GCGCGATGCATCGATGTAGACGCGCCCGGGCCCGTGGTCGAGCTTGGGCCGGGAACCGGACCTGTGACGCAGGCGCTTTTGCAGCGCGGGCTCGCGCCAGAACGGCTGATCCTTGTCGAATACGATCCCGCTTTTTGCAGATTGCTTGAGCGCCGCTTTCCGGGCGTTCGCGTCATTCAGGGTGACGCCTATGATCTGGCGACCACGCTTGGCGGCGTGCTGGAGGCGCCAGCCGCCGCCATCGTCTCCAGCCTGCCGCTGCTCAACCGGCCCGATTGCGACCGCCTGACGCTGCTGTTCGACGCCTTCGATCTTCTTGGCCCCAACGGCGTTCTGGTGCAATTCACCTATGGCGTGACGTCGCCTATCCCGCGCCGCAAGCCCGGCGAAGAGACGATCCCGCATTTCTCCGCCGAGGCCTCGCAGCCTGTCTGGCTGAACCTGCCGCCCGCCCGCGTCTGGTGTTATCGTCCGCTCGACGGCCCGGCTGCGTGCAAGGTCAATCCGGCCAAAGCGATGATGGTGAAGTTTCGGGCTGGCTCTGGCCGCGTCAAGGACGAGTTTCTGGAGACCTGCGACCGGATAGAGACGGAGATACGCCTCGCCCGGGACCGCGTCCGCCTCGATATCGAACGCCGCGCCGCCCGCGTACGCGCCGCCCGCACCATGCGCCCGGCCATGGACCTGCTGCGCCGCATCGGCGAGCCGCGCAAGCGGCGGTGAGGGTGCGCGTCATGGTCGCGAAGGCGGTCATTCACGGCAGGCCACTGGCGTGTAAACTGTCGTGGGTCCAATCCCGGCAATCCCGGCAATCCCGGGATGACGGCGCGAGCAGCAACTAGAGAACCAAATTCAAAACCATGTGAGCGCCATGACCCCAGAGACCGCACGCGACAAGCTTATCGTCGCTCTTGATCTGCCTTCCGTCGCGCAAGCGCGCGAGATGGTGGCTGTTCTTGGCGACAGCGTTTCTTTCTACAAGATAGGCATGGAGCTTGTTTACGCTGGCGGCCTGCCGCTGGCGCGCGAGCTGGCGGGCGCCGGCAAGAAAGTGTTTCTTGATCTGAAACTCCACGACATCCCCAACACGGTGGCGCGCGCCACTGCGCAGGTGGCGGAAATGGGCGCTACGTTTCTCACCGTTCACGCCTACCCTCAAACCATGCGCGCGGCGCGCAGCGCGTTGGGCGGCTCGAATTTGAAGATTCTCGCCGTCACCGTGATGACGAGCTACGACGATACGGACCTTGCCGAGGCTGGTTATGGGTATAGCGTCAAGGAGCTGGTCGCCCGGCGCGCCGTTCAGGCCCGTGAGGCTGGCGTGCACGGGCTGATCCTCTCGCCCGAGGAAGCGCCGGACATGCGCGCGCTGCTGGGGTCAGACATGCTGCTGGTCACGCCCGGCGTTCGGCCAGCTGGCGCCGAAATCGGCGACCAGAAGCGGGTGATGACGCCCGCTCGCGCGATTACAAACGGCGCCAATCATCTGGTGGTCGGGCGCCCGATCACGCAAAGCCCCGATCCGCGCGCCGCGGCGCTGGCGATTCTGGCCGAGGTCGCAGGCGCGTAGCAGTATAAAAACGCAAAACGCCGGGCGTACATCCGGCCCGGCGTCAGCATCTTCAACCCGCTTTCGCGTTTCGTCGATAATTCATACTAGCGCTCAAGTATGAATGTTTTATGAACGTGGCAAAGTTTTCCTTAAGGCAGCCCGTTTTCGGGCGCGATCAGCGGCGCAAACGAGAACACGCCGGGGGCATCGGGGTCGACGGTCACGCGCACGGCGTGGACGCTTTTGTCGCCATAGACCTGCAGGCGCGTGACGTGCGGCGCGGGCTTGCCGTCCATGTCGAGGAAGCGCGAAACCTCGAAGAAATGATAATCGCCGTAGATCACCAGCACTGGTTTGCCGAAATCTTTGGCGTAGCTTGCGACGCTTGTGATCGTTTGCGCGAAGGCGGGCGAGTACTCCTCAACCTTGCGGCCCCGATGATGCACGTTGGCCTGCCACGCCAGCACGACCGCCTTTGAATCCTCGCTGCGCGCTGCTTTGAACGCATGCTCGATCCATACGGCGTTGGCCGCGTCGCGTGCGCGGAATTCTTCCGCTGCGCCGGGTCGCTTCTCGTCCAGATTGTTGTTTGAGCCCACCACATGCAGCGTCGCAAATTGCACGCCGTTCTTTGAAAAGCGCACGTTCTCGACGTAAGGCGCAAAGCGCTCTTTCATCAGGATGCCCTGCGATTCAACGCTCATCTGCGTTTTGCCCAGACTCTGTCCAGGCTTTGGGAACATCAGCGCGCGCACTTTGGCCAGCCGCTCCAGCGGATCGAACCCGCCGCCGCGCGCACGGTGGCAATCGGTCCATTCATTGTCGCCGGGCGTGTAGACGAGCGGCGCCTCAATGTTTTCAAGCTGGCGGGCCGAGCGCTCAAGCGTTTCATTCGAACACGCGATCGAGCCTGAAATCATGTCGCCGATATGGATCGCGAAAGCCGGCCTGTCAGCGTTTATGCGCGCAATCAGCCGGTCTACTTTCTCGTAATCGCCGGGGACATTGTAGGGCATGTCGCCGAAAGCTGCGAAGTGGAACGCGCGCGCGCCCTGTTGCGCCAGCGCCGGATGCAGGGCTGCGCTCGAAAGAAGAATCGCAGCCACCGTCATTCGTCTCAGCATTTCATCCCCGTTAAAATTTCCCGCCGCATGCAGAGGCTACTAGGCAGCACGCTGACGGACGATTATCACAGCTTCAAGACAAAGCAGATGTCACAGGAGGAGATAAGCATGCCCAAAGGCTATTGGATTGCGCAGAACGACGTCACCGACCCCGAGACCTATAAGAAATACCTCGCCGGCAGCGCTCCCGCCTTCGTGAAATACGGCGCGAAATTTCTGGTGCGCGGCGGGCGCCATTCCGCGCTTCAGGGCAATATCCGCTCGCGTCAGGTGCTGATCGAGTTCGAAAGCTACGAGCAGGCTCTGGCCTGTTTCAATTCGCCCGAATATCAGGACGCCGCCCAATATCGACTGAGCGCGGCGCAGGGCGACATCGTGATCGTCGAGGGCGCTGAATAGGCGGACTTTGAAGTCTGCTTGGCAACCTCGCCCTGCGGCGGCTATAGACGCACAGGATTGCCGCAACCAGAGTGGAGCCGCCGGTGGAACCGTCCAAAAGCCAGATGCGTCTCGTCGTCGCCGGAGCGGCGGGCCGAATGGGGCGCATGCTCGTGCAGGCGATCCACGCCTCGGAGGGTGCTGTCCTTGCAGGCGCGCTTGAGCGTCCCGGCTCCAGCGCCCTGGGGCTGGACGCGGGCGAGCTGGCGGGCGTGGGCGCCTGCGGCGTGCTGGTTTCCGACGATCCGCTCAATGTGCTCGCAAAGGCCGACGGCCTGATCGACTTCACCACGCCCGACACCACGATCGCGCTGGCGGGCATCGCCGCGCAGGCCCGCATCGTTCACGTCATCGGCACGACTGGCATGGGCGAGGCCCATCTGGCGGCGCTGGAGGCGGCGGAGCGTCATGCGGTGATCGTGCGCTCGGGCAATATGAGCCTTGGCGTCAATCTGCTCGCCGGCCTGGTGCGCAAGGTCGCGGCGACGCTTGGCGTTGATTACGACATCGAGATTGTTGAGATGCACCATCGCATGAAGGTCGACGCGCCTTCGGGCACGGCGCTGATGCTTGGCGAGGCTGCGGCGCAGGGTCGCGGCGTTTCGCTGGCCGAGCAATCGGTGCGCTCGCGCGATGGCCACACCGGCGCCCGGCGCGAGGGCGACATCGGCTTTGCGGCGCTGCGCGGCGGCACGGTGGTGGGCGATCACGACGCCATTTTTGCAGGATCGGGCGAACGGCTGATTCTCAGCCACCGCGCCGAGGATCGCAGCATTTTCGCCAGAGGCGCCGTGCGCGCCGCCCTCTGGGGCCATGGCCGCAAGCCGGGGCAATATTCCATGGCCGACGTTCTTGGCCTCGCAGATCTCTAAGCCAATCCAAACATACATGGAGCCGCCTGAATGGACCGCACTTTAGTTCTCATCCGCCATGGCCAGAGCGACTGGAACCTCAAGAATCTGTTCACCGGCTGGAAAGACCCTGATTTGACGCCGGTGGGTATTGAGGAAGCGCGCGCCGCCGGCCAGCGCCTGAAGGCGATTGGCGTCGGTTTCGACAAGGTGTTCACGTCTGCGCTGGTGCGCGCGCAAAACACCACGAAGCTGGTGCTTGAGGAACTTGGCCAGTCGCATCTGGCCGTGGTGCGCGACAAGCAGCTCAACGAGCGCGATTACGGCGATCTGTCGGGCCTCAACAAGGCCGAAGCCGCCGTGAAATGGGGCGACGAGCAGGTGATGATCTGGCGCCGCTCCTACGACATTCCCCCGCCCGGCGGCGAAAGCCTGCGCGACACGCTGGCCCGCGTGCTGCCCTATTATTGCCAGGACATCCTGCCCTGCGTGCTGCGCGGCGAGCGCACGGCGATTGTGGCGCACGGCAATTCGCTGCGCGCCCTGCTGATGGTGCTGGAGCGGGCGACGCCCGAGACGATCCCCCACATCGAGCTGGCGACGGGCATCCCCGTGGTCTACCGCCTGCGTACTGATTCGACAGTTGAGTCGAAGCAGGTTCTGGAGGGGTAAGGGGCGTTTTTGGTGTTGCAAGGCGTAATCTTGAAACACTAAACGCGGCTCTCAAAGCAGCGCGACATCCCGGCGAAGGCCGGGACCCGCGACAGGCAGCGAGCGTGCGGCCTGCCGTGGATGGCGGCCGTCGCCGCCATGACGTGGTTGGCTCAATCCACAAACCGCGCCCCCAAAGCCTCCATCTGCGCGCGGAAGCTTGGGTAGCTCGTCGCGATCATCGCGGCGTCGTCCACATGCACGCTCTGCTGCGAGGCCATGCCCAGCACCAGAAAGCTCATGGCGATCCGGTGATCGAGATGGGTTGCGACCATGCCGCCGCCGCGAACTGTGGGCGCGCCGACCACGATCAGATCGTCGCCCTCGATGCGATGGTCGATGCCTGTCGCCTCCAGCCCTGCCGACACTGCGGCGAGCCGGTCTGATTCCTTCACCCGCAATTCCGATAGCCCGTTCATGCGCGTCTGGCCGCTCGCAAACGCCGCCGCCACCGTCAGCACCGGATATTCGTCGATCATGGCGGGCGCACGGGCGCCAGGTACGTCCACGCCCTTCAGCGCGCTGTAGCGCACCCGCAGATCAGCCACGTCCTCGCCGCCCTCTATGCGCGCGTTGAGGAGCTGAATGTCGGCGCCCATTTCCAGCAGGGTCGTGATGAGCCCGATTCGCAGCGGGTTCATCATCATGCCCTCAATCGTCACGTCGGAGCCGGGCACAATCAGCGCGGCCACCAGAGCGAACGAGCCCGAAGAGGGATCGGCGGGCACGATCACGTCGCGCGCCTTCAGCTCGGGACGGCCTTCCAGAGTGATTCGCCGACCGTGCGGACCATCGGGAACACTGCTGATTCGCGCGCCGAAATAGGCCAGCATTTTCTCGGTGTGGTCGCGCGAGGCTTCCGTTTCAATCACGACGGTACGGCCCGGAGAATTCAGCCCCGCCAGCAAGATCGCGGATTTGAGCTGCGCCGAGGGCACCGGCGTGCGGTATTCGATGGGGGCAGGCTCCGCCGAGCCCGTGATCGTGATCGGGCAGCGCCCGCCCTCCGACTGCGAGACGATTTGCACGCCCATCAGCGCCAGCGGATCGAGGATGCGCCGCATCGGGCGTTTGCGCAGCGACGAATCGCCGTCAAACGTGGCGGTGATCGGGTGGCCGCCCACAAGGCCCATCATCAGCCGCGTGCCGGTGCCTGCATTGCCAAAATCGAGAATTTCTTTGGGGGCGAGCAGCGAGCCGATGCCGCAGCCGTCCACCTGCCATTTACCGGGACCGAGGCGTTCGACGCGGGCGCCCAGCGCGCCGCAGGCGGCAGCGGTGCGCAACACGTCGTCGCCTTCCAGCAGGCCCTCGATATTCGTGCGCCCCTTCGCCAGCAGGCCCAGGATGAGCGCACGATGGGAGATCGACTTGTCGCCGGGCGGACGCAGCCGGCCATTGAGGGGGCCGCTGGCGGAGGCTCCCAGTGGCTGCGCGGGGCCGTGGCCAGCCGGAGAGGGGGCGCCTGTGCGATCAGCCTGCGTGGGTCCTGCTTGCATGGGTCCTCGCTATGAAAAATGCGGATAAAAGATGAGGCGCTCGTACCACGCTCCCCCGCGCCGTGTCATTACGACAGCGTTTTTGCGATTTCCCATTTGACAGGGGCGCCGCCCGGCACTAACCGGAATCCGCAATTAGGGCCGGACGGGCGCGTCGCGGGCTGAACAGATCATTCACGCCACAGGGAAGATGGACGTGGCCAAACCCGACCTGGGCAGCAAAAGGCAGTGTCAGAGCTGCGCTGCAAAATTTTTCGACCTTAACAAGTCGCCGATCTTGTGTCCCAAATGCGGCGCAACGTTTGTGGCCGCCGCCATCACCCGCGCGCCTGCGCGGGCGGCTGTCGCCGACGACGAGCCGGAGATTGATTCGGCAGGCCCCGAACTCGTGTCGCTTGAAGAAGCCGACGGCGAGGGCAAGGAGGCCGTAGTCGCCGACGACATCGAGATTGAGGACGACGGCGCCGCCGACGAAACCTTCCTCGAAGAAGAGGAAGAGGATCCCGACGACGTTTCCGCCCTCATCGACGGCGACATCGAGGACGACGAGGAAAGCTGATCGCACAGGCTTTTTGCGCCGATCGCAAGGATCGCGCGAATATGCCGCGATTACGGGTTGTGCAGCGGGTGCGTTACGTCTATACGACGCTCCGTTGCGCTGTTCCAACAGCGACACAGGCGGCCCTCCCCAAAGGGACCGCTCAAATACTTCGGCCCTGGAATGCTTTCCCGAGCTGAAAAAGTGGGGCCATAGCTCAGTTGGGAGAGCGCTTCAATGGCATTGAAGAGGTCGTCGGTTCGATTCCGTCTGGCTCCACCAATTAAATCAACAGGTTAAACAAAGTTAAGCTTCCAACAAGTAGCATAGTCATAACCTGTGCTACTCTAGCTCCCGCTCCTCGCTTGCCCTAGCACACTTATCCACATAAATTTCAACTGCTAACTTTAAGGTTAAAACAGCGATGGGGAACGCTGGTGGGGCAGCGCACGGTAGCAGCAGCAGGCAATGCGGAGGCGCAGTCAGGCAGCGTCAAGTTTCGCACGACGCCTATCGCCAGCACTAT
>CAMCMI010000147.1 GCA_945875875.1 Rhizobium sp. Q54
GGCGCCGATAAAGTCACCTATGGCGACGTGTTCAAACAGGCCGAGCAGGAATATTCCCGGCACAATTTCGAACATGCCGACACGGCGCTGCTGTTCCAGCACTTCAAGGATGCGGAAGCCGAGTGCAAGGCGCTGCTGGAAAAGGGCGATCGCGGGCAGCGTCACGACATGGTTTTGCCCGCCTACGACCAGTGCATCAAGGCCTCGCACCGCTTCAACCTTTTGGACGCGCGCGGCGTGATCTCGGTGACGGAGCGCCAGAGCTATATCCTGCGCGTGCGCGAACTCGCCAAAGCCTGCGGCGCGGCGTGGCTCAAGACGGACGCTGGCGGCGCGGGCGCTTGAGGCGTGGGGAGCGCGCTCTTGCTTTGTTAGGCGGGCGCGGGCAAAACTCTGTCCAGCTTAGAACGAATCGAAAGAGAGCCGTTCAATCGGCCCTAATTGGAGAAAAGCAAAAATGACGTATCCCGTCTGCGCGCAAAAAGCCCCCTACCCTACCGAAGTTGAAGAAGGCAAAAGCTATTACTGGTGCGCCTGCGGCCTCTCGAAGAAGCAGCCGCTCTGCGACGGCTCGCACAAGGGCACCGACATCGCGCCGATCAAATACACCGCAACGCGCACGCAGAAAGTCTATTTCTGCGGCTGCAAAGTGTCGGTCAACAAGCCGCTCTGCGACGGCACGCACGCCAAGATCTGACGCAACGCTGCGTCATCCCGGCGGAGGCCGGGACCCACGGCAGGCTTCAAGCTGACGGCCTGCCGTGGATCCGGCCTTACGCCGCGCCCTTCACGATCGGCGGCACGAAAGAAAGCGCTGTGTCCCAAGGGAAATAGATCCACGTATCCTGCGACACTTCGGTGATGAACGTATCCACCAGCGGGCGCCCGAGCGGCTTGGCGTAGACGGTAGCGAAATGCGCTTTAGGCAGCATGTCGCGCACAAGGCGCGCGGTGGCGCCTGTGTCCACCAGATCGTCGATGACGAGAATGCCCGCGCCGTCGCCCAGCTTGGCGACCTGTTCGGCCACCCCCTTCAGCACCTGCAATTCGCCCTGCCGCTTCTCGTCGTCATAGCTGACGATGCACACCGTCTCGATGATGCGCACGCCCAGCTCGCGCGCCACGATGGCCGCCGGCACAAGGCCGCCGCGCGTGATGCAGACGAGCGCGGTGAACGGACCTGCTTCGTTCAGCCGCCACGCCAGCGCGCGCGCGTCGCGATGAAACTGGTCCCAGGAAACGGGAAAAACTTTTTGCGCCTCGTTCATATCGCCCCCTGATTACTTTGCAGCGCGTTCGGCTTCGAGCCGCGCGATCAATGCCTCAACCTCCGCGCGGCCCTGTGCAAGAAGCGCAAGATCCTTGCCGCGCAGCACGATCTGGTTCTTCACGCCCTGCGTCCCAAACGAGGGATAGGAGCCGATGGAGAGTTCGGAATAGCGTTCCGCGATCTCCTTCAGCCCGCCCGCATAAGCGCCCTCGGGCAGCCCCGCCTCTACAGTCTCGGAAATAATCTTGACGCCGGTCTCCAGCGTCGGCGCCACATTGTCCAGCATCGCATGCATGATGCGCGGCACGCCCGCCATCACGAACACATTGCCAAGACGAAAACCCGGCGCCGCCGACACGGGATTGTCGATCAGCGAGGCGCCGGCGGGAATGCGGCACATGCGCAGGCGCATCTCGTTCAAATCTTCCCGCTTCATGCGCGTCAGCAAAGCCTCGACCGCGCGCTCGTCCACGTCAATCGACACGCCGAACGCCTTGGCCACGCATTGCGCGGTAATGTCGTCATGCGTCGGGCCGATGCCGCCGGTGGTGAAGACATAGGTGAAACGCGCCCGCAGCGCGTTCAGCGCGGCCACGATCTCCTCCTCGACGTCCGGCACGACGCGTACTTCGCGCAGCTCGACGCCGATGCGGGTCATGTATTCGGCGATATAGCCGATATTTTGATCCTTCGTGCGGCCCGAGAGAATTTCGTCTCCGATCACGAGAATGGCGGCGGTGATGGTTTTGTGCTGCGTCATGACGTTCAAATCTCCGTACACGCTTTATGAACGCCCGCCACGGCTTGGCAAGATGGAAGCTGCGCGAGAGCGTAAAAGGCCGTGGATTGTCGTCGCCTTGTAGTGATGCGCACACGCAAAATGTCTACGAAAATACAACCTGAGGTATAGCTAAAGGCTCTTGATGACGGTAGAGGTTGTGCTACAACAGTCTGGCCAGTCGACATAGCCGGGTCGCGCAGGCAAATACAGGAGGCCAAGACAGGAGGCCAAGACATGCCCAAGCCCGCCGCTGGCGCCCAGCGCGCCAGCGCCTCCCAGGAGAGCCTCAAGGATAGCCTCAAGGAGAGCCAGAACGAGGCTCCCCAGGCCATGGGTTGGGCGATTGCGCCCGATGTTGACGTTGACCAGCCGGAGGCTGGCGACACCGCCCGCTATATTGCCCAGATGACCGGCGAATTGACCGCGCTGGCCGCCGCCGCCGGGCTCGAAACTCTTGGCTATCTGCTGGCCATGGCGCGGGTGGAGGCGGAGCTGGCGGCGCGGGAGGCTGAAGATTAGCTAGCTTGTCACGAGATTGCCGCGCCGGTTAGCCCTGCCCTGCAATTCCAGATCGAGCAAAACAGCCTGCACCTGCCCTGCGCTGGCGCCGGACGCGCGCACCAGATCGTCGAGCCCAACCGGCGCCGGCCCCAGCAAATCCGCCAGCCTGTCCTCCAGCGAGCGCGCGTCGATTGGCTCGGCGGCGATTACAACCGGCGGGCTCATCGCGGGCACGCTTTCCTCGTCCAGTTGCAACCCTTCCTGACTGCGCGGCGGCGCGGGATCGCCAAAAAAGTCCGTCTCGTCCCAAAGCGGCTCGGACGTCGGCTGGTTGCTGTCGTCCTCAAATAAAGTCGTGCGTAGCGGCGCAAAACCGGAGGCCGTTGGCGCCAGAGCGTCGATGACGTCGGCGCCCGACGTGCAAAGCGTCGCCCCTTGCCGCAACAGATCGTTGGTGCCTTCGGCGCGTGGATCAAGTGGTGAGCCGGGCACGGCGAACACCTCGCGCCCCTGCTCGTTGGCGAAGCGCGAGGTGATCAGCGAGCCAGATTTGCGCGCCGCCTCCACAACCACAATGCCCATCGCCAATCCCGAGACGATGCGGTTGCGGCGCGGAAAATCGCGCCCGCGCGGCTCCCAGCCCAGCGGCATTTCCGAGATTAGCGCGCCATGGCCGCAAATCTCTTCGGCCAGCCCCACATGCTCAGGGGGATAAATGCGATCAAGCCCGCCCGCCAGCACCGCCACCGTGCCGGTGCGCAGCGCGGCGCGATGGGCGCGCTGATCAACGCCGCGCGCAAGACCCGAGGCGATGACATATTCAGCGGCGCTCAACTCATGCGTGAGGCGTTCTGTGAAAGCCAGCCCTGCGGCGGAGGCGTTTCGCGCGCCAACGATTGCCACCATCGGGCGCGTGAGGACGGACAACTCCCCCTTCACGCACAGCAAGGGCGGGGGCGCGTCGATCTCGCGCAAGGCTGACGGATAGTCAGGCTCGCCCAGCGCAATCAGCCGCGCGCCAAAGCGCAAGGTTGCCTCCATTTCGCGCTCGCAATCAGCGCGCAAAGCAAGGCGAACGGCTTTGGCGCCGGTCGCGCGCTTCATCAACGCGGGCAGCGCCTCAAGCGCCGCGCGGGCGCCGCCGAACTTGTTGACGAGTGTGCGAAACGTGCTCGGGCCGATATTGTCGCTGCGGATCAATTGCAGCCAGTCGAGCCGCTGTTCGTCGGAAAGGTTCATGAAAACGGGCCGATCAAAAGGGAGCGTCTAAAACCCGCTCACAGTCCTTCAAATCGAGGCAAAGGTCACGGCTAAATTCTCAAGCCCCAATTCCAGCCGACGCCTCAGGCCTCGGGCGTCTCCTTGCGCCCGATCTTGCTCTCCGTTCCCGCCATCAAGCGCTCGATGTTGACCTTGTGCCTGAACCACAACATCACCGCCAGCGCCGCAAACAATTCAGCAGGCTGCGAGCGCCCCATCAGCCAGAGCGCAATCGGCGTGGCTGCGCTGGCCGCCAATGCTGCGCCGGAGGAATAGCGCGTGATCGCCGCCGTCCCCAACCACACGAGGGCGAACACAAGCGCGCCCGGCCAGGCGAGCCCCAGCGCCACGCCCAGATATGTGGCGACGCCCTTACCGCCGTTAAATTTCAGCCAGACCGGAAACAGATGGCCCAGAAACGCGCCAAGACCAGCCAGCACGCCGGCATATTCGCCGCCGTAAGACAGCGCCACCAGCACCGCCAGCGTGCCCTTGAACGCGTCGAGCACCAGTGTGGCCGCCGCCAGTCCTTTGCGACCGGTCCGCAGCACGTTGGTCGCCCCGATATTGCCGGAGCCGACGCTGCGCAAATCCTGCGTGCCCGCAAGTTTGGTCAGCACCAGCCCGAAGGGGATCGAACCCAGAAGATAGCCGAAGGCGAGCGTGGCGAGATTTGTTGTTAAATCGGGAAACATGATGCGGACCCTCCCGGCCCAAATTTATTGAGCTATCCGCCAACAATGGCGCCGGCGACCATGGTCGTTTTCACCACGCCCTCAAGGCGCGCACCGTCGAACGGCGTGTTCTTGGAGCGCGAATGCAGCTTGTCCGCATCCACCACGAAAGGCTCGTCGGGATCAAAGCGGATCAGGTCAGCAGGCGCACCCTTTGCAAGACGCCCCTGCGGGAGCCCGAGAATTTCAGCCGGACGAAGCGTCATCGCGCCGATCAGGCGCCCCAGCGACACTTGCCCCGAATGCACCAGACGCAGGCCCGCAGCCAGCATCGTCTCCAGCCCGACCGCGCCATATTCAGCCTCGCTGAACGGCACGCGCTTGGCCTCAAAGTCCTGCGGGTTGTGGTCGGACACGATCACGTCGATCAGGCCGGACGCCAGCGCCTCGACGAGCGACAGCCGCTCGGTCTCCGAGCGCAGCGGCGGCGCGATTTTGAGGTAAGTGCGGTAATCTCCGACATCGGTCTCGTTGAGCGTGAGATGGTTGATCGAGACGCCGCAGGTGACGGGCAGGTTTTCAGCTTTGGCCTGCGCGATCACGTCGAGCGACATTTTGCAGGTGACGAGCGCCGCATGATAGCGCGCGCCGTTCGCGTCATCGCCCAGCGTCAGGCGCACGAGGCGCATGTCGCGGTCAAGGACAATGGATTCAGCCTCCATCGGCACGCCCGGCAGGCCAAGGCGGCTGGCGAACTCGCCCTCGTTCATCACCCCTGCGCTGGCAAGCTCCGCATCTTCAGCAAGATGAATGACCAGCACGCCAAAATCGCGGGCGTAGGTGAGCGCGCGGCGCATGACCTGCGCAGAAGCCACCGAGCGCATGCCGTTGGAGAACGCAACTGCGCCCGCTTCCCGAAGCAGGCCGATCTCGGCGATCTCATGGCCCGCAAGCCCCTTGGTCAAAGCTGCGCTTGGCAACAGGCGCACCAGCGACTTTTCACTCGCGCGCCGTAGCAGATAATCGACCGCCGCCGCCCCATCCACAGGCGGGTTCGCGTCCGGCGTGGCGATGATGGTGGTGACGCCGCCCGCAGCAGCAGCCGCGCTCGCGCTGGCGATAGTCTCGCGATGGGTCGCGCCCGGCTCGCCCACGAACGCGCGCATATCAATGAGGCCGGGCGACACGACGTCGCCGCCGCAATCAATAATATGCGTGCGCGCGCCGACGTTGGCCGGCGTGACGCCTGCGCCAAATTCAACGATGACGCCCTCGTCCACGAACACGCCGCCGCTCTCCAGCCTGCCGGAGGCGGGATCGAGCACGCGGGCGTTGACGAAGGCGGTGGGGCGCAAGTTTGTCATGAAAGTTCGATACTCCGAGCCAAGCTGCAACACAAATCCCGAGTGGTTAGTGGTTACCCCTCATCCGTCGCGCTTCGCGCGACACCTTCTCCCGCAAGGGGAGAAGGAAGGTCCGGCGCTCTTCCTTCTCCCCTTGCGTTCGAGGGTGGCGTTTGCGTCAGCAAACGACGGATGAGGGGTCGCCCCCCTCACCCCTGCGGCAGATTCTGCGCCAGCGCCTCCAGCACGGCCATGCGCACGGCCACGCCCATTTCCACCTGTTCCGTCACCAGCGAGCGCGGGCCGTCGGCCACGGCGCTGTCAATCTCGACGCCGCGGTTCATCGGGCCAGGATGCATGACAAGCGCATCCGGCTTGGCCCATTTCAGCTTCTCTTCGTCGAGCCCATAGAAGCGCGCAAATTCCTTCAGCGAGGGCACGAAGGCGCCGTTCATGCGCTCGCGTTGCAGGCGCAGCATCATCACGATGTCAGCGTCGCGCAGGCCGCTTTCCATGGTGCGATGCACTTCAACGCCCATGCGCTCGACGCCCGGCGGCAGCAGCGTTGAGGGGCCGACCACGCGCACGCGGGCGCCAAGCTGGGCGAGCAAAATCATGTTGGAGCGCGCCACGCGCGAATGCAAAACGTCGCCGCAGATCGCCACGACAAGCCCCTCAATGCGCCCCTTGTTGCGGCGGATCGTCAAGGCGTCGAGCAGCGCTTGCGTGGGGTGCTCATGACTGCCATCCCCGGCGTTGACCACGCAGCACGAGACCTTTCGCGCCAGAAGATGCACGGCGCCGGAATGCTGATGGCGCACCACGATTACGTCGGGCCGCATCGCGTTCAGCGTTACCGCCGTATCAATAAGAGTCTCGCCCTTGCTCACCGAAGAAGTGGCGACCGACATGTTCATGACGTCGGCGCCAAGCCTCTTGCCCGCCAGCTCGAAGGAGGCCTGCGTGCGGGTGGAGGCTTCAAAGAAAAGATTGATCTGCGTGCGCCCGCTTAAGATCGAGCGCTTCTTGTCAACGCGGCGCGACACCTCCACGGCGTCCTCCGCCATGTCGAGCAGGGTCTCGATCTCGGGCCGGTTCAGCCCGGCGATGCCAAGCAGGTGCCGATGGGGAAAGTGCGTGCGATGGGCGCTCATGAGGCTTGCTGATAGGCCAGCGCGCGCGTGTCTGCAAGTAAGCCTGCAAGTGGGCCTGCAAGTCTATCTATAAGGCGTGCGCCGCCCGCTCCGGCAACGCCCGCGATTTGACAGTACGCCCCCCCTCCACCATGTTCCGCCCCGAAACGAGGGGCCTCCGCAGCGGCGCACTAAAGTTCAAACGCCGCGTAATAACGGAGCTACTCGTAAGAAATTCAGGCGTTTGGCCACC
>CAMCMI010000148.1 GCA_945875875.1 Rhizobium sp. Q54
TGCGCGCCAAGGCGCTAGTGGTGTTTCCCGGCGGCTATGGCACGTTCGATGAATTGTTTGAGATTTTGACGCTCGCCCAAACCGGCAAGGCGCCGCGCGTGCCCATCGTGCTGTTTGACAGCGTGTATTGGAAAAGCATCGTCAATTTCGAGGCGCTGGCCCAGCACGGCATGATCGACGCCCGCGACCTTGATTTGTTTTGCTACGCCGACAGCGCGCAGGAAGCCTGGGATCATCTGGTCGAGCGCGGCGTGCTGGCGCCCGTGGAGCCGAAGATTACGTGATTGGCAGGGCTCTGGAGCGCATAAAAAAACCGCGCGACCCTTAAGGCCGCGCGGCTTGTCTTATGGAGCTGAAAGCCCTGCAGCGCAGCGATTACTCGCCGGCGTTTTCAGCGGCTTTCTGCTTGGCTTCCAGATCTTCGCCGGTGGCCTGATCGACGACGCGCATCGACAGGCGAACCTTGCCGCGATCGTCGAAGCCGAGCAGCTTCACTTTCACCTTGTCGCCTTCTTTCACGACGTCGGTGGTCTTGTTCACGCGCTCGGTGGAGAGCTGCGAGATGTGAACGAGGCCGTCCTTCGAGCCAAAGAAGTTGACAAAGGCGCCGAAGTCCATGGTCTTGACCACGGTGCCTTCATAGATCGCGCCAAGTTCGGCTTCCTGCGTGATCGACTTGATCCAGTTGATCGCGGCCTTGATCGAATCGCCGTTGCTCGAGGCGATCTTCACGGTGCCGTCATCGTCGATGTTGATCTTGGCGCCAGTCTTTTCCACGATCTCGCGGATGACCTTGCCGCCGGTGCCGATCACTTCGCGGATCTTGTCGGTCGGGATCTTCAGCGTCTCGATGCGCGGAGCAAATTCGCCCAGCTCTTCACGAGCCGAGTTCAGCGCCTTCGACATTTCCACGAGGATATGCAGACGGCCCTGTTTGGCCTGCGCCAGAGCGACCTTCATGATCTCTTCGGTGATGCCCGCGATCTTGATGTCCATCTGCAGAGCGGTGACGCCGTTGTCGGTGCCAGCCACTTTGAAATCCATGTCGCCGAGGTGATCCTCGTCGCCAAGAATGTCGGAGAGAACCGCAAAGCGCTCGCCCTCAAGGATCAAGCCCATCGCGATGCCCGCCGTGGGGCGCTTCAACGGCACGCCCGCGTCCATCAGGGACAGCGAGGCGCCGCAGACGGTCGCCATCGAGGACGAGCCGTTCGACTCGGTGATCTCGGAGACGACGCGCAGCGTGTAGGGAAATTCTGCCTGCGAGGGCAGCATCGGGCGCAGCGCGCGCCAGGCGAGCTTGCCATGGCCGATTTCGCGCCGACCGGGCGAGCCCATGCGGCCGGCTTCGCCGACGGAATAGGGAGGAAAGTTGTAATGGAGCAGGAAGCGCTCCTTGTACGTGCCTTCCAGCGAGTCGACGAATTGCTCGTCTTCGGCGGTGCCGAGCGTGGCCACCACAAGCGCCTGCGTCTCGCCGCGCGTGAACAGCGAGGAGCCGTGCGTGCGCGGCAGAACGCCGACCTGCGACAGGATCGGGCGAACGGTGCTGACGTCGCGCCCGTCAATGCGGATGCCGGTGTCGAGGATGTTCCAGCGAACGACCTTGGCCTGCAGATCGTGGAAAGCCTCGCCCACTTTCTGCTTGTCGAACTTCGGCGCATCGCCTTCCAGCAGCGCCGCGTTGACCTTCGCCTTCACGGCGTCGACCGCCTTGTAGCGCAGGGCCTTCTGCGTGATCTTGTAGGCTTCGCGCAGCTCGGCTTCAGCAACCGCTGCAACGGCCTTCTCGACTTCGGACTTGTCCACGACGACGAGGTCGCGCGGCTCCTTGGCGGCCTTTTCAGCCAGGCGGATGATGGCGTCGATCACCGGCTGGAAGCCGCGATGGCCCATCATGACGGCTTCGAGCATGGTTTCTTCGGACAGCTCCTGCGCTTCCGATTCCACCATCAGCACGGCGTCCTGCGTGCCCGCGACCACCAGGTCAAGGCCGCTTTCCTTCATCTCGTCGATGGTCGGGTTGAGCTTCAGCTCGCCCTTGATGAGACCGACGCGCGCGCCGCCGATCGGGCCCATGAAGGGCACGCCGGAAATGGTGAGGGCGGCGGAGGCGGCCACCAGCGACAGAATGTCGGGATCGTTCTCAAGATCGTGGCTGAGCACGGTGATGACGACCTGCGTCTCGTTGCGGTACCCGTCGGGGAACAGCGGACGGATCGGGCGGTCGATGAGGCGGGAGACGAGCGTCTCCTTCTCGGAGGGGCGGCCTTCGCGCTTGAAATAGCCGCCGGGAATGCGGCCCGCTGCGAACGCCTTTTCCTGGTAGTTCACGGTCAGCGGAAAGAAGTCGATGCCGGGCTTGGGCGTCTTGGCGGACACGACCGTGGCGAGCAGGGTGGTTTCACCCCAGGTCGCGAAGACGGCGCCGTCGGCCTGACGCGCGATGCGGCCGGTTTCGAGCGTGAGCTTGCGCCCGGCCCATTCAAGTTGTTCACGATGGATTTCGAACATGGATATGTCTCTCATGGCTTGCGCGCCGCGCACACAGGCGGGGCGGCTTTCGCAAAGCAAACGGCCATGGGCAAGATGGCCAGACGCTGCCGTGACGCAGATGCGTCAACCCTTTGGGCGCAGGCCCGAAAGGACTTTGCGGCGACAGCGTCTGGCGATCCTGCCATGGCCGAACCTTTGCGCTGGAACGACGACCCCATGCCGCCGGCCCACTCAGGCGTTCTCCCCGCGCAAACGCGGGAAGAACGATAGCGATAAGCCTAGCGGCGAATGCCGAGGCGCTCGATCAGCTTGCGATAACGCGCGTCGTCGCGGGCCTTCACATAATCAAGCAGCTGGCGACGCAGGGAAACCAGCTTCAGCAGGCCACGGCGGGAATGGTTGTCCTTGACGTGGGTCTTGAAGTGCTCGGTCAGGTTGGTGATGCGCTCCGTGAGGATCGCGACCTGAACCTCAGGCGAGCCCGTATCATTGGGCTTGGTGGCGTATTCAATCATGAGCGCCTGCTTGCGCTCCATGGTGATCGACATCGTGCATCCTTTCGGTTGAGTGGTGAGGCGGAATCGCTCGCAAGCAAACCCGCAAAATCGCGTTGGGCCGGGCCGGGATGTCGTCCAGCACGGTCTCAAACAACGACGCGCCCGCCGCAGGAGCGGAGGACGTTGGAGGCTTTATACACGTTTTGAGGGGGGAATCCAGAAGGGAGCGATTGGGGAGTAGGCAGTCGGGAGAACCCCTCGTCCGTCACGCTTCGCGCCCCACCTTCTCCCGCAAGGGGAGAAGGAAGGTTAGGCGCTCTTCCTTCTCCCCTTGGGGGAGAAGGTGGCGTTTGCGTCAGCAAACGACGGATGAGGGGTAATCTTCCCTACTCCCTACTCCCTGTTCCCTACTGCCTACTGCCCCTCACACAACAATCTCAATCCCGCCCACAACCCGCCTCGGCCATTTCCCCGGCGCCATCAGGATCGCGTCGCCTCGCAGCGTTCGGGTCATGGACCATGGATTGCGGGAGACCCAGACGCGGGCGGCGCGGCTCATGCGGCGGGCTTTATCTGGCGTGATCGAGAGGGCTGCGGCGTCAAGGCTTGCGCGGGCTTTGACCTCGACGAAGGCGACCACGTTCCCGCGCATCGCGATCACGTCGATCTCGCCGCCTGCGGCCAGATAGCGCCTTGCCAGGATGCGCCAGCCGGTGGCGCGCAGGTAGAGCACTGCCAGCGTTTCGGCGCGCAGGCCCAGAAGGTAGGCGCGGCGCTTTTTGGGGATCATTTCTCGGCGGCAAGCTCGATGGCGCGGGCGTAGACTTTGCGGCGCGGGACGCCGGTTTGCGCCGACACCACGGCGGCGGCGTCCTTCACCGAATGCTTGGTCAGCGCCTCGCGCAGTTTGTCGTCGAGGTCGCCCGCGTCAATTTCAGCGTTTTCGCCAGGCGGGCCGACAAGCAGCACGATTTCGCCGCGCGGGGTCGGCTCGTCGGCAAATTCCGCCGCCAGTTTGGCGAGGGTTCCGCGTCGCACGGTCTCGAACTTTTTGGTCAGCTCGCGGCAGACGGCGGCTTCGCGATTGCCCAGAACAGCGGCAAGGTCCGCCAGACATTCGGCCGTGCGGCGCGCCGATTCAAAGAAGATCAGCGTGCCGGGAATGGGCGCGAGCGCGGAAATCCGCTGGCGCCGGGCGGCGCTCTTTTGCGGCAGAAAACCTTCAAAGAAGAAGCGGTCCGTCGGTAGGCCCGCCACCACAAGCGCAGCCAGAACGGCGGAGGGGCCGGGCACGCCAAAGACGGCAAAACCCTGCGCCACGGAATCGGCCACCAGCTTGAAGCCGGGATCGGAGACCAGCGGCGTTCCCGCGTCCGAGACAAGGGCCAGGACGGCGCCGGCCTCAAGCCGGGCCAGCAGATGCGGGCGCATGACGGCGGCGTTGTGCTCGTGATAGGCCACAAGCGGGGTTGCGATGCCGTAATGGGCGAGCAAAGTCTTGGTGACGCGCGTATCTTCCGCCAGCACCACGTCGGCGGCCGCCAGCGTCGCCAAAGCCCGAAACGATACGTCCTGTAGATTGCCGATGGGGGTCGCCACCACATGAAGGCCGGGGCTGAGCTTTTGCGCTTCGGCGCGCAGGCCAAAGGCGGTGTAGGACGCTGAATGGGGCTGCTGGCTCGAAGTGTGCTCCATGGCGACCAAGTTACCTCCGGAGCTTCGTTCTGTAAACCATTCTCTCTAGTTCTTTATAACGAACAAACAGGCTGTATCGGCAAAATTTGGTTTCGGTTTGGGCTGTAACGAGGCATAAACAGGTGAAGCGATGCGCGGCTCTGCTGATCATCGTTCCCAACACGGCGCCTCTTTGTCGGCGCCAAGCGAGACGGTTTGTCCATGTTTCTGTCAACATCGCTGGTTTGCGGCCGTTTATCGTCGCCCTCGTTTTTCCTGCGCGCGCTGGCGCTGGCTGGCGGTCTGGCCCTTGCGGGTTGCGGTCCCTATGGATTGAGCCGGCCAGGCGGTGAGACGCCGGGCGCCGCTGCGCCCGAGATCGCGGGCGCGCTGGCGGGCGCGAGCCTGGGTTCGGGCGCCACGCGCATTGCGCTCATTGTGCCGCTGAGCCAGAGCGACGGATCGAGCCTTGTCGGCCAGTCTTTGCGCAACGCAGCTGAACTTGCGCTCTCGGAAGTCGGCGACAGCGCCGTCACCATTTTGATCAAGGACGATCAATCCTCGCCCGACGGCGCGCGGCTGGCGGCGCAGGCGGCCATTGAGGAAGGCGCGCAAATCATCATCGGCCCGCTTTACGCCAACAACGTGCGCGAAGTCGGACGCCTGGCGCGCGCAGCGCAAAAGCCGGTGATTGCATTCTCGACTGACACCACGGCCAGCGCGCGCGGCGTGTATTTGCTGTCGTTCCTGGTCGAGAGCTATGTTGATCGCATCGTTGATTTTGCGGCCTCGCGCGGCAAGAAGAGCTTTGCGGCGCTGATCCCGGAAAACGATTACGGCAATGTGGCGGCGGCGCAATTCCAGCAGACGGCGGCGGCGCGCGGCGTGCGCGTGCTGTCCATCGAGCGCTATGCTCCCGGCGGCGCGCTGGCGGCGACCCAACGCATTGCGGCGCTGGGCGCGCAAATCGACGCTTTGTTCATTCCCGAACAGGCCGACCAGATGGCGGGCGTCGCGCAAGCGCTGACGAGCGCGGGAATTGACGGCAAGCGCATTCAGATTCTGGGCACAGGCCTTTGGAACGACGCCCGCGTGCTGCGCCTGCCGCAAATGCAGGGCGCCTGGTTCGCCGCGCCCGACAACAGCGGCTTCAACGCTTTTGCGGCCAAATATCGCGCGAAGTTCAATTCCGATCCGACCCGCATCGCCACATTGGCTTATGACGCGATCTCGCTGGCGGCGGCGTTGGGCGGGCAGGGATTGGGATATGGCGAGAGCGTGCTCACCAATTCGTCAGGCTTCAACGGCGCCGACGGCCTGTTCCGGTTTCGCGCAGACGGGCAGAACGAGCGCGGCCTGAGCGTGTTGCAGGTGCGCGAGGGCGGCACGACCGTGGTCAGCCCCGCCCCCCGCAGTTTTGGCGCGCGTCCGGGAACCTGAACGCGGCGTCTCGATGAGGCGTCTGGCTATGCTACTTGCGACAGCTTGTCGGCTTTACCGCGCAACATGGCGGCGGCGACCATTGCGCGCGCCTCCTCCGCATTGCCCCAACCCAGCACCTTGACCCATTTGCCCTTTTCCAGATCCTTGTAGTGCTGGAAAAAATGCTCGATCTGGCGCAGCGTGATCTCGGGCACGTCCTCGACGTCGCGCACGTTGTCGTAGCGGCGGGTGAGCTTGTTTTCAGGCACGCAGAGAATCTTCTCGTCGATGCCCGCCTCGTCCTCCATCCTCAAAACGCCGATCACGCGGCAGGACATGACGGCGCCGGGCAGGATGGCGCGGGTGTTGGCGACAATCACGTCGCACGGGTCTCCATCGCCCGACAAAGTGTTGGGGATGAAGCCGTAATTACCCGGATAGCGCATCGGCGTATATAAAAAGTGGTCAACGAACAGCGCGCCGGACGCCTTGTCCATTTCGTATTTGATAGGCTCGCCGCCAATGGGAACCTCGATCACGACATTGACGACGTTGGGCGCGTCGACGCCGACGGAAATAGCCTCCAAATTCATACACAAACTCCACGGCCTGACAGCTAAACTTACTCTACCGGCAATAAAAAGACCGGCTGCAAATTTTGCAGCCGGTCACATCATGCCCCAACGACAGTTAAGGAGCCGTAAGGAGCGTTACGCGCTTCAGCCGCGCGTCGCCTTGAACGGCTTTTGCCCGCCCGGCCCCTTCGCCACGCCTTCCATGGCGCCGCCATTTATACGGGCGGTATATTCCACGCCGCCGGCGGTGAAGACGATGTTGTCGCCGTTGATCTGGCCTTGCGTCAGCGAATTGACGGCGCTGCCTGCGCGCACAGATCCGGCCAGCATCTGATACTTTTGTTCAAAGGAAACCTCGCCATCGGCGGTCTTCCAGCGGCCCTCGACTTTGGCGGGCACAATCCACAAAAGGGCGCGGCAATAGGACGTGCAATCGCCGCCCGCGTCAGCGGTCTCGTCAGGCGTCCAGTCGCCCATGTCGAATGTGTTCGACACCACGCGCACGCCCGGCTTCAAATCCAGGATCTTGGGCCGCAGGCGACGGTTGAT
>CAMCMI010000149.1 GCA_945875875.1 Rhizobium sp. Q54
CGCCCGCTTTCCCCGGCTGCGTCGTGCGCGAATTTCCCATCATTAACCGCAAGGGCCTGCATGCCCGCGCCACGGCCAAATTTGTGCAATGCGTCGAAAATTTTACCGCTGAAATCACCGTCACCCGCTGCGGCGAGACGGTTGGCGGCACGTCCATCATGGGCATATTGACTCTGGGCGCCGGCATCGGCTCCACAATCACCGTCGCCGCCAGAGGCGAGCAGGCGAATGAGGCGCTGGACGCGCTGCAGGCGCTGGTGGCCAATCGTTTTGGCGAAGACGAGTAAGCATCTGGACCGCGCGCTCTTGGACCGCGGGCTTCCAGCCCGCATCCCCGCGCGCTCTGCTTTATCCCATCAGCCTGCGCCGCTGCGCAATTAACGCCGCGGTGGCGGGCGCAAGCCCCTCCAGCGAAGCGTTTGCATCGCCCACCACGGGCGCGAGCTTGCTGCACATTTCCTTGCCCAGTTCGACGCCCCATTGATCGAACGCATTGACGTTCCAGATCACCGATTGCACGAACACCTTGTGCTCATAAAGCGCGAGCAGGCGCCCCAGCGTGCGCGGATCAAGCTTGCGATAGAGGAAGGTGGAGGACGGCCTGTCGCCGGGGAAAACCTTGTGCGGCGCAAGGCGCGCGATCTCGCTCTCGCTCAGGCCTTGCGTGCGCAGAGCTTCTTGCGCCTCCTCCAGCGTGCGCCCGGTCATCAGCGCTTCGCTTTGGGCCAGGCAATTGGCAAACAGCAAATCATGATGGCGCGCATCGGCGTCGGTTGGTTGCGCGGCGATGAGAAAATCCACCGGCACGACGTCCGTGCCCTGATGCAGCATCTGGAAGAACGCGTGCTGGCCATTGGTGCCCGGCTCGCCCCAGATCACGGGCGCTGTGGCCATAACAACCGGCTCGCCCTCGCGCGTGACGCACTTGCCATTTGATTCCATATCGAGCTGTTGCAGATAGGCGGGTAAGCGCGCCAGCCGCTGGTCGTAGGGGATCACCGCCTGCGATGCATGTCCCCAGACGTTGCGATGCCACACACCCAGAAGTCCCATCAGCACGGGGATATTCTCTTCCATCGGCGCTTGCGCAAAATGCGCGTCGGAATCCGCGCCGCCGCGCAGAAAATCCTCAAAATGCTTCGGGCCGATGGAGATCGCGAGCGCCAGCCCAATCGAGGACCACAGCGAATAGCGCCCGCCGACCCAATCCCAAAAGCCAAACACGCGCTCGGGCTTGACGCCAAATTGCGCCACCAGATCAAGCTTTGTGGAGACGGCGGCAAAATGATCGCCGACCGCCTTCTCGCCAAGCCTTGCCGCCACCCGCGCCCGCGCGCTGGCGGCGTTCGTCATGGTCTCCTGCGTCGTGAACGTCTTGGACGAGACGATGAACAAGGTGCGCGCCAGATCGAAGTTTTTGAGCGTATCGGCCAGATCAGCGCCGTCGACGTTGGCGACGAAATGCGTGCGCGGCCCATCGCCCCGATAAGGCGACAAAGCGCGCGCCGCCATCGCCGGCCCAAGGTCCGAGCCGCCGATGCCAATGTTCACGACGTCCGTAAAGCGCTCGCCGGTCGAGCCGCGCAGCGCGCCCTCGCGCACCTGTTTGGCGAAGGCGAGCATTTTGGCGCGCTCAACGACCACGTCGGCGGTGACGTCGCGGCCCTCCATCAAAGCGGGGCCGCCGGTGAAGTCGCGCAAGGCCATGTGCATGGCTGCGCGCTTCTCGGTCACGTTCACGGCCTCGCCGGAAAACAACGCGTCGCGGCGGATTTCCAGATGGGCGGCGCGCGCCAGATTGAACAAATGCGCCAGCGTGGCGCCGGTCGCGCGCTGTTTGGAATAGTCGAAGGTCAGATCGCCCAGCTGCGCCGTAAAAGTTTGCGCGCGCGCGGGATCGTCGGCGAACAGGTCAACAATCCGCCGATGGCCGATCTCGACCCTGTGGGCTTCGAGGGCGGCGAGGGCGGTGGAGACGGCGGTGCGGTCGAACTCAGCGGTCATTCTTGTGTCCTTTGCTGGCGTCCTTCGGACGGGCGCAAAAATCTATCAAAGGCAGGATAAGAGGAAAGACGGCAAGAAAAGGTTTCACTCTGCAATTCTAATAGCCCCCCAACACGCCCCTTGCGTTGCGCGGCGCAATACCCGACATAGCGCCTATGGCTGCTCCCCCTCTTCTCCTGCTTCAAAATATCGCCCTCACCCTTGGCGGCAAACCGCTGATTGCGGATGCGGACCTTTCCGTCAGTCTTGGCGAGCGCGTGGCGCTGGTCGGGCGCAACGGCTCTGGCAAATCGACCTTGCTGCGCATTGCAGCGGGCGAAATTCAGCCCGATTCCGGCAAGCGCTTCTTCCAGCCCGACGCCAGCGTGCGCTATCTGCCGCAAGAGCCTGATCTGACGGGCTTTGAAACCACGCTCGCCTATGCCGAGGCTGGCCTTGGGCCGCTCGACGATCCCTACAAGGCGATCATGCTGCTTGAAGAGCTGGGCCTGACGGGCGAGGAAAATCCCGCCAATCTGTCCGGCGGCGAGGCGCGCCGCGCGGCGCTTGCCCGGGTGCTAGCGGCCGAGCCTGACGTGCTGTTGCTCGACGAGCCCACCAACCATCTCGATCTGCCCGCCATTGAATGGCTGGAGAAGAAGCTGGGCGGCCTGCGCTCCGCCCTCGTTCTCATCAGCCATGACCGGCGTTTTCTGGAAAACCTCACCAAAGCCACGGTCTGGATCGACCGCGGCCGCGCCAAACGGCTCGACAAGGGCTTTGGCGCCTTCGAGACATGGCGCGACGAAGTGCTGGAGCAGGAAGAGCGCGATCTGCAAAAGCTGGATCGCAAGATCGTCGCTGAAGAACACTGGATCGTCCATGGCGTGAGCGCGCGCCGCAAGCGCAACATGCGCCGCGTCGGCGAGCTGGGCGATTTGCGCCAGCAGCGCCGCGACGTGCGCCGGGGCGTGGGCGACGTGAAGATGGAGGCCGCTGAAGGCAAGGTCTCCGGCAAGCTGGTTGTTGAAGCCGAGGGCATTTCCAAAGCCTATGGCGAGCGGCCCATCGTGGTCGATTTCACCACCCGCATTCTGCGCGGCGACCGCATTGGCATTGTCGGGCGCAACGGCGCGGGCAAGACCACGCTCATCAGCATGCTGACGGGCGCGCTGGCGCCAGACTCGGGCAAAGTCAAACTCGGCTCCAATCTGGAGCTGGCCTCGCTCGATCAAAAACGCATGCAGCTCAAGCCCGAATGGACACTGAAAGACGCGCTCACAGGCGGCAGCGGCGATTGGGTCGAAATCAACGGCGAGCGCAAGCACGTCATCGGCTATATGAAAGACTTTCTGTTTGCGCCCGAACAGGGCCGCCAGCCAGTCACGAAACTTTCGGGCGGCGAACGCGGACGCCTGGCATTGGCGCGCGCTCTGTCGATGCCGTCAAATTTTCTGGTGCTCGACGAACCCACCAACGATCTTGATCTTGAAACGCTCGATCTGTTGCAGGAGCTTATCAGCGATTATCCCGGCACCGTGATGGTGGTCAGCCATGACCGCGATTTTCTTGACCGGGTGGCGACCTCCGTCGTCGTGTCGGAAGCCGATGGCGTCTGGCGCGAATATGCAGGCGGCTATCGCGACATGATCGCCCAGCGCGGCTATGGCGTTGGGGATGAAAAGATGGAGGCCAAACAGGCCAAATCGCGCTCGCTCGCCCCCACCGCGCCTGCGCCTGCCGCGACCACATCGCGCAAGAAGATGAACTTCAAGCAAAAGTACGCGCTGGAAACCCTGCCCAAGCGCATGGACGAGCTGCGCGCAATCTCCGCCAAATTACAAAACGAACTGGGAACTCGCGACCTCTACACGCGAGACCCCGCGCGCTTTGCAAAACTCACCGACGCGCTGGGCAAAGCGCAAGCGGAACTGGCGACTTCTGAAGAAGAATGGCTGGAGCTTGAAATGCTGCGCGAGGAACTGGGCGCGTAGACGAGGGCGCTTTGGCACCCTCATCGTGAGTTGAAATCTTGACCTAGACCTTTAGAGCGTTATCCTCGCGCGGGGCTAAGCCCCGCCCGCGAGCGCACATGTCGATGAAGCAAAGCGAAAGAGACCCTATCGAGATATTGATAGCCAAGCCGCTCGATAAGCGCTTTGCTGGCTTTTACTTTTCTGCCGATAATAGTCCCCGAGATGTCGATAATTCGATCTCAATAAGCGGGCGTGTCGAATTCGGCGAACGTCATCAGAGCGCCGACGGCGACCGACGCTACAGGATCGGCATTAGGGGCGCATTTCTCGAAATAAATGCAGTTCAATGCATTTTTGACCCCAACCTGAAATTGCAGGATCAGCCACAAGCAGGCGTTATTGCTGAGTCGCTTAAGACGAAGACGCACCAAGCCACAAAAGCCGGGCTGACTGCCGCGATCAAGGGCAAAGTAGCGCGAGGGGACGTAGATTTATCTGCGTTCGGTTCTGCAAAAGCAGCCTTCGACCGATCTAACGGTTCGGAAAAAACAATGGAACGAAGCGACCAAATTTACCGCGTTCGTTGGGAGGCGGGCGGCTGCAAGTTCGGTGATAGAATTCATGGTGATATTTTCGAACCGCAGGGGCCTTTGCGCGGCTTGTTCTTGAATGGGACTTGGGGTCGCCTCACGCCTCATCGCGGCTCCACTCGATATAGCTCTCGTTTCACGCTCCTCGTGCAAAAAGGAAATCTTTTTGTTGAGCGATTAGCTGCCTCCGTGCGCGATCTAATTCCCTTTAAGCCTTCGCCGGAGGATCGCGCGTTCGAAGCCCTCAAAAGCGAAGTCTCTGCGTGGTTTGTGGAAAGCCAATTGACCGGGCCGGAAAATGGCTTCGATAAAGAGCGCGCGGAACTCGTTCTGGCTCAGGGCGAGGTGTCGGTAAACCTTGGCGCGCTTGAGGCGCCCGAGGTTGAAGAGAAGTCCGACACGCTTGTCGACGGGCAAAAGACGCTTGCGTTGCCGCCTCCTGTAATCGCAACGAGCGCGCAGACCGTTGGCAAGCGCAAGAGAGTGCAGAAGCCGGTGCAAAAAAATGGCTGACCAACCCTTGCTGCCCGAGACGCCAGCCGCGGAACCAGCGAGTGCTTTCTCACAGGTGAACTGGTCATGCGTAGACGCCATTTTTGAAGAGCAATCACGCAGCCTCGCAGCGCTGGCGAAGGCGGCGGGCGAATCCCCAGAAACATTTTTTGTGGGGCGCAATTTTCGCGGGATCAGCCTGAAAAACATCGACATCAGGGGCGTTTCTTTAGAGAACGCGAACCTTGTGGGAACCGGCGTGCGGTTTGCCGTGATCGACGGGACGACAAGGCTCGTCAGAGCAAAGATGGATCGTGCCGATAGCCTCGCTCTGCGGCGCAAAGGTTTGCTGCCTGTCGCGCGACGGGGAAATCCGTATGCAGGTGAAAGCTTCGATCAATTGCTGGTCCGCCAGAACGAGGCTTATGTCCGTGGGCGCAACAATGGTGACAACCTAGCCCTTTTGGTCGCGATAGAACTGGCGCGGCTCGCTGTCAGGCGCGCATCGGACGCTTTTCAGCAGGGAGAGACGTACAATCGACTGGGCCTTGCTCTTCATTTGCGTGCCGAGCGCCTGCACCACCTAGCGCCACTCAGGCAAGCCGTCGAAGCTTTTCGTCGGGCACTGAAGAAACGCACCCGTGAGCGCGAGCCGCTCGACTGGGCCATGACGCAGACCAATCTCGGTGATGCGCTTAAAACGCTTGGGGAACGCGAGCGCGATCCCGCGATGCTCAAGCAAGCCGTTGAAGCCTATTGCGAGGCGCTGCAGGTAGACACACACGCACGCCACCCGATTGACTGGGCATGGGCGCAGAAGAATCTCGGCGATGCGCTTCGAGTGCTCGCGGAAGAAGATGAGAACGGTCCGGATCTGCTCAGTCGAGCCGTGGAAGTCTATCGCGCGGCGCTGAAGGAATACACGCGCCAGCCCATGTCGCTCGACTGTCCAGATATTCAGCATCACCTCGGAAATGCCCTTCGAATGCTCGGCGTGCGCGAGAGCGAACCGGCGCTGCTCAGACAAGCATTGGAAGCCTATCGCGAGGCACTAAAGGAATACACCCGCGAGCGTGCTCCCTATTTTTGGGCGCAGACCCGCCAGAATATGGCCATCGCTTTTCTGGCCATCTATCGCCTGACAGGAGAGGAGGCCGACCGAGCGCAAGCCCTCGAAGCCGTGGACGATTCCCTCGTCGTCTATCGCGACGCTCAATCCGACTATTACATCCGCACAGCCGAAGCCCTTCGCGCCGAGATCCTCGCAGCCGCCCCCTCCCCCACCCCGCCCCTTGCCCCGTGACCCTTGCGCCCCTATTGCATGTGCAACACGGAGTTTTGACCTTGCCTGACGCCAACATGCTTTTTCTCTGCAAGACGTCCGATCTTTCGCCCGGGGCGGTGATGCAGGTCGAGCGGCCCGAGGGGGCGCTTGCGGTCTACAATCTTGACGGCAAGTTTTACGCCACGGACGACCGCTGCACCCATGGGCTGTCGAGCCTTGCGGACGGCGAGATCATCGACGGCGAGATCGAATGTTCGATGCATTTCGGCTCGTTCGACATCGTCACCGGGCAGCCCCGGCAATCGCCGTGCAGCGTGGCTTTGCGCACCTATCCGGTTGAAGTGCGCGGCGACGACGTTTTCGCCATTATCGCTTAAGCGCGGGAGCGGGGAGCATGATCCGCGTCACCCGCTTCATCGCCATCGACGAGTCCGAGATCGAAGAGACCTTCGTGCGCGCGTCCGGCCCCGGCGGGCAGAACGTCAACAAGGTCGCCAGCGCCGTGCAATTGCGCTTTGACGCCGCCCGCTCCCCCGGCCTGCCCGATGACGTGCGCCAGCGCCTCATGGGCCTGGCCGGGCGCAGGCTGACCCGCGAGGGCGTGATCGTGCTCAGCGCCGACCGCTTCCGCACGCAGGAGCGCAATCGCGCCGACGCGCTGGAGCGCCTGCTGGAGATGATCCGCGCGGCGGCCGTGCGCCCCGCCATTCGTCGCCCGACGCGCCCCACTTTGTCCTCCAAACGCGAGCGGCTCGACGGCAAGAAGCGCCGCAGCGAAATCAAGCGCGGGCGCGGCGCTGGCAAACCGGACCACGATTAGCCGTGCTTTATTTGCAACGCCTGTTGCGCAAGTCCCACAGT
>CAMCMI010000150.1 GCA_945875875.1 Rhizobium sp. Q54
GAAGACATTCATCTCGTGCGCCTCGCGTGGGCTGATCCGCATGGCTATTCCCGCGCAAAGGCGCTGACCGTTCCTGCGTTTCTGAGCGCGCTGAAGAGCGGTCATAATATAAACGTGGCGACCAGTACGCTGGATTCGGCTGGTACGCGGACGTTTTCTTCATTCACGCGTGGCGGCGGAATGGGGCTGGATGAGATGACCGGCTCGCCAAATCTGACGCTTGTGCCTGACCCGTCGACGTTTCGTGTGCTGCCATGGGCGCCGGGCGTGGCGTGGATCGTGGGCGACGAATATTTTGATTCAGGTCGACCCTTTCATTTTTCGCCGCGTCAATTACTGCGTCGCGAGATAGAAAAATTAAAGCAGCGCGGCCTTGCGCAAAAAATCGGACTGGAAATAGAATTCTATCTTTTGCGCGTGACGCAAGAGCAATTAAACTTCGACAATGTTGGCGCGCCGGGCGTGCGCGGCAACCCTGTCAACGTATGCCCGGTAGAGCCCGGCTTTCATTTCCATTCCGAGAGCAGCATGGACATGATGCAGCCGATATTGAGCGCGCTCGTGCGCTCGTATGAAGCTATCGACTTGCCCATTCGCTCCATTGAAAAAGAATGGGGACCGGGCCAGATCGAATGCACGTTTGCGCCAGCCGATGCGCTGGCGGCGGCCGATAACGCGATGCTGTTTCGCACCGCCACCAAGCAGATATGCAGACGAATGGGGCATTTTGCGACTTTTATGTCGAGGCCCCGGCTCAAGGGTTATTATTCCAGCGGCTGGCATTTGCATCAATCCATCGTTGACGATGCTGGCGTGAACCGGTTCATGCCGATGGATACCGCAGCGCCGCTCTCGCCTTTTGGAATGTCATACGTGGCGGGCCTTATGGAGCACGCTGCTTCCGCGACCGTGTTTGCAGCTCCCACAGTGACAGGCTATCGGCGCTTCAAGCCGAACTCTCTTGCGCCCGATCGCGCATCATGGGGGTTCGATCATCGCGGTGCGATGATCCGCGTGCTCGGCGGAATAGACGATGCGGCGACTCGTATTGAGAACCGTATCGGCGAGCCGTGCGCCAATCCCTATCTCTACATCGCGTCGCAAATTGTTGCTGGTATGGAGGGCGTTGACGCCAATCTGCATCCCGGCGCGCAAGATGACGAGCCCTATAATGCTGACCGCGCGCGTCTGCCCGCAAATCTCTCTCTCGCGCTTGATGAACTCGACCGTTCAACTTTGTTTAGGAAAGCATGGGGCGATTTGTTCGTTGATTATTATCTGAAGGTGAAGCGGGTTGAAGCTGGCCGTTATCAGGCCGCATTCGAAGCCGCCGGCAAGCCTGCGGGGGATGACGCGACCGAATGGGAACAAAATGAATATTTCGACTTCTTTTAGCGCCGCAACTTGTTGCGAGGAGCCTTTGATATGAGCCATGATTGGGAAGGGCTGGTGCAGGAGGACCGCGTACACCGCGCGCTTTACACCGATCCTGCAATCTTCAATGCCGAGATGACGAAAATTTTCGGCGGAACCTGGGTTTATATTGCGCACGAAAGCGAGATCCCCAACGTCAATGATTACGTAACGCGCAAGCTTGGTCTGCGTCCGGTGATCGTGCTACGCGACAGCAATAACATTCTGCGTGTCCTCTACAATCGCTGCACCCATCGCGGCACCACGCTGTGCCGGCATGAGAAAGGCAATGCACGCGCTTTCCAGTGCCCCTATCATGGCTGGAATTTCCTCAATTCAGGCAAACTGCGCGGCGTGCCGTGGGCGGATGGTTATTCAGCCGACATCAAGGACGAGAAGTTTAATCTGGCGCAGGCGCCGCGCGTTGAATCTTATCGCGGCTTCATATTCGCAACGTTGAACCTTGAGGCCCCGATTCTGCTCAATTGGCTCGGACCAATGACCAAGCCAATCGATGAATGGCTTGATCGCAACCCCGGTGGCAAGATCGTCGTATGTGAAGCGAACCGCTTCAAGTACAAGGGGAACTGGAAGCTCGCTTACGACAATTCCTCGGACGGGTATCACGTCATCTATTCGCACCGCTCGCTGCTTGAGATGGAAAACCGCCTGAGCGACGCAGCTAACAAGGGCATGGCTTATTATAAAAACTCGCCGGATTCGCTCGCCATGTACGTACAATACATGGGCAATGGCCACCATTTCAAAGACAAGCGTCCCAATCTGCAAGCACGTCCCGGCGGTTTGTGGGCGATAGAATCCACCCATCCGGGCAAGGAATATGCCGAAGCAGAGTTCCGTCGTAAATATGGAGAACGTGCGGATTCACTGCTTGATCTGGCTGGTTCCGAGCCAGTCAACATCAATATATTTCCCAATCTCTCACTGCTGGGAAATCATATTCAGGTATTCCAGCCGATCAGCGTCAACGAGACGGACGCCGTTTGGTATGGCACGCGCATTGAGGACGTAAACGGTGACATCGGCGATGCGCTGGGTACGATCAACGCGCTGCGCATGCGCACGCAAGAAGGGTTTCCCAACTTTGGCGAGGTCGATGATCTCGCCAATTTTGAGCAGATACAGGTCGGTCTGCAATGCGAAGAAGACGAATGGATTTATATGAATCGCGGCCACGGCATTCCTGATCGCATCAAGACCAATGCGGATGGAACGATCACCGCGCCTGCGACTGACGAAGTCTTCATGCGCGAATATATCAAGGAGTGGAAGCGGCTGATGAAAGGCCCAACGCCCCTTTCGATCAAGCGGGAGCCATGAAGATGAGCGTCGGCGCGCAAGATCCTTCTGTCTCCTCGTTCTATGTGAACGATTCATTTTATGGCGATTTGATCGCGCGTTTTCAGGATTGGGATCATGACAGGCACGGGATTTGCGATCCCGTGGAGCGCGACGGCTTCCGCTTGCTGCTGGAGCGCGAGGCGCGGTTTCTCGATCAACATAAATACGACGACTGGCTCGCCATGCTCACGCGCGAATGCGTCTACTGGGCGCCGGCGCGGCCTGGCGGCGGCGATCCGCGCACAGAAATAGCGGTGATGTTCGATGATCGCCGCAGGCTTGAGGATCGTGTGTTTCGCTTGCGTTCGGAATTTGCGTGGTCGCAGGCGCCTGCCTCCCGAACGGTGCGAATGATTTCAAACGTCGAGGTTTTTGAATATGGCGAAATGGACCGGCGCATGTTGCGATCCAACTTCATCATAAACGAATTCTGGGACAATGAAATCCGCCAGCTTGTCGGCTGGTGTGGCTATGACATGCAAAATATAGATGGCCGCTGGCTGATCCGCGCCAAGCAGATCAACCTCATCAATTGCGACCGCTGCATCCGCAATCCCAGCATCATCCTCTAACGACACGAGCCGCAGAATGGCCAAACTTAAACTGACTTTGGCGTGCTGGGATTATGACCGCACGCGCCCGCTGATGGATGGACGCGTTCAGCCTGAAGGCATTGAGCTCGACATCAAGGTTCTGCGTCCGCGTGAGACGTTTCAGCGTATGCTCGATAACCAGGAGTTTGATGTTTCGGAACTGTCGCTTGCATCTTACACCGCGCTCAAGAGCCGGGGCGATTGCCCGTTCCGCGCGATCCCGGTGGCGCTATCCAAGATCTTCCGCCATTCGTGTTTTTATGTGCGCCCCGGGTCTGGCATCAACACTCCCGCCGATCTCAAGGGCAAGCGCGTCGGCACTTCGCAATACAGCTCAACGGGTCTCACTTTCATGCGCGGCATGATGGAGCATGATTTCGGCGTTCGCTCGCAAGACATGCACTGGTTTATGGGCGGCATGAACACCTTTCGCGAGGCGCCGCTGATCTCGATGGACTTACCATCCGACATCAAGCTGGAGTTTCTGGCGAATGGAGATACGCTGGAGGCAAAGTTTGCGCGCGGAGAACTTGATGCGCTGCTGTCGCTTTATATCCCTGAAATGTTCCTCAAGGGATCGCCGGACATCGTGCGGATGTTCCCAAATTATAAAACAATTGAGCAGGATTATTACAAGCGGACCGGCATCTATCCGATCATGCATACCGTGGTGCTGCGCGACGACGTGCACGAGCGTCATCCATGGGCGGCGCGCGCACTTTATGACGCCTTCTCGAAGGCGCGCGATCTTGCGGTGGAGGGTCTTTACGATACGGACGCGCTGCGTCTCACTTTACCGTTCCTGCTTGACCATGTGGAGGAAACATGGCGCACGTTCGGCAAGGATTATTGGCCATACGGGATAGAGGCCAATCGGCCCACGTGGACTGCAATAGGCCGTTATGTTTACGAACAGGGATTAGCCCCGCGCATAGTTACGCCGGAAGAATTGTTTATCGAGGGTTTCAATTAGCGTCTGTACGCAGCCAGATTAACACATTCACCCGGCGCACTTCGATGCCAGCTTTCCTGTGCTCCGCAGGAAATGCCTGATTTCCAGTCGTCGCCTTCAACGCCATTCTGCTCCTGACTGAAGCGCTCAAGCCGCGTAAGCATGGTGCCAGACAAGCAGTCCCATGATTGCCAAACCGGGAAAGCAGAACAGCGTTTCTATACCCATGGCGCGCTCCGTAATTCCGACGCGCGCCTCGCTCTGGTGCTGGCCGGGGTGACCTGTGTTTTGCTCCTGCCGGAATGCCAGCAGCCGTCAGCGGCGTTAAACAGGCTGCATGCATCCGCTCGTCTTGCCTTTCGGCAATCCAAGCCGGGCGCTTAACTCGTATGCATGAGCAACAGTCATGTGAAGCGGGTAATTCTGTAGAGATGGTAGGCTTAACTTTTCCCCCTTCGCGCGACGCTGCGCTCAAGCGGCTCGCCCAATTTGTTCCGGACGCAGGGCGACGGTACGATTCTGGTCGGAATACCGATGCAGGCCCGGATCATCCCGGCGCGGTGTCGAGGCTCTCTCCCTATTTGCGTCATCGCCTGATCACCGAGCGGGAAGTCATTGCGCAGGTGCTTGCCCGGCATGATCTCGATGCTGCCGGGAAATTCGTGCAGGAAGTACTCTGGCGTACCTATTGGAAGGGCTGGCTGGAAATGCGTCCCTCCGTTTGGCTGCGCTTTTTGGAAGAGCGTGATCAGCAGCGTGACGCCTTTCCCGCAGGGCGCGCTATCGTCAAGGCCGAGAATGGTCAGACCGGCATTGAGGGGTTTGACGACTGGGCGCGGGAGCTGGTTGAAACCGGTTATCTGCATAATCACGCGCGGATGTGGTTCGCCTCCATCTGGATCTTCACGCTGCGTCTCCCGTGGACGCTGGGAGCCGACTTTTTTCTGCGTCATCTGCTTGATGCGGACGCCGCCAGCAATACGCTGTCCTGGCGCTGGGTCGCGGGATTGCAGACGGCGGGGAAAACCTACCTCGCCACCGCAGATAACATCGCGCGCTACACCAATGGCCGCTTCACGCCCAAAGGGCTGGCGCGCGAGGCGTTTGCGCTGACGGAGGCGCCCTTTGAAGCTGCACGCGGCTTGATGGAGACGCCCCGGCATGATCCGGCGCGGCCTTCAATCCTGCTGGTAACCCATGATGACATGCATCCCGAGTCCTCTTTTGACGGCGCCGCCGATATCCGTTCAATCATCGTCGCTGCCGATGGTGAATTGCTGTGGGGAGATGGCGCCCGGCGCTTCGTGGATGTCGCGGCGGCGGAAACTGCGGTGCGCGCGGGAGCGCATTGTATTTGCGCCGCCAATTTGGTTGAGAGGCTGGACGCGCAGGCTTTGATTGCAGCGGCCAATGCTGCCGGGGTGAAGCAAATCGTAACTCCCTATGCGCCGGTTGGCCCGGTGGCGGATGCCTTGGCGGGGCTTACCCCCGTGCTGGCCCGTGAGGGCGTCGCGCTGGCTCAGGTTCGCCGCGATTGGGACAGCGACTTCTGGCCCCATGCCAAGAAGGGGTTCTTTCCATTCAAAGAGCGGATCCCCGCAGTGCTCCGCGACGGCGGCCTAATATGAGCAGGCCGCTCAACATCGTGTGGTTCAAGCGAGATCTGCGGATCAATGATCATCGCTCTCTGGCGGAGGCAGCGAGGCTTGGCCCGGTCTTGCCGCTTTATATTTTAGAGCCTGATCTCTGGGCGCAGCCTGATGCTTCAGCGCGGCAATGGGCGTTTGCAGCCGAGAGCTTGAGTGAACTCCAGAGCGCGCTTGCAGGCCTTGGGCAGCCGCTGTGCGTCATGGTGGGCGATGCGGTCTCTATCTTTCAGGAGATTCAAAGGCGCTACGGCGTCGCGAGTTTGTGGAGCCATGAGGAAACCGGCAACGGATGGACCTACGCCCGCGATCTGGCGGTCGCCGCTTGGGCCAAAGCTGAGGGCGTGCCATGGCGTGAGCCGCGACAATTCGGGGTCATACGTCGGCTTAAATCGCGCAATGGCTGGGCCAATTCATGGGACCGCAGCATGGCGGAACCTGTCACTGCGCCGCCAATTGCGCTTCAACCAATCGATGGTGATTGGCCAACGCACATCCCAACTTTCTCCGAACTTGGCCTCGCCGCCGATCCTTGCCCCTATCGCCAACCGGGCGGGCGGGCGGCGGCGCTGGCGACCCTCGAAAGTTTTCTTGGCGAGCGGGGGCGCGAGTATCGCTATCAAATGTCGAGCCCGGTCACGGCGTTTGACTCCTGTTCGCGCCTGTCGCCGCACCTGACATGGGGCACGATCTCGATGCGCGAGGTGGCGCACGCAAGCTCGAAGCGCATACGGGCGATCAGCCATTTGAACGATCCTGTTTCAAAGAGCTGGCGCGCGTCTATGATCTCGTTCATCGGGCGCCAGCATTGGCATTGCCACTTCATGCAGAAGCTTGAAGATGAGCCCCGGCTTGAATTTAAAAACCTCCATCGCGCCTATGATGGGGTTCGCCCCGATATCCCTGACCCGCAGCGGCTGTCTGCCTGGAGGGCAGGGGAGACGGGATTCCCCTTCGTTGACGCCTGTATGCGCGCGCTCGATCAGCATGGATGGATCAATTTCCGGATGCGGGCCATGCTGATGTCCTTCGCAAGCTATCATTTGTGGCTGCCGTGGCGTGATAGCGGGCTGCATCTGGCGCGGCAGTTTGTCGATTATGAACCGGGAATCCATTGGTCGCAGGTACAGATGCAATCGGGAACTACGGGCATCAATACGATGCGCGTTTATAATCCCGTAAAGCAGGGC
>CAMCMI010000151.1 GCA_945875875.1 Rhizobium sp. Q54
CGCCTGCTGATTGCCCGCCGCAGCGCATTCTGGTGGCAGAGGACGTGGCCACCAACCAGATGGTGATCGAGGCGACGCTGAAGGCGCTCGGCCATAGCGTGGCGATCGTCGGCGACGGCGCGGCGGCGGTGGCGCGTGCGCAGGCCGAAGAGTTCGATCTCATCATGCTTGATATGCGCATGCCAAGAATGGACGGGCTGGAGGCGGCGCGGCGTCTGCGGGCGCTGGGCGGCGCGTTTGCAACCATCCCCGTCGTCGCGCTCACCGCCAACGCCTTTGCGGAGGATCGCGCCGCATGCGCCGCCGCCGGCATGGACGGGTTCCTCAGCAAGCCGTTCAATCACCGCGAAATGGCCTGCCTGATCGCGCGGCTGGCCAATGGCGCCGCAGACGATCAGCCAGCGTGCGGCGATGCGTCGGAGATTGTAGCGCTGTGCGAGGCTGAATGCGCGCGATTGCTGCACGCGCTCTCGCTGGCCGCTGTGCAAGACGATTCCCACAATTGCGCCAGAGCCCTGCATGGCTTGCGCGCGTTGATGGAAACCGTCGCGCCCGGCGGCGCGCTGGAGCAAACATGCGGGGCTTTGCTGGCGCAGGCGATGGCTGGCCGCGCGCTCTCGCCACTTGAAGCGCAGGGGCTGGATAGCGCTGCGCAAGAGGCGTTGAAAGCGCTTCGTGAGGAAGATTGCAGCACCCGCAAGTCGGCGGCCTGAAACGTTTGTGTTTATCTGTTTGCATGAAAGGAAATTCAATGAGCAACCAACCCGCCGCCGTCACCACCATCCGCCGCTGCGAGGCCTCGCCATGCGCCAATGCGGGCGCTGCGCTCGATGGCGGATCGCTGGTTCTGTGCGCCGATCACGCAGCCATGGCGCCCCCGGCGTTGCGCGCGCGGTTGTCGCGGGCGACCGCTCGCCGCGTGTTCCTGCAAACCTTCTGGGACGACGAGACGGCCTATGATTCCGTGGTCGCAAGCGGGCGCTACCTCAAGCTCGCCCACGCCTCATGCTGCGCCGAGGAAAACGAAGAGGCCGCGCGCCAGTCGCTGCTGCTTGCGGTGTTGCTGCGCGACAGCGGGATGGACAGCCAGACGTCTGCAGAAAACGCGCGCCTGACCGCCTGAAACACTGGGTCTGTGTTCAGCATCCAATGCGGGCTGGAAGCTCGCGGTCCAGATCAGCGCCCCTTTGGACCGCGGGCTTCCAGCCCGCATTCTTTGCGTGGGAAAAGCTTGTGCTATGAAGCATAAAGCTTATCCCGGGGAGGTCTTTATGGCGGACATAATCAAAGTGGCGGTGCTCGACGATTATCTGGGCGTCGTCCCTCAATATGGTGATTGGGCGAGCCTTGGCCCGCAGGTCGAGACCGTCTTTTTTACCAAAAACATGGCTGACATTGAAGAGGCCGCCGCGGCCTTGGCGCCGTTTCATGTCCTGAGCCTGATGCGCGAGCGCATGCCGCTCCCCAAAGCGCTGATTGATCGTCTGCCCAATCTCAAGCTGGTCGTCACCACAGGCGGCAAGAACCGCTCCATTGATATAGAGGCCTGCACGGCGCGCGGGATTGTGGTTTGCGGCACCCGCAGCCTCGATCCGGCACCCACCATCGACATCGCATGGGGCCTGATTTTATCGGCGGCCCGCAACCTCAATCGCGAGGACGCCCTGATGCGCGCGGGCGGCTGGCAGGAGCGGCTGGGCTTCACGCTCCACGGCAAAACGCTTGGAATCATCGGCCTCGGGAATTTGGGCGCGCGGATGGCGGTCGTGGGCAAAGCGTTCGGTATGGACGTGATCGCGTGGAGCCAGAATCTCACGGCGCAGCGGGCTGCGGAGGCGGGGGTCCTGCGCGTGGAGAAAGACGAATTGCTCTCGCGTGCAGACGTTTTGACGATCCATCTTGTGCTGGGCGAGCGCACGCGGGGCCTTTTGGGGGCGCACGAATTTGGCCTGATGAAGCCCACCGCCATTCTCGCCAACACTTCGCGCGGCCCGATCGTCGATGAGGCCGCGATGCTGGACGCCCTGCGGGAGAGGCGCATTTACGCCGCCGCGCTCGACGTGTTCAATGTTGAGCCTCTGCCCGTGGATCATCCGTTGCGGAGTATGGACAATGTGGTTCTGTCGCCGCATCTGGGCTATGCGTCGCAGGGCAATTTCCGCGGATATTTCACCGATACGGTTGAGGCGATCAGCGCCTTTGCCGCCGGGCGGGAGGTACCAAGACGCATCGATTAAAGCCGTCTCCGCAGGCTTTTCCGGCCTCCGGTTGAGAGAAGTCTGTGCGGAAGGGCGCTCGCTTTAGGGGCTAAATCCATGTTTTTACGTCATGAAGGCCGAAAACGCCTGCAAACAGGGGTTTTCTTTCATCGAGACGCTTTTCAGCCGTGCGCTTTCGGTTATGATGAGCATCGCTGATTCGATTATTCTGGAGATGAGACATGGCTAAGAAAGCAGCGGCGGCCCCCGTGAAAGCGGTCAAGGCAGCCAAGAAGCCCGCAGCAAAGAAGGCCGTCAAGGCAGCCGCTAAGGCGCCCGCAAAGGCCGCCGGCGCGGCAGCGGCGACCGTAACCCTGAAGCATATCGCCGCTGAACTGGCGGTCGAGCACGATGTGTCCAAGAAGCAGGCCGAAGGCATGCTGACCGGCATGATCGACCTCGTGGTCAAGAACCTCAAGAAGGGCCAGCGCGTCCGTCTCGTGGGTCTGGGCATCTTGCAGGTCAAGAAGCGCGCCGCCCGCATGGGTCGCAACCCCGCCACCGGCGAGCAGATCAAGATCAAGGCGAGCAAGAAGGTTGCCTTCCGCGCCGCCAAGGACCTCAAGAAAGCCGTCTGAGACGGGACTTTCTTAAATCAGATCAGCCCCGCACATTTTGCGGGGCTTTTTTTTGGAGCGCTATTTCGGACCGCTCTTTGGACCGCGCGCGGCCTAGCGCGCTTCTCGGGGACGCTGCAAAGAAGCGCGCGAGGCCGCGCGCGGTCCAGATCGCGCCTTGTTCCGGCGTTGCGCGTTGCCTTCGCTCCTGCCAGAAAGGACGCCGGACAAGAAATTTCTGGAGGACGAATGCGTCTCTTTTCATGCGGCTGCGCCTGCGGCTATGGCTCTTCCTTCGCAGCCTATGCAGCGGCTGAGGCGGGCGGCGCTTCAGCCCCTGTTCCCAAATCAGGCGGTCCCGTAGCCCGTTCAGTCCTTGAGGATCTGGCGGCGGCCAGCCGCATTCTGGCCGATCAGGGCGTGGTTGACGGCTTTGGTCATGTCACCATGCGCCACCCGACCGAGCCGGAACGCTTCTTCATGTCGCGCTCTTTGGCGCCCGCGCTCGTCACCGCCGACGATATCATGGAGTTCACGCTCGACAGCGTCGCCTGCGAGGACAAGGGCCGGGCGGGCTTTCTGGAGCGCTTCATTCACGGCCAGATCTTCAAGGCCCGGCCCGACGTGATGGCCGTGGTGCACAGCCATTCGCCGTCCGTGATTCCCTTCAGCCTTGTGGCTACGCCGATGCGGGCGATGTTCCACAACGCGGCTTTCCTGAGCGAAGGCGTGCCGGTGTTCGACATCTCGAAAGACTTTGGCGCGACCGACATGCTGGTGGGCAATAACGACAAGGGCGTCGCGCTGGCCAAATGCCTCGCCCATCATCCCGTCGCGTTGATGCGCGCGCACGGCAGCGTTGCGGTTGGGCCCAGCCTGCCGATGGCGGTGTTTCGCGCGGTCTATACGGAAGTGAACGCGCGCGTCCAGACGGCGGCCATTATGGTTGGCGGCGGCGGCCCCATCGCTGGCCTTAATGCGCAGGAAGCCGATCTGGCGGACGCGGTCAATCTGGGCGCGGGTTCGCGCGCCTGGGATTTGTGGAAGAAGCGCGTCGGCGCGGCTTGAGTATAGAGGAGACACATATGACAACTTCGCTTGGCGCTTTGGGTCTGCACGCCCAGACGGACGTCGGCGCCCTGAAGCGCCAACTCGCCGATTGCATTCGCATGCTGGAGAAGGCCGATATCATCGACTTTAACGGCCATTGCAGCATTCGCATTGGCGATGACCGCGTGCTCATCAATCAGGGCAATTGCCAGCGCAACAAGATCACCGCCGCCGACATTGTCACCATCGACATGCAGGGCAATCTGATCGAGGGCGCGGGCAATCCGCCGTTGGAGTTTCACCTGCACACGGGCGTTTATCGCGCCCGCAAGGATGTGAAAGCCGTGGTCCACGCGCACCCTAAATGGTCCACCTATCTGACCATGGTCGGGCGCCCCTACGAGCCGGTGTTTGCGCAAGGCGTGCTGCCCGGCGATGCGCCGGTGCTGGATACGCCAACCTCGATCAACACTGTCGAAATGGCGGATCGCTTGTCGGCGGTGCTGGGAGATCGCCCTGCGGCGCTGATGAAATCGCACGGCGCGGTGACGGTGGGCGCCAGCATTATCGAGGCCTTCGTGCTCGCGGTTTATCTGGAGGAGAACGCCCAGCGACAATATATGGCGTTGCAGATCGGCCAGCCTTATGTGTTTGACGGGCAAGACCGCGCGATGGCGAAGGAAAAGCTCTGGTCGGCGAGCCTGTTCCAGCGCACGTGGGACCATTACATGGCGAAGGTCACGGGCTGAAACAAAGAAAAGCCCCGATCCGGGGGGCGTGGATCGGGGCTTTATGAATGCAGCGGCTTGATGACGCTGCATCAACAAAAGCACAACGCAGCCCCCCGGAGCCGGTTCCGCAATTTGCCGACAATTTGTTTCAATCACGCCATTGATGGTTAAGCGAACGCTAAAGGCTGGCCTCGATCAGCGCCCGCAAGCGCGGCGTCACCTGCGGCTCAATGCCGAACCATGATTGCCATGCCGGTCGTCCCTGATGCAGCAGCATGCCAAGACCGTTCAGCGTGCGATTGCCGCGCAGGCGCGCAGCAGCCAGCAGCGGCGTCTCCAGCGGCGTATAGATGATATCGACGACGAGCGCGGCTGAGGGCAAAGTCTCCAGCGCCAGATCAAGCGGCTCCATGCCGACCATGCCCTGACTGGTCGTGTTCACCAGCAGGCGGGCGCCCTCAAGCGCTTCATGGCGCTGCGCCCAATCAATCGCGCGCACGGGAGCGCCGAAATCATGGGCCAGATTTTGCGCACGCGAGAAGGTGCGGTTGACCAAGCGAATCTCTTTGGCGCCGCGTTGCGCCAGCGCCCAGACCACGGCGCGCGCGCCCCCGCCTGCGCCCATGACGACAATCGGGCCAGCGTCAAAACAAAAGGCAGGCTCGGCCTCCGCTATGTTCTCGATGAAGCCGTAGCAATCATTGTTGGCGCCGTGCAGCGAACCGTCCGCGCGCACGGTGACGCAGGAAATGGCGCCGATGCGCCGTGCGGTCTCGTCAATCTCGTCAACGATGGCCAGCGCGTCCTGCTTGTGGGGGATCGTGAGGTTGCAGCCCGCAAAATTCAGCGGATGGAGCGCCCGCAACGCCGGCCCAAGCGCGCCCGGCGCAATCGCCAACGGGACATAGGCGCCCGCCAGCCCATGCTCGGCCAGCCAGTGATTGTGCAGCATCGGCGAGCGCGAATGCATCACGGGCCAGCCCATGACGGCGGCGAGCAGGAAACGATCCGGATGGGCCATAGTTTTCAGTTCGCTTTTTCAGGACGCTTACAGGAGCGAGCAAGCTTTTGAAGCGTTCGGCCCTGCTTTGCAAGCTGGCCTCCTCCAGTCTAAACGTTTTCCCAGAGCGTCTCTGGCGCCGAGAAAAACAATTATGGAGACGTTCATGAACAAGTCTGGCGCTGGCGCGCAGTCGCAAGTGGGAAATGCGCGTTTTGAGGGCAAGGACCCGCTGGCCAAGCCCGCCAATGGCGAACTCGCCTGGGCGTCGGACGCCATGGCCGAGACCCTGCGCCGACTTGATCTGCGCTATATCGCGCTGACGCCGGGCGCCAGCTATCGCGGCCTGCATGATTCGCTGGTCAATTATCTGGGCAATCGCGATCCGCAGATGATGGTCTGCCTGCATGAGGAACATGCGGTCGGCATTGCGCAAGGCTATGCTAAAGTCACTGAGCGCCCGATGGCGGTTGCGCTGCATTCCAATGTGGGCCTGATGCACGCCACGATGGCGATCTTCAACGCCTGGTGCGCGCGCAATCCCATGGTCATCATCGGCGCCACCGGCCCCGGCGACGCCGACGTGCGCCGTCCGTGGATCGACTGGATTCACACATCGAAAGATCAGGGCGCCCTGATCCGCGATTACACCAAATGGGACGACGAGCCGCGCTCCGCCCCCGCCGCCGTGGAATCCTTGATGCGCGCCTACCAGATATCCGCGACCCATCCCTTTGGCCCGACCTACGTCTGCCTTGACGTCGGCCTGCAGGAATCAAAGCTCGACAAGCCGATCAAATTCCCCGACATGGCCCGTTTCAAGCCGGGCGCTGCCCCTGCGCCGTCAAGCGAGGCGGTTGAGGAAGCCGCCAGATTGCTGGTGGACGCCAAAAAGCCCGTCATTCTGATGGGCCGCGTCTGTCGCGGGATGGAAGATTGGGATTTGCGCATCGAGCTGGCCGAAGCGCTTGGCGCCGCCGTGCTGACCGACACCAAGACGGCGGCGGCGTTCCCGACCGAGCACCCCTTGCACGTTTGCGAGCCGCGCTTCCGCCCGTCGCCGGGCACGTCCGCGATCACCAAAGAGGCCGACGTGATCCTCTCGCTCGACTGGATGGATTTGAAGGGTCACTTCATCCAGACGCTCGGCAAGGACGTGGAAGTGACAGCGAAGGTCATTCATTGCAGTGTCGATGATTACCTGCACAACGGCTGGAGCATGGATTATTTCGGCTTGCCGCCAGCGGATTTGAAAATTCTGGCGTCCCCGGATCAGCTCATTCGTCCGCTGCTGGAGGCCGTGCGCCGCCTGCGCGGCACGAGCGCCAAGGCCGAGCCGAAATTCCCGGTGCGCAACGTGCCTGCGCTGGCGTCGCCGCGCACGGAAGGCATGATGGGCCTGCGCGATCTGGCGCTGGTGGTGCGCGAGTTCTGCGACGGGCGCGACGTGACGATGGCCGGCTTTGCGCTGGGCTGGCCGTCGGACACGGTGAACTTCAAGCATCCGCTCGATTACGTGGGCTTTGACGGCGGCGG
>CAMCMI010000152.1 GCA_945875875.1 Rhizobium sp. Q54
ATCATCAGGCGGATCTTCTGGTCTGGCGCAGTAATGTCGGCGCCAAGCACGTTCGGTATCGCAACACCAAGCCAGATCAGGAAATAGAACAGCGGCACGCCAAACAGCAGCAGCGCGACGGAGGTCGTCGCGTTCTGGCGCCTGGCGTAGCGCTCGTCCTCGGGAATGTTGCGCGCTTCCAGCGGCAAGGCGGGAGCGGCTTCAGGCTTGAGGATCGTGATGAGGAAAATATAGCCGGCATACATCGCCGCCAGCACGATGCCGGGGATGAACGCGCCTTTGTACATATCGCCGACGGAGCGACCGAGCTGGTCGGCCATTACGATCAGCACCAGAGACGGCGGGATGATCTGCGCCAGCGTGCCGGAGGCCGCAATCACGCCGGTCGCCACGCGCCGATCATAGCCATAGCGCAACATGATCGGCAGCGAGATGAGGCCCATCGAGATGACGGAGGCGGCGACAACGCCGGTGGTGGCGGCAAGCAAAGCCCCCACGAAGATAACCGCGAAGGCGAGGCCGCCGCGCACGGGGCCGAATAATTGGCCGATGGTGTCGAGCAAATCCTCAGCCATGCCGGAGCGTTCAAGAATCAGCCCCATGAAGGTGAAGAACGGAATCGCCAGCAGCGTCTCGTTGTTCATCACGCCGTAAACGCGTTCGGGCATTGCCTGAAGCAGCGGCCAGTCGAGGCTGATCGAGCCTTTTGAAAACGGCGCCAGCTCTACACCGATGACGAAGAACACCAAACCGACGGCGGCCAGCGAAAACGCCACCGGATAGCCCAGCAGCAAAAATGCAAAAAGTGCGACGAACATGATTGGCGCCATGTTCTGTGCAATGAATTCGATCATGTTCGCCTCGCGCAAACGTGCAAAAAAGGGGCGCTTTTATTCAGGCGCGTGGGCGCTGGCGGAGCGCGGAACAGGATCGTCGATCAGGCCGCGCATGATGGCGATGCGCTTGATGAGTTCCGACACGCCTTGCGCCAGCAGCATTGCAAAGCCCAGCGGCACCAGCAGTTTTGCGGGCCACACGATGAGACCGCCAGCGCTGGAGGAGATTTCGCCCGAAGCGAACGAGCGCAGGAAAAACGGGATGCCCAGCCACAACATCAACAGGCAAAGCGGGATCAGAAACAGCGTATGGCCGATCACGTCGATCCAGTTGCGCGCGTTCTGCGACAGTCCGGCGGTGACGATGTCGATGCGGATGTGTTCGTTTTGCTTCAGCGTATAGGCGGCGCCCAGAAGCACCACGGCGCCAAAAAGATACCATTGCGCCTCAAGCCACGCATTGGAGCTGCGGTTGAACAGATAGCGCTGGAGCGCATTGCCCGCGGAAACCAGAACAGCCGCCAGCACCAGCCATGTCATGGCTTTGCCAACAGTCTCGTTGATCCAGTCTATGCCTCTGCTTAGGCCGAGCAAGTGCGACATGTAAACCCCCTCCGCCACGCTCCGCTCTCCCAAGCGTCTGGCGCGTAGCAACGCTTCAGTAACATTAACCCAAGGCGCCCGCCAGTCAGGCTGCGCTGGATTTGCGGCGCGTTTCCCGGCGCATTGTGTAAAGCCCGGCGCCTACGACAAGCGCTATGCCTGTGATCGCCAGCGCGTCCGGCACATGGCCCCAGACGATGAATCCAAAGAGGATGGCGATCGGCACGCCGATATATCGAAACGGCGACACCACGGACGCCTCCGCCCGTCGATAGGCCTGAATGATCGCGTAATTGCCAAGGGCCACAGTGATGGCCGCGCCCAGCAAAAAGCCCCATGTCGCTAAATCGGGCGCACGCCATAGCTCGAAGGGCGCCAGCGCGAGGCCGGCGCCTGTGCCGCCCAGCGTCGTGGCCAGAGTCACCATCGGCGAGGGAACCCATGCCGGAATTGTGCGCGTGGTGAGATCGCGCGCCGCGACCAAAAATGCGGCGAGCAACGCCAGCCCCATCGCCACGTCCACGCCCTCCAGCGAGGGCCGGACGATCAGCGCGACGCCGACAAAGCCCGCCAGCACAGCGGCCCAGCGCGAAAGCCCCACGCTTTCGCCCCGGAACGCGACGAAGGCGGTGACGATAATAGGCGCAGATTGCAGCACGCTGAACACATTGGCGAACGGCGCCATGCTCAGCGCCGTGACGTAGCAAAGGATCATGCCGGTTTCAAACAAGGTGCGCTGCAACACGCGCCTTTGCGCCAGCGCCCGAAAATGCCTGATGGCGCCGTTTGCGCTCAACAGGGTCAGGATGATTGACACTGCGATCAGCCCGCGAATGGCAAGCACCTGCGAGACGGGCAGGGTCTGTGTCGCAGCTTTCATCAAAACGTCGGTCGTCGTGAAGCAGGCGACGGCGCCAACCATCGCAATCATGCCGTTGCGATTGGCGGCGGCGAGATGGTTCAAGGCGCGCGCCAATTGCTTGAGGCGCGCAGCTTGTCAGCCACCGGTCACGCTCATATGACGCCCGACGGCGGGCGTGCTGGTGGTGCGGTCGATGATGAAATCGTGGCCCTTGGGCTTGCGCAAAATAGCGCGCTCGATTTCTGCGTTGAGCAGATCGTTGCTTTCGCTGGCGCGCAAAGGCGTGCGAAGATCGGCGGCGTCTTCCTGACCAAGGCACATGTAAAGCGTGCCGGTGCAGGTGACGCGGACGCGGTTGCAGCTCTCGCAGAAATTATGCGTGAGCGGCGTGATGAAGCCAATCCGACCTCCGGTCTCTTTCACGCGCACGTAACGGGCAGGGCCGCCGGTCTGGTAATCGCTGCCTTCAAGCGAAAACTCTTCGGCCAGCTGTGCCTGCACGCGATTGAGCGGCAGGTATTGATCGACGCGGGCGGCGTCTATATCGCCTAGCGGCATGACTTCGATGAAGGTGAGGTCCATGCCGCGACCATGCGCCCAGCGCACCATCGAGGGAAACTCATCCTCGTTGACGCCCGCCAGCGCGACGGCGTTGATCTTGACGTCGAGGCCGGCTGCCTGCGCAGCGTCCAGCCCCGCCATGACTTTGGACAGATCGCCCCAGCGGGTGACGGCGCGGAACTTCGCCTCGTCCAGCGTGTCGAGCGAGACGTTGATGCGCTTGACGCCGCAGGCCGCCAGCTCCTTGGCGAAGCGGGCGAGTTGCGAGCCGTTTGTGGTGACGGTGAGTTCTTCCAGCGCGCCGCTGTCCAGATGGCGCGAGAGTCCCTGAAACAGCTTCATGATGTCGCGACGCACCAGCGGCTCGCCGCCGGTGATGCGCAGCTTGCGCGTGCCGCGCGCCACAAAGGCGCTGCACAGACGATCCAGCTCCTCAAGCGTCAGCAAATCGCCCTTGGGCAGGAAATTCATATCCTCCGACATGCAATAGACACAGCGGAAATCGCAGCGATCCGTCACCGAGACGCGCACATAGGTGATGGCGCGACCGAAGGGGTCGATCAAGGGGGACGCTTGCTTGAGCGTCACAGGCTTGGGCGCATGAATGTTCATGAGTTATTATATACGCGCGAATACAGCGCTTGGCGAGAGGCGTAATGGGCTGCATCAACAAAAAGGCCGCCTCGCGGCGGCCTGATTGAGGGTGAACGCGCAGCTTTAGCGCAGCACGACCACGCGGGAGCCGACGCGAACGCGCTGGTAGAGGTCGGTCACGTCCTCATTGGTCATGCGGATGCAGCCGGAGGAGACGGCCTCGCCGATGGTCTCGGGCTCGTTTGATCCGTGGATGCGGTAGAGCGACGAGCCCAGATATAAAGCGCGGGCGCCGAGGGGATTGTCCGGGCCGCCCTTCATGTGGCGCGGCAGGTCCGGACGGCGCTTCAGCATTTGCGGCGGGGGTGTCCAGCCAGGCCATTCGGCCTTGCGCGTCACGGACTTTACGCCGCCCCACTGGAAGCCGGGACGCCCGACGCCGACGCCGTATTGCACCGCCTTGCCGTCCGCCATCACATAATAAAGCCGCCGCTCTTTCGTGGAGACCACGATGGTGCCGGGCGCATAGCTCTGGGTGAATTGCACAACCTTGCGGGGAATAGAAGATTGCTGCGCGCGCCCGGTGAAGGCGCCGCCGTTATTGAAGGAGGCCGAGAAAAATTCGGCGGCAGTTTCCTCAGCCCGGGCCGCTGTTGCTCCCAATCCGATGGCTGCGAGGGCGATGAGCGTCTTGTGAAACGATGCTTTATGAGCAGACATGGCGCGTCCTGAATGCATGAGCGACGAACGAATAAACCAAAGCGCCGCTTGAAGCCCCTAGATCGCACCGTATGGGCCGCCTGCGCAACCGATTCACGAAGGAATTGATCGCGTTTACAAATCGTCACGATAAGTTGTTGCAATGCGGCAACACAGCTGCGGTTGTGATCCAGACGTCAGCACGCGCGCAGCGTGCGCTCCACGGGCATGCCAAACAGGGGGCGGAACGCGATGCCGACCCAATTGCCGGGCAGGGCGCACAAAATCCATAGCCAGCCATGCAGGCTGCCCGAGGCGATGCCGCTGAAGAATGCGCCGATATTGCACCCGTAGGAAATCCGCGCGCCATAGCCCAGCAGCAGCCCGCCGATAACGCTGGCCACAATCTGCCCCACGGGGATGCGCCACACCGGCAAAAATTTACCAGCCAGCGCGGCAGCGGCGAAGGCGCCCAGAACGAGGCCGAAATCCATGACCGAGGTGACGTCGGCCAGCACGCTGGAGGCCAGCGCGTTGCGCGACCATTCGTCCGACCATGAGGCCCATTGGGCGACGTCCACGCCGATGGCTTGCAGGCTCTTGGCGCCCCACAGCGCGAACGCGGACGTGATGCCCCATGGTCGCCCGGCCAGCGCCAGCGTCGCAAAATTGAGGAGAGCCAGCAGCACGGCGCCCGCCAGCAGCGGCCACGGCCCGCGCAGCATTATGGAGCCAAGCGGCTGGGTTGAACGCGGGAAAATAGGCTCGACCTTGCCGTGGGCGCGAGCTTCAATCGCGCGGGCGCCAAGCCAGATCAGCGCAAATATAAACAGGTTGAGCGCGAGCGCAGGCGCAAGGCCAAGCGATTCCACCACCGAGATCGTCGGCAGGCCCGGCAGCGCGTGCCATGATGGCGCATGGGCGAGGCCGATCATCGAGCCGATGATGAAGAAGATCAGCGTCAAAACCATGCGGGTGCTGCCGCCGCCGACCGTGAACAGCGTTCCCGAGCCGCAGCCGCCGCCCAATTGCATGCCGATTCCAAACAGGAACGCGCCAATTGCGACAGAAAGACTTGCGGGCAGCACGAAGCCGCCCACAGGTTGGCCAAAGACATGACCCGCCGCCAGCGCCGGGAAGAACAGCAGAACCGCTATTCCCAGCATCGCCATTTGCGCGCGCACCCCGGCGCTGCGACCGTCCGCCATCAGCACGCGGAACGCAGCGGTGAACCCGAAGCTCGCATGATAGAGCGACAGGCCCAGCGCGACGCCCACAACATAGAGCGCCGCCATGCGCGGCCCCTGCGTGTGTGCGACGACGGTTCCCAGCGCAACGATCGCCGCCAGCGAGGCGACGACCGAACGCTTGCGGGCGAACAAAAGACGATGCGCGCCCGCAGGCGCATTTGACGCTGACGACATGTTGGTCCTAGGGCCGGATAACGGCTTTGGCGCGCTCCACCACGTCAGGCGTAGTCGCGAAGATTCGTGTGACAAGTTCCTGTACCGCTTCGCCCGTGCTCGGCGCAATGTCGAGGCGGGCCTTCTCCGCTTCCGCGAGGAATTGCTTGTCGGCAAGCGTTTTCATCAGCGCCTCGCGCAAAATCTTCACCTGCGCTTCTGGTGTTCCCGGCGGCAGAACGTAGGGGCGTCCGAAGATCTGCTGGCTGACGACAAGCTCCCCCGCCTTGCGGTCCAGATCAGCCTTGACGAAATCCCACATCATCGGCACGCTGAGTTTGGTGAGTTCCGGCTCCTGATCGAGCGCCGTCTGGGTCAGGATGTTGATCTTGTTGTCGCGTAACCAGTCGGGGCGCTGCGACTTCAGGCTCGACCAGTCGAGGCCGCACATGCCGTCCACTTCGCCGCGCTCAATCGCAAGAAACAGATCGGCGGTGCCCTTGTAGCCGCTGACGATTTCAAACTTCGCGCCCGCTACATGATTAAGCATGTGGGAGTAATCGCGCGTCGAGCCTCCGGCCGCGCTGGCGCCCATGATCGTCTTTTGCTGCTGGGCGTCCTTAAATGTTTTTACCTTCGAATTTATGCCGGTGATGCAAACGCGCGTGCCGCTGTCTGCGCTGCCAAGATAGATAAATTTTGTGGGGTCGAACAGCGATGTCGTCTTGGGCTCCAGAATTGGCCCGATGATGACGCCGGGGAAAATAGCGCCGATCCACGTGCCGTCCTTGGGGGCCGTCGTGTAAATGGCTGCAGCAGCCGTCGCGCTGCCGGCGCCGACCATATTGCGCGGCACTATTTCCGGCGAGCCGGGGATGAAGCGGCCCAAGTGGCGAATGATCGTGCGAGCGTAAACGTCATAACCGCCGCCCGGCGCGGCGCCAATCAGCATCGTCATCGACTTGCCGGCGTAGAAATCAGCGCCCTGCGCCATCGCCTGCGGCGCAGCTAACGCGCCTGCAGCAAGGCCCGCGATTCCGCAAAGCGCGGCGATTGTTCGTCCTGAATTGCGCATTTTCTCCCCTCCCTGTGTTGGGCCCTCTTTCTAGGCAAAACATCGAGGTTCGACAATGCTTGATCCGTTGAAGGCACCCCTGTGGACCGCGCGCGGCCTCGCGCGCATCTTTCAATGCCGGAGAAGGGCGCGCGGTCCAGATTGAGCTGCTGCTCGCTAAATCAGGCGACGGCCGCCAGAATCGACTTCTTCTTTCCGTTCGCCAGAAAGTTGACGACGACGGATGCTGCGAGGGTTGATGCCGCCATTATTTGCAGCGTCTGGCTGTAGGGGAACGACGTCGCAAAGTAATTGGCAAACATGATCATGATTGCGACCACGGCGAAGAAAATCGCAGCTTTGGCCAGTCCGTCCATCTTGGCGGCGCGCTCCTGAGCGGCTTTCATTTGGTCGGTAACGCCGTTGGCGATCTGCGCCTGTTTTTCAAGCTCTTTGAAATTTTCGCCAAATAGAATCTTCTTATC
>CAMCMI010000153.1 GCA_945875875.1 Rhizobium sp. Q54
GCGAAAAACCGCTATTCGACAGGCTCGCCCGCACCTACCCAGTCCAGCATGCCGCCGCCAAAATGGGCGCGCACGTCCTCGCGGCCAAACTTTTGCGCCGCATCCAGCGCATCAATCGAGCGCCGACCCGAGCGACAATGCAGCACCACGCGCTTGCCCGGCGCAGCGGGCGGCAGAGCGGCGGGATCAAAGATCGACAACGGATTGAAAACCGCGCCGGGAATGTGGCCCGCATCCCATTCGATCTGTTCGCGCACGTCCACCAGCAAAATAGAGCCGTCCGCGAGGCCCTTCTTCAAATCCGCAAGGCTGACGTCCTCGACGATGGGTCCACTCATTTTGCAGGCTCCGGTTGTGTTGCAAAACCCTTGTAGCAAAGCGCAGCGCACGCGCAAAGCTGGCCCTACAAAATAAGGATCGCGCGAAAATCATTGACGTTGGTGAGCGTGGCGCCCGTCGTCACGCAATCGCCCAAAGCCTCGAACAGCGCGCCGGAATTATTCTGCTCCAGCATTGCCCCGGGGTCGAGACCGGCCGCGCGGGCGCGCGCCAAAGTGTCCGGCGTTATCATAGCGCCCGCATGTTCGCTCATCCCGTCGATGCCGTCAGTGTCCGCCGCCAACGCGTACACGCCCGGCGCGCCTTCAAGCGCGAGCGCCAACGCCAGCAGATATTCGCTGTTACGACCGCCGCGCGTATTCGCATTATCGGGTGCGCGCATCGTCACGCTGGTCTCGCCGCCTGACAAAAACACGCACGGGCGCAGGCCTTCTTGCAATCTGCGCAACGCCAGAAGCCCATGCTGGCGCCCAATGTCGCGCGCCTCGCCTTCAATTGCATCGCCCAGAATGATCGGCGTAACGCCAGCCCCATGCGCGCATGTGGCGCCCGCCTCAAGCGACATTTGCGCAGCGGCGATGATCTTTATAACGCTCGCAGCAAGGCGCGGATCACCGGGCTTTGGCGTCTCATCCTGCGCCAGCTCCAGATGTTCAATCACGGCGCGCGGCTCTTCGATGCCGTATTTGCGCAGGATTTCGCGCGCCTGCGCAAAGGTTGACGGATCGCCTAATGTCGGGCCTGACGCAACTATTGCAGGATCGTCGCCGGGCACGTCCGAAATGATAAGGGTCAGCAATTTCGCTGGAGATGCCGCTGCTGCAAGCCGCCCGCCCTTGATGGCGGATAAATGTTTGCGCACGATGTTCATGGCGCTGATCGGCGCGCCGCTGCGCAGCAACGCTGAATTGATCGCCTGCTTGTGCGCTAATGTAAGCCCCGGCGCGGGCAGGCTGAGCAGCGCCGAGCCGCCGCCAGATATCAGGCACAGGCCCAGATCGTCTGGCCCCAGCGTCCGGGCAAGTTCAAGAACCCGCTGCGCCCCGGCCTCTCCCGCAGCATCCGGCTTTGGGTGCGCAGCTTCGATGATCTCGATGTATTTGCAGGAAACCGCATGGCCGTAGCGCGTGACGACCAAGCCCTCAAGCGGGGCCCCATAATAATCTTCGACCACGCGCGCCATGCTGGCCGACGCCTTGCCTGCCCCCAGCACGACAAGCCGGCCCTTGGGGCGCGGCGGCAGATGCTGCGGCACAATGGCCGAAGGGTCCGCCGCCGCTATGGCGCAATTAAAAAGCTGCTTCAAAAATGCGCGATGATCCATGGCGAGAATCCCTCTGGCCGAACGCACGCAACAGCTTGACGCAAAAAGTTACCCGTTCATTATCTGCGCTCTTCGCGATAGATCGCCAGCTTTTCCTGCGCGCTGCGATCCGAGAACGTAAAGAACACCGCGTCTTTTGAAGCGCGCACTTTCCGCCAGACCCAGCTTGGCAAAGCAACCACGTCGCCCTCTCCCGCCGTGAAGGATTTATCGCCCGCCTCGACGTGCAATTCGCCTTCCAGCATCACAATGGTCTGACCATCGGTACAGCGCAGTTCGCGCGACTCGAAGCCCTTGGGCAAATGCGTCAACCATGCGGCGATCAGCGGCATCGGCCAGCCGCCATCGAGCGGATTGACGTAGCGCAGCGCATAACCCAAATGCGGATCGATGCTCTCGGAAGCGGCCACCGCCATCAGCGCCTCGCGGCTGGCTTTATATTTATAGTTGAAAATAGGCGTCGTGGCGCCAAACGGCGAAGGCGTATTGAAGGGGCGCATGTTGGAGCCCCAGCGCGCCTGCGATTCACCGATTTGTCTGGCCTGCAGCTGCATCTTGTCGTTCGAATGTTCGCTGAATGCGGTCTCGAAGAAGTTGATGATGTGCAGATCAAGGCCGTCGATCCAGATCACGGGCTTGTCATTTTCCTGCCCATGATCATGCCACGCCCAGTTCGGCGTGATGACGAAATCGCCGCGCTCCATCAGCGTGCGCTCGCCAGCCACCGCAGTATAGCCCATGTTGCCTTCCAGCACGAGACGCAGCGCGGAAGCCGTATGGCGATGCGCGGCGGCGATCTCTCCGGGCAGAATGAGCTGCATGCCCGAATACATGGTGGCCGTGATGCGCGATCCGCCCGGCATGGAGGGGTTTTCAAACACCAGCACGCGGCGCTCCGCCTCTTCGGCGGTCAGCAGTGCGCCCGCTTCCATCAGCAGCGCGCGGCATTCGTCAAAGCGCCATACGTGCGGCGTGAACTTGCTCCTGGGCTCCACCGGCACAAGGCCTTTCAGCGCTTCCCACAAGGGAGAAAGATGCTTGGGCGCGATCTTGTCGTAGAAAGCCTGGCGCTCCTTTGAGGGGCCTGCGGCAATTGTGGTTTGCATGATCTGCTCCTGTAAAACCGTATCTCGAGCTGCCGCTCAAACTTTGCCTTCAGCGCGCAGGCGCCACATGTTCCAGGCGCGCGGCACCTGTCCGTCAATGGTGCGTGTGGCCGTGCGGGTTTCAGCCTCGGTCAAGGAAACCACGGGGCCGATGCGCGAGGCCTCCGACAAAACGCGCGCGTTCTGCTCAGTGTAAACGGCTCGGAAAACGGCCTGTTTCACACTGTTTCCCACCACCGTCGAGCCATGGCCGCGCATCAGGCACACGCTCTGGTCGCCAAGACGTTTTGCAAGCGCCGCGCCCAACGCGCGATTGCTGATGAGAAGATCGTTGTCGTCGCCAGCTGTTTCGCGAATTTCAAACACCGGCGCGCACACGCCAATGAACGAGCCCATGTGCGTGACCGCGCGGAATGGCACCGACGGCACAAGGCCAAACGGCAAAACCGCCATCGAGTGACTGTGCACCACGGACATGACGTCTGGCCGCGCGCGATAGATCTCCGAATGGATGAAGCGTTCAAGATAAACGGCGCGCCCGGCTGCGTTGACCGGCTCGCCGTCGTGCCCAAACTCAATGATGTCAGCCTCGCTCACAAGAGCCGGCGCCATGTTGCGCGCGAGCAAAAAGCGCGTTGGATCTTTATCATGACGCACGCTCACATGGCCGAAAGCATCGACCACGGATTCACGAAACAAAATACGATTGGCGATCACAAGATCTGCGATCAATTCAGGGCTGGCGGCAGGTCCGGGCGCATGCTTGTCAAGCGCCGGAGCGGCGACGCTGGAACCATCTTCTGCCGTGCACATGCTGCAAGCCTCCCCGGACAAACACCTGTTAACGGCACAATAAGGCTAGAACCATCTAAGTGTCAATATTCTCATTTTATGAGAATAGAATTTGACATCTTTTACGCCTGCTATTAAAATTGTTTGTAGGGTGGTTCTCGGCTTAAGCGCCGTCAATCGGAGCGCGCAAAGTCTCGGGAGGGCGTTTAATGGCTGGATTCAGCCGCTTTCTGGCCGTGCTGCGCGTGTTCAATGACGCAGCGAGCGCGTGGAGCGTGCCCGACATGGCGGAGACGCTTGGCGTGCCCGCCAGCACCGCCTATCGCACCGTGCGCGATCTTGTTGACGCGGGCTTTCTGGAAGCCGCGCATGACGGCGCCTATCGACTTGGCCCCGCATTCATTGAATATGATCGGCTGCTGCGCATGACTGACCCCCTCGTCCATGCAGGCGCTGGAGCGCTGCGCGATGTGGTGATGCAAGCGCATACGCCGTGCGTTGCTTTGCTGTCGCGGCTCTATAACGATCAGGTGATGTGCGTAGCTGACGAGGCTGCGCGAGAGACAAGCTTTCGCTCCAGCTATGAACGCGGCAAACCAATGCCGTTGACGCAGGGCGCAACTTCGAAAGCCATTCTCGCGCAACTGCCCGCGCGTCAACTCAACCGTTTGATCGGCGCGCCAAAAACAGCGCCCGGGTATGAACCGTTACGCCGCGAGCTGGCCGACATACGCCGTCGCGGCTATTGCGCAACAGCGAGCGAAATCGACACAGGCCTTGCTGGGATAGCCGCCCCGGTCATCGTGCGCGAGGCTGGCGTTTACGCGAGCCTGAGCCTTGTCGCCGACGATTCCAGCCTTGACGACGGGCAGCGCCGCAGGCTGGTTCTGCTTGTCGTTTCGGCTGCAAGTCTGATCAGCGAAGAGTTGCGCCACAGGCATAACTCGACCTCGATACATACGCCTGTTCTCATGACCAAACGATCGGTGCAATAATGTCTTCTCTCGATTGCGACGTCATCATCGTCGGCGCCGGCCCCACCGGCCTTACGCTGGCTAATTTGCTCGGCAAAGCTGGCGTCAGCGTCATCCTTGTAGAGCGCAACGACACCACCGTAGGGGCGCCGCGCGCCGTCTCCATTGATGACGAGAGCCTGCGCACCATGCAGGCGTGCGGGATCGTGGACGAAGTGTTGGCGAATGTGGCTATCGATTACGGCTACCAATACATCACGCAAAACAACGAAGTGTTTGCGCAAGTGGAGCCAACCTCACGCGAGTTTGGCTGGACGCGGCGCAACGCCTTTACCCAGCCCGAGTTTGAAGCCGCACTGCGACAGGGGCTTTCGCGTTTTCCAAACGTCACGCAATTGTTCGGCCACAGCTTTGAGAACATGCAGCAGAATGAGCAAAGCGTGATCCTCCGCGTGAAGCAACCCGACGGCGAGCTGCGCGACTTGCGCGCGCTCTATCTGGCTGGATCCGACGGCGCGCGCTCAGCTGTTCGTAAAGCCATCGACTCCAAACTCTCCGGCTCAACCTATCGCGAACGCTGGCTGATCGTCGACCTTGAAGAGACCAGAGAGCGCTTTCGCCTGACCCGCGTGTTATGCAATCCCAAGCGCCCGACGATATGCCTGCCGGGACCCGATGGAAAGCGCCGCTACGAATTCATGGTTCATAATAACGAGACGGACGAGCAAATTTCAACGCCTGGGAAGGTGCGCGAATTGCTCGCGATGTTTGGACCCGACGCAGACTCGCCCGTAGTGCGGCGCCAAGTCTACACGTTCCATGCGCGCATGGCCGATCACTGGCGCAAGGGCCGCGTGTTCCTTGGCGGCGACGCAGCCCATTTGACGCCGCCATTTGCTGGCCAGGGCATGAACAGCGGCGTACGCGATGCGCATAATTTGGCGTGGAAACTGGCCTGCGTCGTGAAGGGCGAGCTTGGTGCGGGCGTGCTTGATACATACCAAAAAGAGCGCTCACCGCATGCATGGTCGCTGATTGAACTTGCCGTCAACATTGGCCGCGTGATGATGCCGACCTCTGCAGTACAGGCATTTCTGCTACAGAGCGCCTTCAAGCTGATGCGCTTCATCCCGCCCCTGCACGCCTATTTCGCGCAGATGAAATACAAGCCAAAACCGTTCTACAAAGAGGGATTCTTGTTGCCTGAAGACGGCGGCCTAAACGTCGTTGGCCGCATGCAGCCGCAACCGCTTGTCGAACGGCTGGATCGCTCGCGCGTGAAGCTCGACGAGCTGGCGGGCAATGGCTTTGCGTTAATCGCATTTGGAGACAACGCGCAGGAAACCCTTGGATCGTGCGCTGCTTTTGATTTCGGCCTGCCCAATCTTGTGCGCATCGCAATCAATCCGCATTCGATGAATATCGACCGAAACGCCGATCCCGCAATCCTTGCCTTGCGCGAAGTCGATGAATTGTTCGAGCAACGTTTGCCAAAGGGCCGTGAAGTTTTGATCATCATCCGCCCGGATCGTTACGCGGCGGCGGCGTGCGACGTCACCAACCCCGCCGACATCGCGGGCTTTGCAGAGCGCGTGCGCGGATTGGCCAAGAGCGTGGCGTGATTGGACTGCGGGCCAGCAGCATCGCGCGCCGCTTTATCAACCATGAGACCAAACGCGTCATGGTCGCGAAGGCGGCCATCCACGGTAGGCTACGAGCTCGCGGCCTATCGTGGGTCCCGGCCTTCGCCGGGATGACGCAGCTACATCGCCAGCTGCGCAACCTTTGGACCGCGGGCTTCCAGCCCGCAGCCCTTCTCCCGCAAGGGAGAAGGGCAATCCTGTTGCGCTCTGCGCCGCAGCCATTTCTCTCGTTACTTCTCGTCGAAGTATAAACGCCCCGGATTCGTCACCAGCAATTTCTGCTGCAATTCGGGCTCGGGCGCGAACAGCGGAATCAAATCCACCAGATCGCCATCGTTAGGCATCTGCTTCACGTTGGGATGCGGCCAGTCCGTGCCCCAAATAATGCGATCAGGCGCCAGCTCGCAGATGGCGCGCGCAAACGGCACGGCGTCCGTGAACGGATAACCAGTAGACGACACCCGCTCTGACCCGCACACTTTCACCCAGCATTTCTCGTCGTCCTTAATCAGGTTGACGAGGCATTCAAAAGGCTTCTGCTGCAGGCCGTCGGAGGCTTTCACCCGACCCATATGGTCGATGGTGTAAACGACGGGCAGCTTCGCCAGCATCGGCGCATATTCGGGCAAATCAATCGCGTCGAAATGCACGTCGAGCGACCAGCCAAATTGCTTGATGCGATCCACAACCGTGTGGAATACTCGCATGTCCGGCACGCCGCCAAGATGTTTCACAAAGTTAAAACGGCAGCCGCGAATGCCGCCCTCGTGCAACTTCTCAATGTCCTTCTCGGAGAAGCTGTCGTCGATGTTGGCGACTGCGCGATAAGCGCCGTTGCTGGCCGCGAT
>CAMCMI010000154.1 GCA_945875875.1 Rhizobium sp. Q54
CATCACTGCGATATCAACCGCCTGCACCAGAGGTTCTACAATGGCCGGCTACGCAACCCCAACCAGCTTCGCCGGCCACCCCAGCGCTAGCTACAAACCAAATCGTCAACTAACATAAAGACCGGATCACCTCATGGGGGCTGGCTAGCGCGCGGGATCACGCTTGAATCACTTTCCGACAGCCTGAACCTTGGGAGCCCGCGCGCTGATGCTGCGGCTGAACGGATCGCGCGGCGCTCGCCTTATTATGTCTCGTCGATCCGGCTTGACGCCGGGTATTGGCGCTTTCGCCGCGCGATGGACGTGTTGCTGGCTGGGGCGGGCATCGTCGTTCTCGCGCCCTTGTTTGCGCTTGTCACGCTTGTCGTGCTGGCGGACGTAGGCTTTCCCTCGCTGTTCTGGCAGGAGCGCGTTGGCTATCGCGGTCGCCGGATCAGCGTTCACAAGTTCCGTACGCTGCGTCATCCGCTGGACCGGCATGGCCGGGTCATGAGCGATTGCGAGCGTCTGTCGAAGATTGGCCGCTTCCTGCGCGCCACGCGGCTTGATGAATTGCCGCAGCTTTATGACATTCTGCGTGGCGACATGAGCATCATCGGCCCGCGCCCGCTTTTGCCTGTGGATATGCCAGCGGGCGACAACTTTCGCCTTCTGGCGCCCCCCGGCCTGACCGGCTGGGCGCAGGTGCATGGCGGCAAGCTGGTGACGCCCGAGGAGAAAAGCGCGCTGGATCGCTGGTATATCCATAACGTCAGCCTGTCGCTCGATCTGCGTATTCTGTGGCTGACATGCCTGACCCCCGTTTCGTGGCGACCGCAGGGATGACGACGTTCTGAATGTTGCTCTTGAGGCGCAGCACTTTGAGTTGGAGGCTCTGCATCCCTCGCCAACGCTGCCTCTCGCCATCGCAGGCGGGCGCCCTGTGGAAGGCTTGTCGCATCCAGCCAATGCGCAAGATTCTGAGCCGCAAGTGGCGTGACGCGCCGCGTGATTTGATTGGTCAAACGATCTCAAAAGGGAGCTTTTTCGGGCTGCGGAAGTTCGACGACGGCACCCAGTCGAAAGGCTCGCCCGTCAGGCGGAAGTCTGGAATGCGGGCCAGAAACGTTTCACTCGCGATCTGCGTGATGAAGCGCGCCATCTGGCTCCCCAAACAAAAATGCTTGCCCGATCCAAAGCCGACATGGCCCTGCGGATTGCGGTCGATGTCGTAGACGTCAGGGTTGGGGAATTTGCGCCAGTCGCGATTGGCGGCGCCATAGGCGAGGATCACCTTGTCGCCGACTTTCAGCGTTTGCCCGTGCAGCTGCGTTTCCTTGGCGACGACGCGCTTGAAGCGTTGAGCCGAAGTGTTCAGGCGCAGGGATTCCTCAATCGCTTTGGGAATCATCGCGGGATCGGCGACGCAGCGCGCCCGCGCCTGCGGGTGATCGTGCAAATTGAGCATGAACACCGACATGAAGCTCGAAAGCGATTCCACGCCCGCCATCACGAACGTGCTCGTGGTCAGCAAAATCTCGCGCTCGGTCAGCCGGTCGCCGTCGATTTCGGCCTCCGCCAGCCGCGTCACGAGATCATCCTGCGGGTGCTTGCGGCGCTCGGTCACTTCGCGGCTGATGAAGTCGATGATCCACTGAAACGCCGCGTCCAGCTCCGCATTGCGCCCGCGCGTTTTGCGGTCGGTCGAGATTGACAGCACCACTTTGTCGCGAATTTCCGCCGGGTGCTGTTCCGGCAGGCCGAGCAGACGAAACAGCACGCCAACCGTAATGAGGCTGGAATAATCGGCGATGTAATCGAACCGGCGCAGTTCCAAAATGCGATCAATCGCAGCGTTTGCGATGTCGCGCGTTGGCTGCGCCAGATGTTCGTTGTTTTTCTTCATGAACGCGGCCTGGGCCAGCGAGCGCAAGCGGTCGTGGCGCGGCGGATCGGTGGTGCCCAGCGTGCCGCCGGCGCGACCGGGGATTTCGTCGATCAGATTGCCCTGCGCGGATGAGAAGGTTTCCCAATCCTGCGCCGCGCGCAACACGTCCTCATAGCGGGTGAGAACCCAAATCTGCCCGCTCTTGCTCCAATAGCAGGGGGCTTCTTCGCGCAGGCGCGCATAGCGTCCAAAGGGGTCGCGGTCGATGTCCGAATAGACATCGAAGATCTCGTCTTCGGGCGCACCGGCTCCAGCTTTGTGATCCAGCATCGGCGCTGCTCCCTATCCTGTTTGGAATTGATCTTATTATGACAAAGGAGCGGGGGCTATGGTTTGATTTTGGGCAAGTTTCCGCTTCGCTCACGCCTCGTTTTCGGGACAGAAGTCAAAAGCGCGGTCTTTTCGATGCGGACCTGCGGTCCGCGTGCGGGCTGGAAGCCCGCGGTCCAAAGTTCTACTCAGCCGCGTTGCTTGCGGGCGGCATCAGGCCGCGCAGCGTCAGCTCCTCGTCTGTCAGGCCCACCACGCGCCAGTCGGTCGTCTTGGGCGCGACGCCCTCGAACGAGCGCAGTTTGTTGGCGGGGATGTGCGGCTCCGTACGCCCGATCACTGTGCCGTCCTTTTGGAAATCACGCACGGCTTCGATCATCTGCTTGCGGAATTCCACGATGGCCAGATCGCTTGCGCCAAGCGTGTCCAGCGTGCGGTCGGCGATGGGGCCCATGGTCAGCCACATCACGTAATCCTGATTGGGAATGCCGCGAATGCCGGTGAAATTGCCCGCGCGCATGGCCTGGCGGTCCTGCAGGAATTTGTTCTCGAACGTGCGCTTGTTCGACCAGTCGTCGTTGAGGTCCACGCCTTTTGTCGCGCCCAAGAACTTCCGCCACGTCTCGGTGTCGGGCGTTGTGGCGGCGTCGCCGAAGGCCAGAAAGTAGAAATCCGTATTCGTGTCGTCGACCGGCACGTGCAGGATCGCGACTTTGTAATTGTTGTTGGGCGGGATGTAGACGGTGTAGGGCGCCACGAACAACGTCGTGCGGATGTAATCATGCGTCTGCGCGTTCTGGATCGGGCGACGCAAAGCCGCATAGCGGAAGCCGAACGGCGTGCGCTGGGATTGCAGGCGCGGCGATTTGTCCGTGGAGGGACGCAGCCACGTGTTCTCGTTCGCCTCGGCGCTGCTGACGCGGGCGGGCACCATGTCGGAGGAGTGCAGGGTGGAGGAATGGGCCGAATCAATGCCGCCCTCCAGCACTTGCGCCCAATTGCACGGCACTCTGAACTTGGAGGTGGCGACCTTCGTGTCAGGGTGCGGCTGGAACACCGGCGGCTCGAACTCGGGCATCGTCGCCTGATCGCCAAGGTACACCCAGACGAAACCAGCCGCCTCGCGCACGGGATAGGCTTTCGCCTTCACCTTGTTGATGAGCCCGCTCTCGGGCGGCTCCGACGACAGCTCCATCGCGTTGCCGTCCACGTCGAACTTCCAGCCGTGGTAGAGGCAGCGCAGGCCGCATTCTTCATTGCGGCCAAAGACCAGCGAGGCGCGGCGATGGGGGCAAAGCTCGTCGAGGATGCCAACGCGCCCGTCCGTGTCGCGGAACACCACAAGGTCCGTGCCGCACAGGCGCACTTTGAGGGGGTCGCAATCAGGCTCGGACACTTCCTCGATCAGGCAGGCGGGCAACCAATGGTTGCGCATGATCTGGCCCATCGGCGCATCGCCCTCGACGCGGCATAGCAGATCGTTTTCCTGGCTCGTGAGCATGACGTCCCTCCATATCGCGCGGCTGGCGTCGCTTCCGCCGCATTATTAGGCCTCTAAGCAATTAGCGCGCAGCGGCGCTTTTGTCGAGCCCCTGAAAAGGGTGAATTGCGCGCCCGCCGGACTTGTCCAAAGATCGTTAGGCGTCTAAACAATTCAACCAAACAGGCGGTCGAACCCAGAACGCCGCCGATATACAGGATGAGGCGACCCCATGCGAGATTTGCGCGTTGAGCGCGCCGAAACGATTGCGCAGGACGTGCGTCTGTTCGAGCTGCGCGATTCCTCCGGGGGCGATCTGCCAGCCTTCACCGCCGGCGCGCATGTTTCCCTGCGCACGCCCAATGGCGAGGAGCGCAAGTACTCCCTCTGCAACGATCCCCATGAGCGCGACCGCTATGTGATCGCCGTCAAGCGCGAGGCCAATGGCCGGGGCGGTTCGGCCAGCATGTGCGCGGATTTGAACGCGGGCGATCTGTTGCCGGTCTCCGATCCAGCCAATGACTTCGAGCTGGCGGCGTCGCCCGCTGGCTACACGTTCATTGCGGGCGGCATCGGCATCACCCCGCTGCTCTCGATGGCGCGTTTTCTGCTCGCCAGCGGCGGTCCCTCGTTCAAGCTCTATTACCTGACGCGCAACCCGGAGATGACGCCGTTTCTGGACGAGTTGAAGGGGCCGGAGTTTCGCGGCAAGGTGATTATCCACCACGACCAGGGCGATATGGCGAACGCCTATGATCTCTGGCCAGCGCTGGAGAAGCCCAAGGGCCACGTCTATTGCTGCGGCCCCAAGGGCTTGATGGATGCCGTGCGCGACATGACCGGCCATTGGTCAGCGTCCGCCGTGCATTTCGAGGCCTTCACTGACGGATCAATAGCGCAGGTAGAAGACGAAGCCTTCAAGGTGCGGATACAGGGAACCGACGAGGTGCTCGACGTGCCGGTGGGCGTGACGATTCTGGAGGCTTTGCGCAATGGCGGCCATGTCGTGCCCTCGTCCTGCGAGAGCGGCTCGTGCGGTTCGTGCCGGACCAGGCTTGTGTCCGGCGACGTCGATCATCGCGATCTGGTGCTGACGGCGGGCGAGTACGAGACCAACATCATGGTGTGCGTGTCGCGCGGGCGTGGTGGCGAAGTGGTTATCGAATTGTGAGCGTGCGCAAGATCAGGCTTGGCATTGCAGGATTGGGGCGCGCGTTCAGCCTCATGCTGCCGACGCTTGTGCTTGATCCGCGCATCGAGATCGTCGCAGGCGCCGATCCGCGAGCCGAGGCGCGCGCAAGGTTCGAGCAGGACTTTTCCGGCCGCTCCTATGCAAACGTCGCCGACATGTGCGCCGATCCGGGCGTCGAGGCTGTCTATGTTTCGACGCCGCACCAATATCATGTGGAAAACGTGCTGGCGGCGGCGGGCCATGGCCGCCACATTCTGTGCGAAAAGCCGATGGCTTTGAGCGTTGAAGATTGTCAGGCGATGATTGATGCGGCGCGCAATGCGGGCGTGCATCTGGTCGTGGGCCACAGCCATTCGTTCGACGGCCCCATTCGCCGCGCGCGCGAGATCGTCGAGAGCGGCGCCTATGGCGACGTGCGGATGATGAGCGCGATGGATTACACCGATTTTCTCTATCGCCCGCGCCGCCCCGAAGAGCTGGACACGTCCAAAGGCGGCGGCGTGATTTTCAATCAGGCGCCGCATCAGGTCGACAACGTGCGCTTTATCGGCGGCGGCATGGTGAAAAGCGTGCGTGCTTTCACCGGCGCCTGGGACGCCTCGCGCCGCACGGAGGGCGCCTATACCGCGCTGTTGACGTTCGAGAACGGCGCTGGCGCCAGCATCACCTATTCGGGCTATGCGCATTTTGATTCTGACGAGCTGGTGGATTGGATCGGCGAGGGCGGCCTGCCAAAAAATCCTGATAATTATGGCGCCGCCCGTCGCGGGCTCAGCGGCGTCGATGAACAGGCAGAGCTGGACCTGAAGAGCCAGCTCAATTACGGCGGCCCGCGTTACGCGGGGTTTGATCCGGCCAAGGCGTTGCCGCCGGAGCGCTGGCATCAGAATTTCGGCTTGCTCATCGCCTCCTGCGAGCGGGCGGACCTGCGACCGACTTCGAAGGGCGTGATGATCTACGACGATGGCTCCAAGCGGCTCGACGAAGTGCCGGTTCCCCCTGTGCCGCGCAGCGAAGTGATCGACGAGCTTTACGGCGCCGTTGTGGACGGGCGCGCGCCGGTGCATGACGGGACGTGGGGGCTGGCGACGATGGAGGTCTGTTTCGCGATACTGAAATCGGCGCAGACTGGACAAGACGTGCAGCTTGCCCACCAAGTCCCCACGCCCGCGCTTTTGCGCGCCGGGCAAAGGATGACAAATGCCTGACGCCGAAGCCAAAAAGCTCTCACAAGCGGCCATCGTGCTGCGCCATTGGCGCGAGGCGGTGCCAAACGATCGTCTGGCCCATCTGGTGAAGGACGCCACGCGCGGCTTGCAGCGGGCGTTGCTGGCGCGGCTTGCACGGCACAACGTCGCCTTTGGCCATTGGGTGTTTTTGCGCATCCTATGGGTGCGCGAGGGACTGACCCAGCGCGAATTGAGCGAAGAGGCCGGGCTTATGGAGCCGACCACGTTCTCGGCGCTGGTTGCGATGGAAAAGCTCGGCTACATCGAGCGGCGCAAGTTGCCCCACAGCCGCAAGAACGTTTACGTCTACTTGTCGGACGCTGGCCGCGCGCTGAAGAAAAAGCTCGTGCCCATCGCCGAAGAGGTGAACCAGATCGCGGTGCAGGGCATAGATCCCGCCGACGTGGCGACCACGCGCCGCACGCTGCTGACGATGATTGAAAACATCGCGCGCGATGAGGCCGAACACGCAAGCGCAGCCGCCAATGCAGAGCCGCGCAAGGGCAAGGTCGCGCCGAAAGCCAAAACGAAACCCAAAGCCGCGAAATTGCCTGCGCGGCGCAAATCACAGCCGGTCGTCAAGCGGCTGGCCAACAACAAACAGGCAGCAGGCTGAAGCCGCGCCGATCATTCGGGAGAACGCAAAGGTGCATGATATGGATCTCGACCACGAACATTTAGAATTGTCGGAAGAAGCGCGCGCCGCCATCGCCAAGTCGATCTGGGATCAGGAGAACGTCGAGCTGACCACGGTCGGCATCGACATCGGGTCGTCCACGTCGCATCTTCTGTTCGCCCGCGTAATCTTGCAGCGCCAGACGCAAGGCCTGTCTAGC
>CAMCMI010000155.1 GCA_945875875.1 Rhizobium sp. Q54
GGCCCCATACGTCCACTGATGATGATGATGCCGGCGCGGGACTTGGCTCGAAGCAATATGATGAGATCGACGCCGTCGATGCCGGGAAGGCCGAGGTCGATCAGAAAAAAATCATATCTATCTGCGGTCCCGTCGCGGATGAAATCCGCTCCAGAGGTAAATAGATCGACGTCAAAACCCTGAGATCGCAAGAAATCAGCGAGGAATTCGCCGTAATCCTTGTCGTCGTCGATGATGCACAGGCGTTGCGTGTCGGCAGCCATGGTGAGAAATACATTCCCCTCTTAAAATCCCTCTTCTCTTTGAGGGATCAGACAAAAAGTTGCAAGTTGAAAGGCTTGGCTTTGGACTTTTGTCGATGCCGGCAGCGTCAATGCCGCAACGAAAGAGGAAGCACTCTCTAGGTTTGGAAGGCTCCGGAGTGTCTAGATTTTGACAGATTGACATAAAATTATGATAAGCTAATATCATATATGATTATTTATGTGAAATAGTCCCTCGAATCGGCGGTCTGGTCTGAACCTTGTCCCAGGAAGTCCCGAGCAGGCTCAACAACAGGAATGCATGAGATGCTGATTGGCTATTGCCGTTCTTCGCCCACCGAGAAGTTGGATCCGCTTGGCCTTGACGGCAGCGGGGTCCAGAATCAGGAGCGTGTCCTTAGAGCCGCCGGGTGCATCAAATTCTTCACCGACACGAGCGAAACCTCGCGCAAACGCATCGAGAAGGAGACCGCGCTGAGCTTCATGCGCGAGGGCGACGTGCTGGTCGTGACCAGCATCGACCGGATCGCCAAATCCGCAGGAGAATTGATGGACGTGATCGAGCAATTGGCTGATCACGGCGCGTCCTTGCGTGTTCTGATGTTTGGCGGTTCTGTTTTCGATACGTCCAAGCCGGAGTCGAGACGGACCATTGAAATCCTGTCGGCCACCGCAGACTGGGAATTTGCTATTTTAAACGAGCGCCCAAAGTCGATGAAAAACATGCCCGCGTCGAAGGAATATCGCGGCGGACGCTGGTCGACGCTGTAGGGGTTTGTTTTGTAACGCTGTGCGGGTGTTGGCTAATATGATCTAACTTGGACTCGCATATAATTACCACCAGTTAAATCTAAAACTTGAGCCTACCTTGTCGCCTAAACGTGCAGCTTTTGCTTACGAACAATAGCTGCGGTCCTGACGCTTGGGTCAATCAGGCGGAGGCGCCTCGGGGTAAACAGTCAATCCTCCGATTGTGACTGGCTCTGCCCAGCGCAGCTTGTTTGCAGAATGGGAAGGAAAGCATCCTTTCACTTGCCCTCGCGCGCTTCCGAACGGGCGGGCGCGAACCTGTTTTCCGGTTTCGGCAGTCCAAGCTGCTCCCGCAAAGTGGCCCCCTCATAGTCTTTTCGAAACAGGCCACGTCTCTGCAATTTCTGGAATAACTAGATCGATGAAATCATCGAAGGCCTCGGGGAAATGCGCGGGCAACAGGACGAACAATCGGATTGAAGGCCATGCAGATTACCTTTCTTGCGGGTCTGGTCGCTTGGCAGCTCTTGAATGGCTACAGATCGAGACCGAGCTTGCCACCGTCCACGGATTACCTCCCTCAAATTTTTATATTATTTTATAATATGTAGGTGCACCTGAACCTTGTCAATCCACCTACAGTTGAGGCGGACGCTCCCGCCACGCCGGCGAATGCTAGTCCGCGCCTGCCGACCTTTTTAAGCTCCTCAAGCGCCTTCGAGGCACTGGTAAAAGACAAAGATTTTTTGGCTGAACCCGATGACACCCGCCCCTCTGGAATAAGATCCGTCAGAAAAAGAAACCCCCATGCTTTGGAGTTCTGGGTTAGGAGCGTTTGCTATATCGAGCTGTATTTACCAGTCGATTTATATCCACGTGCTCAAACGCAACGCAGCTGTTGCAAAACAGGCCGAACGGCAGGAGCGTTATCGACAGGGCTTCTCCATGATCCCAACGTGAAACACGGGCGCCATTGCCGCAAACGGTAGTTTGTGCGAGCATCGCCAAGGTAAAAAATCAGCTTGTCTGTTTTGAGGGGGGCGTGGTTATGTTTCGTACTATCATCGTCGGGAGTTTTCTAGGCGCTTTGGGTTTCACGTCGTTGGCGATAGCTCAGGCCCCCGCAGGCAAGGTGACTGTCGTCACCTCGTTCTCAAAGGACGTGACTGATCCCTTCAGGAACGCCTTCCAGAAGGCCAATCCGAGCCTAACGCTGGATGTACAGAACCGCAACACCAATTCGGCAGTCAAGTTCATCGAGGAAACCCGGTCAAACAATCAGATCGACCTGATGTGGGCATCGGCGCCGGATGCGTTCGAGGTGCTCAAGGGTAAGCAGCTCCTTATGAAATATACGCCCAAAGCAAAGGGTATAGCCGAGAAGGTCGGCTCCTATCCCGTCAACGACAAGGACGGCTTTTATTTTGGCTTCGCGGCCTCGGGCTACGGCATCATGTGGAACGAGCGCTATGCGCGCGCTAACAAGCTGCCGGACCCGAAGGAATGGCAGGATCTCGCCAAGCCGGTGTTCTACGATCACGTCTCAATTTCCGCGCCATCGCGCTCGGGCACGACTCACCTCACCATTGAAGCGATCTTGCAGGGCGAAGGCTGGGACAAGGGCTGGCGGACCGTGAAGGAAATGGCGGGCAATTTCCGCAACGTCACGGATCGCTCATTTGGCGTGCCCGAGGCAGTGAATTCCGGTCAGGTGGGCGTAGGCATCGTGATCGACTTCTTCGCCTTCTCCGCGCAGGCGGCGGGCTTCCCGGTGAAATTCGTCTATCCCTCGGTCACGACTGTTGTGCCCGCAAATATAGGCATCGTCGCCAATGCGCCGAACGCTGCTGGTGCGCAGGCGTTTGTTGAATTCATCTTGTCGCCTGCAGGCCAGGAAGTGTTGCTTGAACCCGGCATTCGTCGTTTGCCGGTGAACACGGACATCTACGCGAAGGCGCCGGCGGGCTATCCCAATCCGTTCAAGGACCCGCAATTCCAGAAAATGATTATGTTCGACGTCGACAAGTCGGAAGCGCGGACTGCCCCTGTCGACACGCTTTTTGACCAGCTTATAACCTTCCAGCTTGAACCCCTGAAGGGCGCCACGAAGGCGATACACGAAGCAGAGGCGGCTATTGCCAGAAAGCCGAACGCCAAGGCGGCTGCCCTCATCACGGAAGCTCGCGATTTGATTGCCGCCATGCCAGTTAGCGAGACGCAGGCTGCGAGCGCTGAAATCCGCGGTGCGTTCACGGGCTCGAAGGAAAAGGGCGCACGCCAATCAGAACTTGAGCAGCAATGGGCAGCCTTCGCGCGCGAGCGTTACACGCAAGCCAAAGCAAAGGCCGACGAGGCGCTGAAGATCGCGCGCTGAAAATTAGTGCTGATCGCGGCCTGCGCTCCAAACCATGAGCGCAGGCCGCGAACAGAATATCTTCAGCTTTACCTTCGAGGGCTGGTTTGATCCAGGCGCCGCGTCAGGCGTCTGGAAGGATTGAGGAACAACAAGTGAGAGCGGTTCTATCCCTTCGCACATGGCGCGCGTCGGCGACGCCGGGGCAGATTGTGCTGGCGCTGTCTATCCTCGCGTTCCTGATGCTGTTTCTCGTCATCCCCGTCGCCACGGTGATCTATGTCGCCTTCACCGAGCGCGGCACAGGGTCTTTCACACTCATCAATTTCTACGATTTCTTTGCCTCTGAGCTTTTCGTACGCTCATTGTGGAATTCTATATGGGTGTCTCTGATGACGGTGGTGGTCGCCTCCGTTATCGCTCTGCCGCTAGCCTATCTCACAACCCGTTTTGAATTTCGTGGCGCCCTGCTGGTGCAGACGCTGGGCTTTCTGCCGCTTGTCATGCCGCCATTCGTCGGCGCGGTCGCGATGCAATTGCTGTTTGGCCGCAACGGCACATTCAATCTGCTGCTTGATGAGCATTTTGGATTCAAGATCCCGTTCATGGAAGGCCTTTGGGGCGTCATTTTCGTTCAGGCGCTGCATTATTTCCCGTTCATTCTCGTCAATCTCTCGGTAGCTCTGAGGGCAATTGACCGCAGCATGGAGGAATCGGCGCAGAACCTTGGCGCGTCCGGCTTTCGCCTGTTCCGCCGCATTGTCCTGCCGCTCGCAATGCCCGGTTATGTGGCGGGCTCGACGCTTGTATTTGTAAAAGTATTCGACGATCTGGCCACGCCGCTTTTGCTGAACGTGAAAGATATGCTTGCGCCACAAGCTTATTTGCGTGTCAGCTCGATCGGTATCGCCGATCCTATGGGCTATGTGATTTCCGTCATGCTCATCATATGCTCGGTGCTTGCGGTGTGGCTGTCCACGTTGTCGTTGCGCAACAAGGATTACGCGACCACGCAGCGTGGCGGCGGCGGCCTGGCGCAGCGCAAACTTGGGTCGGGCGAGGCTGTTGTGGCCTATGGCGTCGTGATCTTTTTGTTGCTGCTGGTGCTGGCTCCGCATTTTGGGTTGCTGATCTTGTCCTTTGCGACCGTGTGGTCGTTTAGCCCTCTGCCAGACGGGTTTACGCTGGTTCATTATACGCGCGTGTTTGGCGATTCATGGGTCTATATCAAAAATACGCTGATCTATGCATCGCTGGCGGCGGGCATAGACGTGGTGCTAGGCGTGGCTATCGCTTACCTCGTGCTGCGCACCAAGCTTATTGGTCGTCACTGGCTTGATTGGCTGGCGACAGCCTCACTGGCCGTGCCCGGGGTGGTGCTTGGCATCGGCTATCTGCGCACGTTCTACAACGTGACGCTGCCCGATGGCTCGCCGCTGGCTTCGTTCTGGATCATCATCGTGCTGGCGCTGGCCATTCGCCGCGTGCCCTATGCGTTGCGCGCGTGTTTCTCTGCACTTCAGCAAATCTCCATCTCACTTGAGGAAGCTGCGGAAAACCTTGGCGCCACCAAAACCCGTACGATGCGGCGCGTTGTGTTGCCGCTGATGATGGGCGGCGTTCTTGCGGGCTTTGTCACAAGTTTTGCGACAGCCGCAGTTGAATTGTCCGCAACGCTGATGCTCGTGCAATCCAACGACGATGCGCCGCTTGCTTATGGTATTTACGTTTACATGCAATCGGCAGCCGGACGCGGCGCCGGCGCTGCGCTGGGCGTTGTGGCGGTTGTGTTCGTAGGGCTTTGCGCGTTCATCTCTCATCTCGTGGTCGAGCGCAGCCAGCGCTCAAAAGGACTGGACTCATGAGTTCCGCGCATCCCCTCGCTATTTCGGCGGCTGATCTTTCCATCCGCGACGTCAACGTTTTTTACGGCGCCAACCATGTGTTGAAGGATGTGAACCTCGATATTCGCCCCGGCGAGTTCTTCGCGTTTCTTGGTCCCTCCGGCTGCGGCAAGACTACCCTGCTGCGCCTGATTGCGGGCTTTGTTCCAGCAGATACGGGCTCGGTACAGATCAGCGGCGGCGATATTTCAAAGCTGCCCCCGTGGAAGCGCGACGTCGGGCTTGTGTTCCAGTCCTATGCGCTGTGGCCGCACATGAGCGTGCGCCGCAATGTCGCCTTCGGGCTTGAGGAGCGCCGCTTGCCAAAGGCTGACGTGAACAAGCGCGTCAATGCCGCGCTGGAGCTTGTGGGCCTCTCACAATTTGCGGATCGGCGCCCGTCGCAATTATCAGGTGGCCAGCAACAGCGTGTGGCGCTGGCGCGCACGATAGCGGTTGAACCAAAGGTGTTGCTGCTCGACGAGCCATTGTCGAACCTTGACGCCAAAATGCGCGAGCAGGTCCGGCGCGAATTGCGTGATTTGCAGCAGAGGCTCGGGATTACCACGATCTTTGTGACCCACGATCAGGAAGAGGCGAACACCATCTGCGACCGCATAGCCGTCATGAAAGATGGGGTCGTTCAGCAGGTCGGAGCGCCGATGGAGCTTTACGAGAAGCCCTCGAACCTTTTTGTGGCGGGCTTTCTGGGCGCTGCCAATATCATTTCCGGCCGCGTGATCGAGCAAGACGGCAGGCGCATCTTCGCCATCACCGACGACCTGAAGCTGGCGATTCCAGACGAATGTAAGGCCGTAGACGGGTCCCGGCTTGTGTTTCGACCCCAGCATGCGCGCCTTGCGGCGGTTGGCGCTGGCGGGCCGGGCAGCTTGCCTGCGCGAGTCACGCGGCGCGAGTTTCTGGGCGCCAACGTACGTTATGGCGTGATGCTGGGATCAACAGAGGTGACGGTGGATTCAGCGTTCGAAAATTCCGCCGCTCTTTATGAGCTTGGCGCACCGGTAGAGATCGTCCTCCCGGCACGCGCGTTGTTGTGGCTGCAAGATTGAAGCTTCTTAAAAAAGAAGGTTCTCAAGCTTTTCATCTTGCCCGACATAGCGTCCGTGCAGCTCTCGTTCTAATCATTCACAAAGTAAACGGAGCCGAAGGCGTCGGGGCCATATTTCAAACACGTCCAAACCAGCATCAGAGCACGCGATCTGCGTCCGCAGGGCGACCCTTGAACAAAATATCACCGTCTAGAAACAGGTGCTTAGCGAGCGATAGCGCTGAGCTTTCGCCAACATACGAAGGCCGTCGCCACGAGCATTGCAAGGCTTCCGCCGATTGAGCCGAGAGCGGCGCCTACTGCGCCCATGTGCGAAGCCAATATCGTTGCAAGCACGACGCACAAAAAAGCTGAGCCACATAATATGATAATATTTACGCGGGGCCGCGCTTCTATTGTCAGGAAAGCGCTCAACAGCAAAGACGACGCCTGTATCAATTGATCGCCTATCATGAGTAATGATCCACCCCCATTGAACTGGTCCATCCTGAGGTATGTCTTTTGAGACAGAGGAGGACCAAAATGCCTAGAAAGCGCCATAAGCCGGAAGAGATTGTTGCGAAGTTACGTCAGGTTGATGTGCTGGCTTCGCAAGGCCAGTCGATTG